>DATJIU010000099.1:0-33091 GCA_035492855.1 Dongiaceae bacterium | reverse complement strand
CCTTGGCCGCCAGTTTGGCGAGCGGATGGCCGATGGCCTTGCTCACAAACGGCACGGTGCGCGAGGCGCGCGGGTTTACTTCCAATACGTACACCACCTCGCCCTTCACGGCGTATTGCACGTTCATGAGGCCGATGACCTTGAGTTCCCGCGCCATGGCGTGGGTGTATTCGCGGATGGTCGCGATGACCTCGGGCGAAAGTGTGTGGGGCGGCAGCACCATGGCGGCGTCGCCGGAATGGACGCCGGCAAATTCAATGTGCTCGAGCATGCCGCCGATGACGATGGTGCCGCCGTGGGGCAGGCCGACGTCGGCGATGCAATCCACGTCCACCTCGGTGGCGTCTTCGAGAAACTTGTCCACGAGCACGGGGCGCTCGGGCGAGGCTTCCACGGCGAACCGCATGTAATGCGAAAGTTCGGCGTCGGAATAAACAATCTGCATGGCCCGGCCGCCGAGCACGAAGCTGGGCCGCACGAGCACGGGATAGCCGAGTTGCTTGGAGGCCACGAGGGCCTCGGCCTCGTTGGTGGCCAGGCCGTTGGGCGGCTGCGGAATGTTGAGCTTGCGCAGCATGGCCGCGAACAGCTTGCGGTCCTCGGCAATCTCGATGCTCTGGGGCGAGGTGCCGATGATGTTGACGCCGTTCTTTTGCAGGCCGAGCGCAAGGTTCAGCGGGGTCTGCCCGCCGAACTGGGCGATGGCGCCCCAGCATTTTTCGCGTTCGTAAATGTGCAGCACGTCTTCGAGGGTCAGCGGCTCAAAGAACAATTTGTCGCTGGTGTCGTAGTCGGTGGAGACGGTTTCGGGATTGGAATTGACCATGATGGTCTCGTAGCCATCCTCCTTCAGCGCGAAGGCCGCGTGCACGCAGCAGTAATCAAACTCAATCCCCTGCCCGATGCGGTTGGGGCCGCCGCCGAGGATCATGACCTTTTTGGCGGTGTTGCCCTTGACCTCGTCGTCGCCGCGGTCGTAGGTGGAATAATAATACGGCGTGTAAGCCTCGAACTCGGCGGCGCAGGTGTCCACCAGGCGATAGCTGGGGACGAGCCCGAGGGATTTGCGCAGGGCGCGGACTTCGTCCTCGGTCTTTCCAATCAAATGGGCAATCTGCCGGTCGGAGAACCCGAGCGACTTGGCTTTGGCTAACGTATCAGGGGTCATGGACAGAGTTCCACCGTCAGGGCTTCACCAGGCACGCGGCCCGGAATTACGCCCGGGGCGCGAGTTTCTTTTCGACGCGCACTTTTTCCAGATGCACAAACTTGGGCAGGCCACCTTCCACCGGCACCGCCAGTTCGCCCTCGATGAGCGGCCGGGCGTATTCCACAAATTTCTCGTTGGGCAGGAAGCCGTCTTCCGCAACCCAGTCGGCCGGGAGGAAATGCTCCACGTTGGCGATGTCGCCGAGCGGCTGCAAATCCGTGCTCCAGGCAATGGAGCCATCGGCCCGGACGGTGCGGACGATCTTGACCATGTAACCGCTCTTGCCTGCCACGGCGGCGCGCACGGCGGCCTCGCCGCAGGCCACGGCGTTTTTGGCGTCGGTGGCGCTGGCATAATGCGCGGCGGCGCGCTGGGCGTAGCCGAGCTTCACGGTGCGGGTCTTGAGATTGATGCGGCCCTGCACGATTTCCGCCAGTTTGTCCGCCGCGCCGGAAAGCACGGGATGGCCGAAGGAATCGAGGCGGGTCTTGTCGGCGCCGATTTCCTCGCCGGCGGCGTTTTTCAAGCCTTCGCCCACCACCACGATGCAGTACCGGTTGGCGGCGACGGTTTCCTTGACCTTGGCCAGGAACTTTTCCTCATCGAACGGGAGTTCGGGGAGCAGGATGATGTGCGGCGGGCAGGCCGGGGTGCGCTTGGCGAGCACGGTGCCGGCGGCGATCCAGCCGGCGGAGCGGCCCATCACTTCGATGATGCAGCAGGAGCCGTCGTCGGTGGCCATGCTGCCCACGTCGGTGCCGACTTCCATGACGGTGGCGGCGCAGTATTTGATGACGGACCCGTAGCCGGGGCAGCTGTCGGTGTGCGGCAGGTCGTTGTCAATGGTCTTGGGCACGCCGATGACGCGCAGCTCGTAGCCGCGTTTGACGGCTTCCTCGTGAATCTTGTGCGAGGTGTCCTGGGAATCGTTGCCGCCGGCGTAGAAGAAATAGCGGATGTTGTGGGCGGCGAAGACCTCGAACAGGCGGTCCATGTCCTGGGCGGCCTTTTCGGGCTTCTTCTTGAAATCAATCTTGTACCGGCAGGTGCCCAGCGCCGCGGCGGGAGTGTGCTTCAGGTCTTCGAGGGAGCGGGCCTTTTCCTCGTTGATGTCAATGAGGTCCTCGTTGAGGATGCCAAAAATGCCGTTGAGCCCGCCGTAGATTTCCTCGATGCATTCGTGGCGTCCGGCTTCCTGTAACACGCCGGCCACGCTGGCATTGATGACGGCGGTGGGGCCGCCCGATTGTCCGACCAGAAGGTTTCCTACTAATTCAGCCATAATTATATCTCTCGATTTCGCTTAGGTTTCCCGCTTTGCTCCCCGACCAACCCGTCAAAAAATTGACCAATAGCTTGCCAACCCCGGCGGGGACTGTCAAAAACGAATTCGCGAAATCCCTGCTTCCCGCGGGCATTTCCGCAAAAAACCGGCCGGTCAAAAATTTTCATTTCGTGCCCGGGTTTTCTGCGGCATGCTTCCCGTCATGGGAAAGCGACGTGAAGCCCGGGAACGAGCGGTACAGTTTCTGTTCCAGTATGATTTGAACCCGCCGGAACACCTGGAGGAGGCCCTGAACCAGTTTTGGGAATCCCAACAGGCGGCGGCCATTGCCGCGGAAAAAGGCGACGCGCACTGGGGCGAACAGGTGGAACTGCCCCCGCCCACCACCGAGGAGGCTGCGCTGCGGCTGTTTGCCGAACCGCTCATCCGCGGCGTCCTGGAGCACCGGGCCAAAATTGACGCCGAGATCCAGAAGCACGCCCAAAACTGGGACCTCCCCCGCATGGCCGCCGTGGACCGCAACATCCTGCGGCTGGCGGTGTATGAAATGCTCTTTCGCGATGACATCCCGCCGGTGGTGAGCATCAACGAGGCGGTGGACATCGCCAAAAAATTCTCCACGGAGGATAGCGGCAAATTCGTCAACGGCCTGCTCGACAAGATCAAGGGTGACCTGATGCGCTCAGCGCGGATTGTGCAGTAATTATCATGTTTGCCGATTTGCATCTCCACACCCGTTTTTCGGACGGCACCTATACCCCGGAAGAACTTGTCGCCCAGGCGCAGTTGAATGGCCTCGCCGCCATTGCCCTGACCGATCATGACACGGTGGAAGGCTGCCCGAGTGCCGCCGCCGCCTGCGCGGCCGCCGGCATCGAGTTCGTGCCCGGCACGGAACTGACCGCCGAGCACCAAAACACCGAGGTGCATCTGCTCGCATACTTCGTGGACATCGGCGACCCGATGTTCCTGAAGGAGATGGCGCACTTCCAAGCCGTGCGGCAAAACCGCATCCGCGAAATGGCCACCAAGCTCAATGCCATTGGCGTGGGCTTGAAGGCCGCCGACGTCTTTGCGCTGGCCAACTGCAATTCGCCCGGCCGGCCACACGTGGCCCGGGCACTGGTGCGGGGCGGGTTTTGCGGCAGCATGGACGAGGCGTTTGACCGTTTTCTCAAAAAGGACCGCCCGGCGTTTGTGCCCAAGTTCAAGATGGCCGCCGCCCGGGGCATTGAACTGGTGCACCAAGCCGGCGGGCTGGCGGTGATGGCGCATCCGGCGTTGAACCGCACCGACGCCATCATTCCCGAACTGGTGGCGCTGGGCCTGGATGGCATTGAGTGCTTCCACACCAAACATTCCGCAAGCGTGAGCCGGCATTACCTCGAAATGGCCGCACACTTTGGACTGCTCGTCACCGGCGGCTCGGACTGCCACGGCCTGAGCAAGGGCCGGCCGCTCATCGGCACCGTCAAGCTGGACTACCCGTACTACGAACGGCTCAAGGCCCGGGCGCACCAGCGGAGAAATGGCTCGTCAAACGGCGCCGCTTAAGTTCCAATCACCCGCCGCGCGGCGCGCCGGGAGTCACCGGTAATTTACCCATGGGATTATTCGCGAAATTCAAAGCCGGCCTGGCCAAAACCCAGGCCAAGCTCACCCACGAAATCAAGCGCATCATCACGCGTTCGCCGAAGCTGACGGCGGAATCGCTGGAGGAGATTGAACTCGCGCTCATCGCCGCCGACCTCGGCATGGCCATGACGGCGCAGATCACGGACGCGGTCAAAAAGGCCTATGAATCGCAGGGCGCTGCGGGGCTGGATTACCTGGCCGTCGCCCGCGCGGAGATTGAAAAGAGTCTCGCGGCCAACAAGGCCGATTTGATCAAAGCCCCCGCCGGCCCGACGGTGGTTTCCATTGTGGGGGTGAACGGCACCGGCAAGACCACCACCAGCGCCAAGCTCGCGCATCTCATCCAGCAACGCGGCCAGACCGCCATCCTCGCCGCGTGCGACACTTTCCGCGCCGCGGCCATCGAGCAGCTCAAGCTCTGGGGCACGCGATTGCAGGTGGAGGTGATTGCCGGCAATTACGGAGCAGACGCCGCCGCCGTGGCGCACGACGCCGTGACCGCCGCCCAGGCGCGGCAGGCGGATTATCTTTTCATTGATACCGCCGGGCGGTTGCACACCAAGCACAATCTCATGCAGGAGCTGCACAAGCTGCATCGCGTCATCGGCAAGCAACTGGCGGGCGCGCCGCACGAGGTGCTGCTGGTCCTGGACGGCAGCACGGGCATGAACGCGCTGAATCAGGCGCGGGAATTCAACAAGGCGGTGCCGCTCACCGGGCTCATCGTCACCAAGCTCGACGGCACGAGCAAGGGCGGAATGGTGGTGGCCATCCAGAAGGAACTCGGCCTGCCCATCAAGTTTGTGGGCCTGGGCGAACAGCCCGACGACCTGCAGCCGTTCGATGCGAAGCAGTTCGCACAGGCGCTGTTTGAAGAATAATTACTCCGTCCCACCCCCGCCGGTTTGCCTCCGGGAATGAACTTGGTGGTCACAACGGTAGTTTCCTGCTTTACCCCACCGGGTTGTCTTGGCACTGAGCCCGGCTTGGCCTTTTGACCCGCCGAACTTCCAAGGTTTATCCCCCGTCTCACGCCCTGACTGGCATCAAACCCGCTTTCCCTGATGGCTCCACCAATTATTTGGTGAAGTTCGCCCCGGTTTTACCGATAAATTAACCGGCATACTGGTGAAATTGAGTCAGCCAGTGGAAACCACGGCCAGCGCGGAATCGCTGACTCGTTACCAGAAAGGCTGTTGCATAAGTTTGCCCGGATTGGATGCGGACGGGAATCATACGTTGCGCCCGGAACAAAAGGGGAAGCTATGCCTCCAATTTCGAGAACATGACTGAACAGAATCAGAGCAACACCGCAACCTTTACGAAAAACTCTTGGGACCAAGCCCATTACACTATTTCACTTAAAGTTTATCTCACTCCAACCCCACGGCCGGCATTTTGATGTTTCCCATTTCCTTCCTGTTGCGCCAGCCAGCTCCAGACCCAATCCATGCCGCATCATCTGCAACATCCGCTAGTCAATGAGCAAATGGTGGCTAGCCCCGCATCGCAATCCCTTTCAAGCTGCGGGCGCATTACCCGGTCAAAACCATGAAATTAGCAATGATATCGCGGGGGCGCCGGACGTAAACCGACATGAAACTCACGGCAAAACAGCAGGCCTTCCGGATCGCGCTCAGCTATGGCGTCGCGGCCGGCTGCTGGATTTTTCTTTCCGATGAGTTAACCACCCGCTGGTTCGACGATTCCTCCACGCGAGGGTGCGTTTCGCTGGCCAAAGGCTGGGGGTTTGTGCTGGTCACCACCGGGCTCCTGTTTTTTCTGTTGCGCCGGTTGTTACGGCGCTGGGAAAAGGAGGTTGAGCACCGGCAGAACATGGAATCCTCCCTGCTCCGGGGCGAACGCGCGCAGCGTATCGTCAGCGAATGCACCCAGGCCATCGTACGCGCCGCCGCCGAGCCGGCGTTGCTGGAGGAAATCTGCCGCGTCATTGTCCAAGCCGGCGGCTACCGGATGGCGTGGGTGGGTTTTCCCGAAAATGACACGACAAAATCCATCCGTTTTGCCGCCCATGCCGGGGACACGGAAGGTTATCTGGCCGAGGCCAAAATCAGCTGGGATGAAACAAGCGAACGCGGTCGCGGTCCCACCGGCATCACCCTCCGCACCGGACAGATCACCATCAACCGGGATTTTCAGAACGATCCCAACCTCGGCCCCTGGCGGGAGGCAGCAGCCCGCTGCGGCTATGCCGCTTCCATCAGGCTGCCCTTGCGCCACCAAGGAAAGACGTTCGGCGTGTTGTCGCTTTACGCCGGGGAAGTCAACGCCTTCAACCCGACCGAAGTCGAACTGCTCACCGAGCTTGCCGATGACCTGGCGCATGGCATTCAGGCTCTGCGCAACCAACTGGCCCGGGAACAGGCCGAGGCCGCGGTCTGCGAAAGCGACCTGCTGCTGCGCTCCATCATGGAGCATTCCAACGAAATCATTTTTGTGAAGGACCGCGAGTGCCGGTTCGTTTACATGAACCCGGCAGGCTACCGGTTCAGCGGCATGACGCCGGAAAAACTGCTCGGTCGCTCCAAGGCGGATTTCCATCCCAATCCCGTCGAAGCCGAACGCTTCATGGTGGACGACCGGCGGGTGATGGACTCGGGCGCAACAGAGGTGCTGGAGGAGGCCATTCGCAGCGCGGACGGCGTGTCACACACATTTCTCACCACCAAAGTGCCCCGCCGCGACAGCGCGGGCCAGGTCATCGGGCTCATCGGTGTGGCGCACGACATCACCCAGCGCAAGCAGTCGGAAATGCAGTTGCGCGCCAGCGAGGCAAAATTCTCGGCGATGTTCCATTCCAGCCCGGTGTCCATGACTCTCTCCCGGCTGGATAACGGCCATTATCTGGACGTGAACGAGGCGTATCTCAAGGTGCTGGAACGTTCGCGCGAAGAAGTGCTCGGCCACAGCGCGCTGGACTTGGGAGTGTGGGCCAACGCCGAACAACGCGCACTGGTGGTGGCGCGACTTCACGCCGAGGGAACGGTTCGCGATTTCGTGCTGGAAATCCGCGGCAAATCCGGCGAGGTGCGCCACTTGCTCTGGTCGGCGGAAAAAGTGGTCATCGGCGACATCGAGTGCATGCTCAGTTCCGGGCAGGACATCACCGAGCACCGGTTTGCCGAACAAAATCTGCGCGAATCGCAGGCGCTGTATCACTCGCTGGTGAGCCAGTTGCCCATCGGCGTGTTCCGGAAGGACCGGGCAGGCCGGTTCGTGGTGGTCAATCCCGCCTTCTGCCAGCTCAAGGGCATGTCGCCCGAACATTTCCTGGGCAAAACCCCGCTCGAAGCCGCCCAGGCCGGATCGGGCCCTGGCACCCTGGTGCGCCAGACCGGCAAATACGCCACGGCCGGCGAGGACCATCACCGCCGTATCATGCAGACGGGCGAAGCCATTGAACTGGTGGAAGAATATGCCCTGCCGGACGGCGGCCGCCAGTTTGTGCATGTGATGAAGTTTCCGGTGCTGGATGCCGCCGGCCACATCGTCGGCAGCCAGGGCGTGCAATTCGACATCACCGCGCGCAAACGCGCCGAGGACCAGCTCAGCTTGCAGTCCAGCGCCCTCACTGCCGCCGCCAACGCCATCGTCATCACCGATGCGCATGGCCGCATCGAATGGGTCAACCCCGCCTTCACCGACCTCACCGGATACGAGGCCGCCGCCGTGCTGGGCCAAAAGCTCAGCATGTTGAAATCGCAGCATCATCCCGCCGCGTTCTATGCTGCCATGTGGAACACCATCCTGGCCGGCAATGTCTGGCAGGGTGAAGTGGTGAACCAACGCAAGGACGGCAGCCTGTACACCGAGGAAATGACCATCACCCCGGTGCGGGGCGCCGGTGGCAAAATCGCGCATTTCGTGGCCATCAAGCAGGATATCAGCGAGCGGCGGCAGTTGGAGAACCGCCTGCAGCAGGCGCAGAAGATGGAAGCCATCGGCACCCTCGCCGGTGGCATCGCGCATGATTTCAACAACATTCTCGCGGCCATCCTGGGCTTCAGCTACCTGCTCCAGCAGGACACCGAGGACAACCCGCCCGCCCAGGAGGAAATTCGCGAAATCATCAAGGCCTCCTGCCGGGCCAAGGACCTGGTGCAACAAATCCTCACCTTCAGCCGCAAACGCGAACAGGAACGGCAGGTCATTCAGCTGAATACTGTCGTTAAGGAAGCAGCCCGGTTTCTGCGGGCCTCGTTGCCCACGCAGATTGAGATCGAAACGCATCTGGACGAGGCGGCGCCTGCCGTGCTGGCCGACCCCACGCAGATTTACCAGATGGCGGTGAACCTCGGCACCAACGCCCTGCATGCCATGGAAGGCCGGCCGGGGAAGCTCACCATCCGGTTGGCAGCCTTTGAGCCGGACGCCAAATTCCTTCAAACCCATCCCGAATTTCGGGCCGGTGCCTATGCCAAACTCACTGTAGCCGACACCGGACACGGTATGGATGAAAAAACCCTGGCACGCATTTTCGAGCCGTTCTTCACCACCAAACCTGCCGGCAAAGGCACCGGGCTCGGCCTGGCCGTGGTCCACGGCCTGGTGCAGGCGCATGAGGGCTTCATCACTGTGGACAGCCAGCCCGAACACGGCGCCACGTTCTGCATATACCTGCCGGGCAAACCGCAGGACGCCCCCCTCGTGCCGCCGCCGACCGCCAAACTGCCCTACGGCCAGGGGCAGAACATTTTGTTGGTGGATGACGAAACCACCCTCACGCTCACCATGGAACGGTTGCTGCGGCGGTTGAACTACAAGGTCACCAGCCGCAACAGCGCCCGCGAAGCCCTGACCCTCTTCCATCAAAACGGCACGCACTTCGATCTGGTTATCACCGATTTCACCATGCCTGAAATCAACGGCCTGGAACTGGCCCGCCAGTTGCACGCCCTGCATTCCGACCTGCCCATCGTACTCGCCAGCGGTTATCCCGCCAACCTGGGCCGGGACGAACTGGCGGCCGTGGGCATTCGCGACCTGTTGCAAAAACCCATCGACATGGCCACGCTGGCCACGGTCCTGCATCGTATCTTCGCCCGGCCGCAATAAACAGCCGCCCGCCGCTCTCCCCACAATCGGGGATGGTTCGCCCGAACGGTTCGTGGGAACATGCCCCCGCAACCATCACCCGTAATATCCATGCGCACCTTTAATTTTGGTTCGGCCACATCAGTCTTATTTCGCGGCAATGTTCCGGCCGTTCTCGTACTGGCAGCAGCAACGCTGGTCTCCGTGGGCCGGGCTGCGAATCCCTGCATCACCAGCATCTACACCGCCGACCCTTCGGCGCACGTGTGGGCCGATGGCCGGTTGTATGTCTATCCGTCGCACGACATGGACCCGCCGCGCGGCTGCGACCTGATGGACCGTTATCACGTCTTTTCCACCGCCGACATGGTGCACTGGCGCGACGAAGGCGAAATCCTGCGCTCCAGCGCCGTCACCTGGGGCCGGCCCGAAGGCGGTTTCATGTGGGCCCCGGACTGCGCCTATCATGATGGCACTTATTATTTTTATTATCCGCATCCCAGCGGGTCGGATTGGAACCGCACCTGGAAGGTGGGCGTGGCCACCAGTTCCAAACCCGCGAGCGATTTCCAGCCCGCCGGGTTCATCGCCGGCGTGGGTGGTTTCTCCATGATTGATCCGGCGGTGTTTGTGGACACCGACGGCACCGCCTATTTCTATTACGGCGGCGGCGGCAAATGCCAGGGTGCTAAGTTGAAGGCCAACATGACCGAACTTGATGGCGACCTGCAACCCATGACCGGCCTGGAGGATTTTCACGAAGCCACTTGGGTCTTCAAACGCAACGGCATTTATTACCTGGCCTACGCCGACAATCACCCGGGCGCGAACCGGCTCCGTTATGCCACGAGCGACCATCCGCTGGGACCGTGGACCTACCGGGGCATCTATTTGGAGCCGACGGGTTGCGACACCAGCCACGGTTCCGTGGTGGAATTCAAAGGACAATGGTATCAGTTCTATCACAACCAATCCCTCTCCGGCCAGGGCACGCTGCGTTCGGTCTGCGTGGACCGGCTGTATTTCAATCCCGACGGCACCGTCCTAACCGTGGAGCAAACCAAGACCGGCGTGCCGGCAGTCGGCCCGGCGCCGGAACCGGATGCCCATGCCGTGCGTTATGCCGCCGCGCAGGCCCATTGCGGTGGGGATGCTACCGTGGGTGAAGACGCCGCTGCCGCGGCGGGCCACGCCATCCAAAATCTCCACCTCGCGGATGCCTACGTGGAATGGTCCGACATTGACGGCGGTTCCGCCGGCGGCCGGGCGAACCTCGCCATTCACTACGCCAGTGCCGACCGCGCCAAACTGCGGTTGAGCGTCAACGGCACGGACTGGTCCTTCCTCAATACACCCACCACCGGCGGCTGGAGTGCTTATCAGGGCACGGCGGATTTGACTGTCCCGCTCGCCGCCGGCAAAACCAACGTCGTCCGGCTCACCGGCGGTCATGGCGGCGTCAATGTGGATTACCTCACCGTGACTCCGTTGCCGTGATGGCCCGCCGCGGTTAAAGCATTGAGGCGGGCGCGGCCCCCCGTTATCTTGGGCCCGATGTCCGATGCCCAGTTCATGCGCCTCGCCCTACGGCTCGCCCGCCGCGGTTACGGCACCACTTCGCCCAATCCCATGGTCGGCGCGGTGCTGGTGCAAGACGGCAAAATCATCGGGCGCGGCTGGCATCACCGCGCCGGCCAGCCGCATGCAGAAATTGAAGCATTACACGACGCGGAACGCGGGGGCCACAAATCTAAAGGCGCCACGCTCTACGTCACACTCGAACCCTGCTGCACGCACGGGCGCACGCCGCCCTGTACCGATGCCATTCGCGCCGCTGGCATCCGGCGCGTAGTCATCGGCACCACCGATCCCAATCCGCACCACGCGGGCAAGGGGCTGACCATTTTGCGCCGGGCGGGCGTTGCGGTCGCCGCCTGGGACCGTCCGCCCCGTCAAGGCCAGGCTTCGGTTCCGCCGCAGGCGCTCCAAATTGCCAACGAGTGCGCCCGATTGAATGCTGCCTTCAACCATTGGATTGTCCACCGCACCCCGTTCGTCACGGTCAAGGCCGCGATGACGTTGGATGGCAAAATTGCCACTGCCACCGGCGAATCCAAATGGATTACCGGCGCCCCGGCGCGGGCGTATGCCATGAAACTGCGCCAGGGTGCGGATGCCATCCTCGTGGGCGTCAATACCGTTTTGGCGGACGATCCCAGCCTGACGGTACGGATCAATTCAAAGTCCAAGGTCCAAGGTCCAAGGACAAAAGTCCCGGGCCGGTTACGGCGGATTATTTTGGATTCGCAGGCCCGCACGCCGCTGACGGCCAAAGTGGTGTCCGATGAATTTGCGGCGCTGACCACCATCGTAGTAAGCCGGCGGGCGCCACAAGCCCGTGTCGCGGCGCTGGCAAAACGGGTGAATGTGCTGATCGCCCCAACTCCGCACTCCGCACTCCGCACTCCGCACTCTCCTATTGACCTCCGCTGGTTGCTGAAAAAGCTCGGCGCGGAAAATGTCACCAACCTACTGGTGGAGGGCGGCGGCGAGGTGAACGCGTCCTTTCTGCTGGGCGGGTTTGCGCAACGCATTGCCTTTTTCTACGCGCCCAAAATTCTTGGTGGCCGGGATTCCCGCAAGGCCGTGGCCGGCAGCGGCGCCCAAAGCCTCGCCGAAATCCTTCCGCTCACCGATCTGGCCTGGCGGCAACTCGGCGCCGACCTGTTGCTCACGGCCCAGGTGGAAAATCGGCCGAAGCGTAAATAGCCGTTTTCCTCTTGTAACCCCCGCCCCGGCGGCGGCAACATGGTTTCATGTTTACGGGTATCGTTGCCGAAGCGGGGACAGTGGAACAAATCAAGCCGACCGCCAAATCCATCCAACTGACAGTGCGGATGCAGACGTGCGGACGCGGGCTCAAACTGGGCGACAGCGTGGCGGTGAACGGCTGCTGTCTCACGGCGGTAAAAATCAATACCAAAGGAAAAGCGAAACTGGTACGGTTTGATTTGCTGGCCGAAACCTGGCGGCGCACCAATTTGCAATTCACCGCGCCCGGCTCGCTGGTGAATCTGGAACGCCCGTTGCGCGCAGACGGCGATTTCGGCGGCCATTTTGTCACCGGCCACATTGACGGCGTGGGCAAAATCATCCGCTGGGAACGTGCTGGCCGCGATCACGTGCTGGACATCGCCGCACCGCCGGAGGTGATGCGTTATCTCGTCTCCAAGGGGTCCGTAGCAGTGGACGGTATCAGTCTCACCGTAGCAGCGGTCTCGGCAAAAAGTTTCCGCATCTGGATCATCCCGCACACGTATGAAATCACCGCCCTGCGGGAACGGAAGGTGGGCGATGCCGTGGACCTGGAAGCCGATCTCCTCGGCAAATACATTGAGAAATTTCTGACCGCCCGGACGCCGGCCAAACGCGCTCTCAAAAAGCGTCGCTAAAGCACTTCAGTGCAATTTTGGCGCCGGACGAAATCCGTCCAGCCAGTGGCGCAGACACATTATGGGATGCAGCCACAGCATCCGGGGGCCGGCATAGCGCATGACTTGCTTCACCTGTTCCCGGCGGTCGCGCTGGTAGCAATGCACCGGGCAGTTGGCGCAGGTGGGTTTTTCCGCGCCGAACCGGCAGCGGTCCAGCCGGAGCGCGGCGTAATCCACCAACCCCTGGCACTCGGGGCAAAACCCGGTTTTCGTGCCGTGCCGGCCTTGGCAATAGCAGCGGATCATGGTGGTGACGATTTTCCATTCCCGCGCCAGGCGCGCGGTGGCAAACACAGGCCGCTCAGTTGCTTGCGCCATCGCCCCCAGCTTCAGGCTGGCGGCTCCGGAATTGCATCCACTCATCTTCACGAAACCACTTTACCCGATTCAGCCCAAACCGCCTTGATACGCGTCAAGTTTTTGGCGGAAAACCGGCGCGCCATCATTCACAAAAACTCACCACCGCCTCGTGCAGGAACAGCGACATCCACTCCTTGGCCTCGGTGCGGTTGTCCGCCGAGCCGCCCTGCAGTTCAAATTTTCCCTCCCGCGTCTTGACCAACATGGCCCCGCCAAACTGGGTGATGAGCTCGTCCTTGCGATTTTGCTTTTCGTTTTTCATGCCGCCATTCTGCCAGCGGGGGTGAGACAAGGCCTGTCCGAGGCAAAAAAATCTTTAGCCTACGGATTCACCTTATCATTGCAGGCTGGGAATTGCTTCCCGTTGCCGCTACCTTCCCGTCACTGGATGCAGATACCGGAACCATTTTTCAAAGGCTGGGCCAAGCCCGGGCCGATTCCGCCCGGCGCGCAAACGGGATTGCCCCCCGTGGAAGCCGGCGAAACGCTGGATGCCATCAGCGGTCACTTCCGGCTGTTTCAACTGGCCAAGGGGCATCGCTTCTCCACCGATGACGTGCTCACGGCTTGGTACGGCACGAGTTGGGCGCCCACCGCGCAAACCGTGCTCGACCTTGGCAGCGGGTTGGGCACCGTAGGCATGATTGCCGCCTGGCGCCTGCCTGGCGCCCGGTTTGTAACCGTGGAAGCGCAACCGGACAGCGTGCGCCTGGCGCGGAAATCCTGCGCGTGGAATGGTCTCGAAGCGCGGTATGAAATTCGCGAAGGTGATTTCCGCGATCCCGGCGTGCTCCCGCCGGATGAACACTTTGACCTCGTGCTCGGCAGCCCGCCGTACTTCCCCCCCGGCAGCGGCGTGGAGGGAGATCATCCGCAAAAGGTCGCCTGCCGTTTTGAACTGCGCGGCACCGTGGCGGATTATTGCACCACGGCCGCGGCCCACCTCGCACGTGGCGGACTTTTCGCCTGCGTGTTCCCCATCGCCCCGGAAGACCAGGAGGCTCGCGTCCGCACCGGCGCTGCTGCGGCGGGACTCGTGATCGTGCGTCGCCGCCCGGTGGTGTTGCGCGAGGGCGAACGTCCCCTGCTCGGCCTGTTTGCGATGATGCGGTCTGCCGATTTACCCGAGGCCCTGCGCACCCGCACCTGGAGCGAACCGCCGCTGATTATCCGCACGCCGGAAGGCGCGGTGCATCCGGAATACGCGGCGGTGAAGCTGGCCTTTGGGTTTCCGCCGTGACGGGCGCGGGTTACGGGAGTCCAGACCGCTCGAATGCGCCTCCAGCCAGCTTCCTCTGCGGTTCCAAGCTGGCCCATTTAAGTGCCGTTTCTTTTGACAATTACCGTTTTGCGTAGTACCTCTTTGGTGGAATTGGTGGTGGAGGCCGCCGCCCATTTTCTCCATAAAAATGGTAGCTCCAACTGAATATCTGGATAACGCCGTACAGCCCGCCCGGCTGGCAGCCTTGCTGCCCCGTTGGCTGGAATTGCCGGTGTACCGCACCCGCCTGGGCGGCAACCACCGCCCCGAAAACCTGGATTTTTTCCGCCTGCCGTTCATTACCAAACGGGACATGCGGACCGATTTTCCGCGCAACTTCCTGCCGGGGGAAGGCACGCTCGAAACCCTGCTCGAACAAAAACGGGTGGAACTGGAACACACTTCCGGCACGTCGGAGGAACGCACCCCGGTGTTGCTGGAGCACGGCTGGTGGGCCCGCCAGGAGGCGCGCGCGTTGCGGTTGAATCCGCTGGCGGCGCAGATGTTGCAGGAACATCCCCTGCCTCGTCGTGTGTGGTTAACCACGCCCGTGTGCAATGGCACCGCGTGCCACTCGCGCTGGTCCCCCCGTTCGGCCCGCACCGATGGCGCGGCGCTGTCCGTAAATCAGTCCCGCATTCCGTTTGTTTTAACCGGGGAAGAATTGCAGCGCATGGCCGAGGAAACCGCCGACTGGGCGCCGCAATTTATGGACCTGGACCCGGTGCATGGCGCGTGGTTCGCCCTGTATTGCGAACGCCACGGCATCCGGTTTCCCTCGCTGAAATTTGTGCTGTGCAGCTACGAATATACGAGCGTGGTGCACCGCCGCATTCTGGAACGGGCGCTTGGCGTGCCGGTGTTGAATTTGTACGGCGCCACCGAGACCGGCCATCTGCTCATGGAGGATGCGCACGGCCGCATGCGGCCCAGCCTGGATACGGCCTTTCTGGAAGTGGTGCAGCCGGATGAAACCGGCGTGGGCGACCTGGTGGTCACCACGCTCAGCAACGATTACATGCCGCTGCTGCGTTATCGCATCGGCGACCTCGTCAGCCGCACTTCGACAGCCGACGGCGACGTGTATGTGGTGCATGGCCGCGCGCGCGATGCGCTGCAAACTCCGCAGGGCCGCCGCGTCACCACCGCGCAGGTGGACCGCTGCTTTGCCGGCATCAACGGGCTGGCGCATTATCAATTGCGCCAGACGGAAACCGGCAGTTGCGAATTGCGCTATGTGCCGGATGCGTCCGGTCCCACGACTGCCGCGCTCAATGAAGTGACCGCCCGGTTGCAGGAGGTGCTCGAAATTTCCGCGCCCATTCCGACCGAATCCTGCGACGTGCTCGCGCCGGCGCCCTCGGGCAAATTCCGCCTGACCTGCCGGGTGTAACTTCACCAGGCGCGACCGGGCATGGCCAAATCCCGCTTGACGCCGGAAAAAACCCGGCGCATTGTCCCCGCCAGTCTATGAACCACGTAGCTCGCATTGATATGCCACAGGGCACCATTACCGGTGTCATGCTGCGGGGTCGTTATGCCGCCTGGCCCGTCTCCAAGCGCCCTTATTACCCGAGCGGCCGGCAGGAGGGATTCATCTAAGATCAAGCGACAACCGATTTATCCACCCTGCCCGCCGAAGCGCGAGCAGGGTTTTTATTTGCCATGAATCCTGCCACTCCCCAGTCCACCGACCGGCCACCCACATTGTGGGACAGCCTGCGGGCGTTGCCGCGCCCGGCGTGGTTCCTGTGCTTTGGCACGTTCCTCAACAAATTTGGGGCGTTCGTGGTGCCGTTTCTCACCCTCTACCTGACGGGCCAGGGTTATACCGCGGGCGAGGCCGGGCTGGCCGTGGGCGCGTATGGCGCGGGCACGCTGGTGGCGTCGCTGCTGGGCGGGCACCTGGCCGACAAACTGGGCCGGCGCAAAACCATTGTGCTCTCCATGTTTCTCGGCGCCGCCATGATGATGCTGCTCTCGCAGGCGCGGTATTTTCCGGTGATCGTCATTTTAACCGCGCTCACCGGCCTGATGAGCGAATTTTACCGGCCGGCCAGTTCGGCATTGCTCGCGGATCTGGTGCCGCCCAGCCAGCGGATCACCGCGTTCGCCGTGCTGCGCATGGCATTCAATGCAGGGTTCGCCTTTGGCCCGGCCACGGCCGGCTTCCTGGCGGCGTACGGCTATTTCTGGCTGTTCACGGGCGACGCGCTGACGTCGGTGCTGTATGGCGTGGTGGCCTGGCTGGCGCTGCCCAAGGTCACCGTGGCCCAGACGCAGAATGCCCGCTGGAGCGAAGCGTGGCGGGTGCTGCGGCACGACCATCAGTTACACCAGGTGTTGCTGGCCAATTTTGCCATCGGGCTGGTCTTTGTGCAGGCGGCCTCCACCTTTGGGCTGTTTGTACGGTCACTCGGGTTTTCCGCGGCCACATACGGCGCCATCATTTCACTGAACGGCGCCCTGGTGGTATTTTGCGAACTGCCGCTCACCACCATCACGCGCCGCTTCCCGCCGCGCCGCGTGATGGCGCTCGGTTATCTGCTGTGCAGCGCGGGCTTCGCGCTCAACGGCCTGGCCCACACCATCCCGGCCCTGGTGGGATGCATGGTCCTGTTCACGCTGGGGGAAATGGTGACCATCCCGATGTCGTCCGCGTATCTGGCCAACCTGGCGCCGGCACACATGCGGGGCCGTTACCTGGGCGTGTCGGGCCTGACGTGGTCGCTCGCGATGGTCATTGGGCCGGGGCTGGGCATGAAGCTGTTTGCCACACACCCGCAGGCGTACTGGCTGGCGAGCGTTGCTTGCGGCTGGCTCGCGGCGGCCATCATTTCTCCGACGCGCCCGGCCCGTGCGCCCGTGTTGTTGGGCGCGGCCAGTCCGCAATGAGGCAAAGAGGCCCTGCCTCGGTGGCATCGAGGCAAAAACTCGCCCCGGAAATTCTGAAAGCGGGAAAGCGAAGGAAGGGATGGTGCGCACGGCAGGACTTGAACCTGCACGCCTTGCGGCACTACCACCTCAAAGTAGCGTGTCTGCCAATTCCACCACGTGCGCAACCGTGAAGGCATAATGAACCAAACCCGGCGGCGCGTGGCAAGGTGATTTGCACGGCATTTGAATAATTTGCGCGGCAACCCGATGGCCTCACGGGGAAAACCCACACCCAAAAAAAAACGCAAACGGGAACGGCTCGCGAGGACGCTCGCCCCACCAGGCAGGCTGGCTGCGATGCGGAAATTTTGGGGCGGTCAAAAACGAATCCGGAGAAAACAAAAAAGCCCGTCCGGAAGGACGGGCTTGAAATGGTTGACAGCCGGCTTACTTGGTTTCGGCCTTGGCCTCGGTCTTTTCCTTTTCCGGCGCTTCCGCGGGCACGGCCTCGGTGGTGGCGGGCACGTCCACAAATTCCAGGATGGCACGCTGGGCGGCATCGCCCTGGCGCTGGTTCATCTGGACAATGCGGGTATAACCGCCGCGGCGTTCCTTCTGGGTGGGCGCGATGTCGTTGAAGAGGATGCGGACGGCATCTTCCTGGCGGAGGCGCGCGGCGGCGAGCCGGCGGGCGTGCAGCGTGCCGGTCTTGCCGAGGGTGACCATCTTCTCCGCCACGGAGCGGGCGGCCTTGGCCTTGGCCAGGGTGGTGATCACGCGTTTGTGGGTGATGAGACTGCAAACCAAATTGGCAAGCATCGCATTCCGGTGTTTGCCGGTGCGGCCCAATTTGGCGGTTCGCTTCAAATGTCGCATAAAAAATCCTTAGTTGGTGGGAGCCGCCGCGCTGTCTTCCTTGGGCGTGTCGAGCAGATCGGGATCGAAGGTCATGCCGAGGCTCAGGTTGAGGCTGGTCAGCTTGTCCTTGATTTCGTTGAGCGACTTCTTGCCGAAGTTGCGGTACTTGAGCATTTCCTGCTCGCTCTTCATGGCCAGCTGGCCGACGGTGGTGATGTTGGCGTTGTTGAGGCAGTTGGCCGCCCGCACGCTCAGCTCGATCTCGTTGACGCTCATGTTGAGGAGCTTCTTCATCTTGGTCTTCTCCTCGTCCTGCTTGTCGGCCACCTCCTCGAATTCCACGGCGTTCTTGTCGTAACCGACAAACACGTCGAGGTGATGCTGGAGGATGGCGGAAGCCTGGGTGAGCGCGTCGTCGGGCGTGATGCGGCCGTCGGTCCAGATTTCCAGGACCAGGCGGTCATAATCGGTGCGCTGGCCGACGCGGGCGTTTTCCACGGCGTAGCGGACGCGGGTGACGGGCGAGAACAGCGAGTCAATGGCGATGACACCGATGGCCTGGCCGAGCTTCTTATTTTCGTCTCCGGTCAGGAACCCGCGGCCCACCTTGATTTCCAGTTCCATCTCGAACTTTTTCTTCTTGTCGAGGGTGCAGATGAGCTGGTCGGGGTTAACCAGTTCCACATTCTGGTTGAGCTGGATGTCGGCGGCGGTCACGGGACCTTCCTTGTTCACGGAGAGCAGGAGGGTCTGCGATTCGCGCACATGCGCCTTGAGCTTGATTTTCTTGAGATTGAGGACGATGTCGGTGACATCTTCCACGACGCCTTCGATGGTGGCGAACTCGTGCATGGCGCCGTCCACCTTGATGGAGGTGATGGCCGCGCCCTCGAGCGAGGAGAGCAGCACACGGCGGAGCGAGTTGCCGATGGTGTGGCCGTAACCGGTTTCAAACGGGTCGGCGACAAATTTGGCGAAGGTTTCGGTGGCGGTTGACTCATCCTTGGTCAACCGTTTGGGCATTTCAAAACGTCCGAGACGAACTGGCATAGGTTTTCTTTCGCGCAATTTTAATCTGACCCCGCCGGCGTTTTTTATTCCCGCCGCCGGCCGGGCCCGTGTAATTGCATTGCCCTCCCGCGAGGGAGGGCGGGTTCAGGATTAGCGGGAATAAAATTCGACGACCGCCTGCTCGTTGGCAATGGGCTGGATTTCGTCGCGGGACGGAATCCGCATCACCACCCCCTTGAGCTCATCCTTGGTGACGGAGAGCCAGTCGGGCACGGCGCGGCTGGTGGAAAGTTCCATGTTCTTGGTGGCCAGCTGGCGCGAGGCGTTGGAATCCTTGGCCTGGATGATGTCGTTCACCTTGAGGGCGTACGATGGGATGCTGACCTTGCGGCCATTGACCTTGATGTGGCCGTGCGAGACCATCTGGCGCGCGGCGGCCCGGGTGCTGGCAAAGCCGAGGTGGAACACCACGTTGTCGAGGCGGGTTTCCAGGATCTGCAGCATGGTTTCACCGGTGATGCCGCGCTTCTGGAGGGCGCGCTCATAGACTCCGCGGAACTGCCGTTCCATCAAACCGTAGTAATAGCGGAGCTTCTGCTTCTCAATGAGGCCCAAACCGTAATCGGTATGCTTGCGGCGGGACTTGGGGCCATGGACGCCGGGACCATAGTTGCGGCGTTCGAGATATTTGGACGGACCGAAGATCGGCACCCCAAACCGGCGGCTGATGCGAACACGAGGACCTGAGTAACGAGCCATAAAATTAGTCGGAAATGCGGGTTAAATTAGACGCGGCGCTTCTTGCGCGGCCGGCAGCCGTTGTGCGGCACCGGGGTGATATCCTTGATGGTCGTGATTTCCAATCCGATGGCCTGCAGGGCGCGGATGGCGGATTCGCGGCCGGAGCCGGGACCCTTGACGCGGATTTCCACTTCGCGCAGGCCGTGAGCCATGGCCTGGCGGGCGGCGTCCTGCGCCACCTGTTGCGCGGCGTAGGCTGTGCTCTTGCGGGAACCCTTGAAACCCACGCGACCGGCGCTGGACCAGCCGATCAAATTGCCGTGCATGTCGGTGATGCTCACCAGCGTGTTGTTGAACGTGGCGAGAATGTTGGCCACGCCGACGCTGATGTTTTTCGAGCCCTTGGCCTTGATGATCTTCTTGGCACTAAGATCATCGCCCAACAGTTCCGCCGCGGTGGGCGCCGTGCCGGCCGCGAGACCGGTGGGGGCTTCCACTGGCTTAGGGGCTTCGGCTGCGGGAGCCGCTTCCTTGCCGGGAGCGGACTTGGCCTTCTTGGCCGCCTTGGGTTCGCCGGCGGTTTTATCCGCGGCCGCCTTCACCTCGGGGGCTTCGGGCTTTGCTTCCTTGACGGGTTTTTTTTTGGATTCTTCAGCCATAACGACGTGTCAAAAATTAGTGGATGCCGGTTTTGGCGTTCGGATTGCGCTGCACGCCGACAGTCTTGCGCGGGCCCTTGCGGGTCCGAGCGTTGGTTTGGGTGCGCTGGCCGCGCACGGGCAGGCTGCGCAGGTGGCGGATGCCGCGGTAGCACTTGATGCCTTGGAGCCGCTTCAGGTTCATGCCCAGTTCGCGGCGCAGGTCGCCTTCGATGACATACTTGCCGTCCTGGATGGCATGCACGATCTGCGAAAGCTGCGCTTCGTCCAGATCCTTGGCGCGGATGCTCGGATCGATCTTGGCCTTGGCCAGGATGACCTTGGCGTTGACCGGGCCGATGCCATAAATGTAACGCAGCGCAATATCAATGCGCTTCTCGCCGGGAATTTCCACCCCAATAATACGTGCCATAAAATTAAATCAACCTTGCCGCTGTTTGTGCCGCGTGTTGGTGCAAATGACGCGAATGACGCCCTTGCGCCGCACGATCTTGCAATTTTCACACAGTTTCTTGACTGATGCGCGAACCTTCATATCAAATTCAACTTTCTTTCCATTGAATGCGCCCCTGCGACAGGTCGAAGGGCGTCATTTCCAAAATCACTTTTTCTCCGCATTCCAACCGCACGGCCAACCGCCGCGCCCGGGCCGGCAAATGCGCCAGCACCACATGCCCGTTCGGCAAACGCACCCGGTACAGGGTGTTCGGCAAGGCCTCGATTACCGCGCCTTCAACTGTGATGGCGTCGCTTGCGGCCACGTCAAAATCTCCGGTTCCCCTTCGGTGACCAGGACAGTATGCTCAAAATGGGCGGATAGTGAACCATCTTGCGTAACCACTGTCCAGCCATCTTTCAACATTTTCACGTGGGGCCGGCCCGCGTTGACCATCGGTTCGATGGCCAGGGTCATGCCCGGCCGCAGCTTCGGCGAGGACTTGTTTCCCTCGTCAAAATTCGGAATCTGCGGATCTTCGTGAACCGTCCGGCCCACGCCATGTCCCACATACTCCCGCACCACGCTGAAACCATTGCCTTCCACGTATTTCTGGACGGCCCGGGAAATATCCACCACCCGGTTCCCCGCCACCGCCTGGGCAATGCCCGCAAACAGCGACTGCGAGGTCACATCCATCAACCGTTGCGCGGCCACGCCGCAGCCCCCCACCGCCACTGTCTTGGCGGTATCCCCGATAAACCCGTTGTAAACCACGCCGACATCCAAACTCACAATGTCGCCAAATTCCACCCGGCGGTTGCCCGCCAATCCGTGAACGACCTCGTCGTTCACCGAGATGCAAATCTGACACGGGTAATTGTGGTAACCCAAAAAGGCACTTTTGGCCCCCAACTCCCGGATCCGTTGGCCGGCAAACTCGTCAATCTCCCGCGTCGTCAACCCCGGCCGGATAAACGCCGCCACCGCTTCGAGCACCGTGCCCGCCAGCGCTCCTGCCGGCCGCATGGACTCCAAATCGCGTTCGGTCTTTAAAACAATCATCTTTGCCTCTGCCGCAGCCTCCGGGCCCCGTACCGCTGCCCGGAATCAGGCGGAAGCCCGGACCCCGCCGGCCGCTAAAACCGGCCGCGCACCCGGCCCTTTTTCAGGAAGCCGTCGTAATTGCGCATCAGCAGGTGGGCTTCCATCTGCCGCATGGTGTCCAGCAGCACGCCCACCATGATGAGCATGCTCGTACCGCCAAAAAACTGCGCCACGGCCTGCGGCACCTGCATGGCCCGGTTCAAAATAATCGGAATCACGGCGATGATCGTCAGGAAGATCGCTCCCGCCAGGGTGATCCGGCTCATGGCATTGTGCAAATAGTCACTGGTGGCCTGGCCCGGACGCACGCCCGGCACATAACCGCCGTTCTTCTTCAGGTCGTCGGCGATCTGCAGTTCGTTGAACTGTGTGGCCACCCAGAAGTACGAGAAGAACAAAATCATCAACCCGTAAACGGTCAGATACAGCGGCGAGCCATAATCCATGGCTTGCTCAGCGTGCCGGGCCAGACTGGCCCAGCCCGGGGACTTCACCGTGCTCAGCGCCTTGAAAATCCACTGCGGGAACATGAGGATGGATGACGCAAAAATCACGGGCATCACCCCGGCGTAGTTGACGCGCAAAGGCATGAACGACGTGCCGCCAGACATGATCTTGCGGCCCACCGCGCGCTGGGCGTACTGCACGGGAATCTTCCGCTGGGCTTGCGTCACCGCCACCACTCCGGCAATCACGCCGACGAGCAGCAAGACCAACACAATCCCAATGCCGAAGATGTGGTACTGCGACTCCAGTCCGCCACCCGGCCAAAACATGTCAATCAACGCCTGGCCGGCCATGGGCAGGCGGGCCAGAATGCCGATGGTAATCACCAGCGAAATACCGTTGCCAATGCCGCGTTCCGTAATCTGTTCACCCAGCCACATGAGCAGCATCGTGCCCGTGGTGAGAATGAGCACCGTCTGGATGCGGTACCACCAGATGTTCATGTCCGGAGACACGAGCACTCCGGTAAAGCCCGAAAACACGGTGCTCGGATTTTCCCAGCTCAACGCGGTGGCAATACCCCAACCCAGGCACAGCAGGACGGTCAGATAGCGGCCATACTGGATGATTTTGGCGCGGCCCCCTTCTTCGCGGGCCATCTTGCTCAACGAGGGCACCACGGCCGTAAGCAACTGGATGATGATGGTGGCGCTGATGTAGGGCATGATGCCCAGCGCGCCCACGGCGCAATGCTCCAGGGCCCCACCCGTAAAGGTGCTGACCATGCCCAGCATGCCGCCCCCGCCCTTGGCGGCGTTGGCGTCGAAATATGCCTGCAAGGCGGCGCCATCCAGGCCGGGAATCCGCACGATGGACGCGAGCCGGCAGATGGCCAGGATCAGCAAGGTGAACCCGATCCGGGACTTGAGCTCCGGGATCTTGAAGCAGTTGCTGAAGGTATTGAAGATGGAGCGGAACATGGAAAATCAGGACCGCCTAGGCTTTTGCGACCGGCGCCGGCGCGCTGATAATTTCGCAACTGCCACCCAGCTTTTCAATTTTGGCCTTGGCCGACGCGCTGAAGGCATGGGCGGTGACGCTCAGCTTCTTGGTCAGCTCCCCGGAACCGAGAATCTTGATCCGGGCGTTGGTGCCGGGGCCGTTGGCCAGCCCGGCCTGCTGCAGCGCCGCCACGTCCACCTTGGCGTTGTCGGCAAAACTGTTCAGCGATTCCAGGTTGACCGGAATGTAAGTGATGGCATGCCGGGCGTTATTGAACCCGCGCTTGGGGATGCGGCGAATGAGCGGCATCTGGCCGCCTTCAAAACCGATGCGGATGGAACTGCCCGAGCGAGCGGTCTGGCCCTTGCCCCCGCGGCCGCTGGTCTTGCCATGGCCGCTGGATTCACCCTGCCCCAACCGTTTCCGGCGGTGCTTGGCGCCGGGACGAGGCTTGAGATTGTGTAGTCGCATAAAAAATTACGCCGTGATGGTGGTGTCCGCCGCCGCAGCCGGGGCTGCCGGGGCTTCCGCCTTTTTCTGGTACACGAGCCCGCGGCTCGCATAAATGTCCTCCGCCAGGCGGAGCTGGAGCAGGCCTTTGAGCGTGGCCTTGACCACGTTGGCCGCATTCTTGGAACCGAGCGATTTGCTCAGGATGTCCTTGATGCCAACGGATTCGAGCACCGCGCGGACGGTCTTGCCCGCGATGACGCCCGTACCGGGCGAGGCCGGCCGCAGCAGCACCTTGGCGCCGCCGTAGCAGGTGTAAACTTCATGGGGGATGGTGCTTTCCTTGACCGCCACTTTCACCATGTTGCGCCGGGCCATTTCGCCGCCCTTCTTGATGGCATCGGCCACTTCACCGGCCTTGCCCATGCCGAGGCCGACACTGCCCCGCCGGTCGCCGCACACCACGAGGGCGCTGAAATTGAAACGCCGGCCGCCTTTGACGACCTTGGTGGAACGGTTGATGAACACCACCTTCTCAACCAGATCCTGGCCCCCATCCTGCCCGCCGGAGAAATCATTCCGGTCACCCGGGGGCCGGCCCCGCCGCCCACCCCGTCCGGGACCGCGGCCGCCCCGCGGCCCGCCTTCAACAACTTTTTCAATGTCTGCCACAGTATCCTTTTCGGTTGGTTAAAATTGCAATCCGGCCTCGCGCGCGGCATCCGCCAGCGCCTTGACCTTGCCATGAAAACGCGCCCCGCCGCGGTCGAACACCACGGCCTTGATGCCCTTGTTCTGGGCCATCTGGGCGGCCAGCGTGCCGATGATCTTGGCCCCGCTCACATTGGCGGCGAGCTTGTCCCGGTTGGGCGTCGCCTTGTTCAGGGTGGTCGCCTCAGTGAGGGTGACCCCGGCCTGGTCATCAATAAATTGAACCCGGATGTTTTTGTTCGTAAACCGGACGCTCATGCGCGGCCGGACGGATGTGCCGATGACTTTCTTGCGGATGCGCCACCGCCGCCGTTGTGCGAGTTCCAGTTTTTTTTGCGTTCTCATGTTATGCTGCCACGGATTTGGCCGGGGCTTAAAATTTGTTATTGGACGGTCTTGCCTTCCTTGCGGACCACGCGTTCATCGGAGTACCGCACGCCCTTGCCCTTGTAGGGTTCCGGCGGGTAGAAGCTGCGGATTTCCGCGGCCACCCGGCCCACCACCTGCTTGTCCGGCCCTTCAATGGTCAGCTTGGTGTTGTCTTCCACCGTGACCTTGATCTGGTCGGGAATCGAATAGTTCAGCGGATGGGAGTAGCCCAGGCTGAGGTTCACGTTCTTGCCCTGAACCGCCGCCTTGAAACCCACGCCCTGGATTTCCAGGCGCTTCATAAATCCGTCGGTCACACCCTTGACCATGTTGTTGACGAGCGCGCGGCTCAGGCCGTGCAGGGCCCGGGCCTCGGCGTCCTCGCCGTCGCGGCTCAGCACCACCGTGGCACCGTCCACCTTCAGGTTGGTGCGGCGGGGCAGGTCCATGTTGAGCTTGCCCTTGGGCCCTTCCACAAAGACCTTCCGGCCCTTCAGTTCCACCTTCACCTTGGCGGGGAGGGTGATCGGCTGTTTTCCAATTCGTGACATAAAAATCCTCTTACCAGATGTAGCAAATGAGTTCGCCGCCCAGGTTTTTCCGGCGGGCGCTCGTTCCGGTCATCAGGCCTTCGGAGGTGGATACCACCGAGACGCCGAGACCGCCGCGCACGCGGGGGATGTCGGTGGCGCCGACGTAACGGCGCAGGCCCGGCGAGCTGACCCGGCGCAGACCCTCGATGACGCTTTTCTTGCCCACGTACTTGAGCTTGAGCTTGAGTTTGCGCGCGGTCTTGCCTTCCACGGCGACCTCCGCGACATAGCCCTCGGCCTTGAGGATCTGGGCGATGCTCTCCTTCATTTTGGAGTGCGGCATTTCCACGGTCGGCAGCGCCACGCGGGTGGCGTTGCGGATCCGGGTCAACATGTCTGAAATCGTGTCCGTCATAAAAGAATGTTTTACCAGCTGGCCTTGGTGACTCCCGGAATCAGCCCGTTCAACGCCGCATTGCGGAACGTCAGGCGCGAGCAGCCGAATTTGCGCAGGTAGCCGCGGCGGCGGCCGCTGATGGCGCAGCGGTTGACCACGCGGGTCGGGCTGGCGTTTTTGGGCAGCTTCGACAGGCCGGCGTAATCCTTCTTGGCCTTGAGTTCCGCCCGCAACGCGGCGTACTTCTTGACCGTTTCCTGCTTCTTCTTGTTGCGCTCCAACCAGGATTTCTTAGCCATAAAATTATTTCGCCGCGAACGGCATGCCCATCAGCTTCAGCAGTTCCAGCGCTTCCGCATCCGTCGGGGCGCTCGTCACGATGGTGATGTCCATGCCCTGCTGCCGTTTGATTTTTTCCAGTTCGATTTCCGGGAAAATGGTCTGGTCGGCCACGCCCAGGGAATAGTTGCCCCGGCCGTCGAACGAGCGGGGGGGAACGCCGCGAAAGTCGCGGATGCGCGGCAGCGCGGCCGCCACCAGGCGGTCAAAAAATTCGTACATGGCGTCGCGGCGCAGGGTCACCCGGCAGCCAATGGGCTGGTTCTCGCGCAGCTTGAAGTTGGCAATGCTGTGGCGGGATTTGCTGATGACCGGTTTGCGGCCGGTGATCAGCGCCAGGTCCTTGGCGGCGTCTTCCACGGCGCCCTTTTCCAGCGAGGCGCTGACGCCCATGTTCACCACAATCTTCTCCATGCGGGGAATCTGGTGGACATTGGAGTAGTTGCGCGCCGCCTTGAGGGCGGGCACCACTTCGTTGCGATATTTGTCGTAAAGTCGGGATTTCATTTTTTCGGGTCACGGATTTGGCCGTGACGATTCATTCAAATCATTTGGCGGCGGCCGGCGCGGTGCCGCGCTTGGCGGCGCGGGCGTCAAACTGTTCCGCCTTCATCACGTTGGAAACGTGCACGCTGCCTTCGCGCTCAATGATGGCGCCATTCGGGTTGTCCTGGGACTTGCGGGTGTGCTTCTTCATCAGGGCCACGGTTTCAATCCGCACGCGCTGCTTGTCGGTGAGGACTTCCAGGATCTTGCCGCGCTTGCCCCGGTGGGCCCCGGCAATCACCACCACTTCATCCCCTTTTTTTACATGGAACTTGGCCATAAAATTAAATCACTTCCGGCGCGAGCGACACAATCTTCATGAACCGCTTTTCCCGCAGCTCGCGGGCGATGGGCCCGAAGATGCGCGTGCCGCGCGGATTGTTTTCCTTGTCAATGATCACGATGGCGTTGCTGTCGAAACGCAGGTACGAGCCGTCGCTGCGCTTGATGGCCTTGCGGGTGCGCACCACCACGGCGTCCACCACGTCGCCCTTCTTGACGGTGCCATCGGGCGCGGCCTCCTTGATGTGGGCCTTGATGACTTCGCCAATCATGGCGTACTGCTGGTTGCGTCCCAGCACGCCGATGGCCGCGGCGCGTTTGGCGCCGGTGTTGTCGGCCACATCCAGAATGGAGCGGATTTGTAACATAATTCTTTCTAAGCGGAGACTTTTTCCGCCTCGGTGTTGCGTTCCACCACTTCGAGCAGCCGCCACCGCTTGGTCTTGGAGAGCGGGCGGGATTCCTGGATGCGCACGCGGTCGCCCACCTTGGCCTCACCCTTCTCGTCGTGTGCGTAAAACTTGGAATAGCTCGTGATCACCTTTTTGAACTGCGGATGGGGGAAGCGGCGTTCCACCCGCACCACGATGGTCTTGGCCATCTTGTTGGAGATGACCTCGCCCACGCGCTCTTTGCGCTTGCCGCGGGCCGGATTCACAATAGTCGTTGCTTCAGCCATAGAAAATTACGCTTTCTTCCGCAGTTGGGTGAGGCGCGTTTCCACCCGCGCGATGTCCCGGCGCAGCGTGTTCAGCCGGGCCGGCTTTTCGAGCTGGGCGCTGGCCTGCGCGAGGCGCAGGTTGAACATTTCCTGCCGCAGGTCCCGGCTCTTGGCCGTCAGCTCCACGAGCGTCAAATCTTTAATTTCAGACATTTTCATGTTTCAACCCTATGCCATCTTGTGCCGCGAAATGAATTTGGTGCGAATCGGCAGCTTCGTGGCCGCCAGCCGCATGCTTTCCCGGGCAATCGTCTCCGGCACGCCGTCCACTTCGAACAGCACATTGGCCGGGCGGATGACCGCCACCCATGATTCGAGCGGGCCTTTGCCCTTGCCCATACGGGTTTCCAGCGGCTTCTTGGTAAAGGACTTTTGCGGGAAGATGCGGATCCACATCTTGCCGCGGCGCTTCATGTAGCGGTTGATCGCCACGCGCGCGGCCTCGATTTGCTTGGTGTCGAGCCAGCACCGTTCCAGCGCTTGCAATCCGTATTCGCCAAACGCCACCGTCTGGCCGGCCGACGCCATCCCGGCGCGGTTGCCGCGGTGCATCTTGCGATACTTCACTCTTGCGGGCATCAATGGCATAACATAATCCTGATTCTAAAAGTTTAGTTGGCGCCCACGGCCTCGGCGGCCACCGGCGGCGTCTTGGCCTGGGGCTTGTTGTCGCCCTTGCAGATCCAGCACTTGATTCCGAGCTTGCCGTACACCGTCTTGGCCTCGGCAAAGCCGTAGTCAATCTGCGCCCGCAGGGTGTGCAGCGGCACGCGGCCCCAGTGGTACTGCTCCACGCGGGCGAGTTCCGCCCCGCCCAGGCGGCCGGCGCAGCGGAGCTTGATGCCTTCGGCCCCAAAATCCTTGGCGGTCTGCAACGCCTTCTTCATCGCCCGGCGGAACGAAACGCGGCGCTCGAGCTGGAGCGCAATGTTTTCGGCCACGAGCTGGGCATCCAGTTCCGGCGTCTTGATTTCCTGGATGTCGACGTAAATTTCCTTGCCGGTCAGACGGCTCAACTCTTCCTTGAGCTTGTCAATTTCCGAGCCCTTGCGGCCGATGACCACGCCGGGCCGGGCAGTCAGGATGGTGATGCGGCAGCGGTTGGCGGCGCGTTCGATGAGGATGCGCGGCACGGAGGCGGCCTCGAGCTTCTTCTTCAGCAGCTCGCGGATGTGGTAGTCCTCGCTCAGCAACTTGCCGAATTCCTTCTTGCCCGCGTACCACTTGGAGCGCCAGTCCCGATTGACGGCGACCCGCAGACCGATTGGATTGGTTTTTTGACCCATAACAATTATTCGTCTGTCAAAGTGATCTTGATGTGGCAGGCGCGCTTGAGGATCGGGCCGGCCGAACCGCGGGCCTTGGGCGTAAAGCGCTTCATCGTGGTGGCCTGACCGGCCACGGCTTCCTTGACGCGCAGCTTCTCGGCCTTCACGTTGTTATTGTTTTCCGCGTTGGCAATGGCCGAATTCAACGTCTTGGCCACGAACCGGGCGGATTTGCGCGGCACCACCGCGAGCACCGCCTGCGCCTGCAGCGCGGGCAGTCCCTGAATCTGACGCACGACTTCCCGCATCTTCTGCGCGGACATCCGCACGTTTTTCATGACGGCTTGGACTTGCATATTAGTGACTATTTGGCTTCGGCCTTGGCGGTGTGCGCGCCGTGCTTCTTGAACGTGCGCGTGGGCGAAAATTCGCCGAGCTTGTGGCCCACCATGTTTTCCGTGACGAACACGGCATTGAAAATCTTTCCATTGTGCACGCTGAACGTCAGCCCCACGAATTCCGGGGCAATGGTGGAACGCCGCGACCAGGTCTTGATGGGCTGCTTGGAGTTGGTCTCCTTGGCCTTCCGGACCTTCTTTAACAAATGCTCGTCCGCAAACGGACCCTTTTTAATGGAACGCGCCATAAATTATTTGAGTTTCATCGGCCGGCCGTCGCGACGGACCAGAATAAAGCGGTTGGAGAACTTGGTCTTCACGCGGGTCTTGTAACCCTTGGTGATCACGCCCCAGGGCGTCACCGGATGACCGCCACCGGAGGTCTTGCCGGCGCCGCCACCCATGGGATGGTCCACCGGGTTTTTGGCCACGGCGCGGCTGAGCGGGTGAATGCCCCGATGCCGGCTGCGACCCGCCTTGCCCAAAATCACATTTTCGTGGGTGACATTGCCCACTTGCCCCATGGTGGCGTAGCAATCCTCGTGAATCTTGCGGATTTCGCCGGAAGGCAGGCGCACCTGGGCATAGCCTTCGTCGCGGGACATCAAAGTAGCCGAACCGCCGGCGGTACGCACCATCTGGGCGCCGCGACCGGGAGTCAGCTCCAGGCAATGAATCGGCACGCCAATGGGCACTGCTTTCAACGGCAGGCAGTTGCCCACTTCCGCCGGAGCGGTCGGACCGCTCATCAATTTGGCGCCGACCGCCAAACCCACGGGCGCGATGATGTAGGTCTTGACACCGTCTTCGTATTGCAACAGAGCCAGCCGGGCAGTGCGCCGGGGATCATACTCAATGGCCGTCACCGTCGCCGGCATGCCATGCTTGGTGCGCTTGAAATCGACATTGCGGATCTTCTGTTTGTGTCCGCCGCCAATACCGCGACTGGTCACCCGGCCGTAGTGATTCCGACCCCCCGTTTTCTTGCGGGTGAAAATCAGACTCTTCTCCGGCTTCGTCTTCGTAATGTCACTGAAGTCCGCGATAGTCACATATCGCGAGGACGGCGTCAGCGGTCTAAATGATTTAACTGGCATAAAATCAATAAAATCCCACGGCCGGCTTAATTGAAGCGGCAGACCATTATTCCTGTCCCTGCTGGGAATCAGTTATCGGCCCGCAACTGTGCTGGCCTATTGCTTTTTTAGGGCAACGGGACGGCGACATTAACAGAAGCCCTACCCAGTGCAAGAGTTTTTTTGAATTTTTTTGAGTGTTTTGAAGATTTTCCAGCCCAACGCGCCACCCGACACGTAATGGCCCGCCCCCGCTGCGGCCCGGCCGGGTCAACAAACCCCTTATTCTCTGCCAAATCCGCCTCAGACGAAACCATGGCCAACAAGTCCACCGGCGTCCGGTTTTAACTCTCTTAAACACTTTTTTGGGAATTGCCTCCATTGCAACCGCGAGCTGACACCGGCAACACTCACATCGGCGGAGGCTGGCGGTCTCTCTCAGCTTGAACCTCGGGAATCCAACCTTTCCCACGCCTGGTTGGCAGAAATAACGGTTGCAGCACTTGACTCTGCTCCTGCCGATTGCCGGCCGCGCATCCGGCTTCCGGGCTTTCTAATGGCCCTTAGCAGAATTATTTATATCTGCCTAAAGGGGTTGCCTGTGGCGAAAACCATGCTAAAAGGAAGGTAATTAGAAGTTTTAGCGTCTCAATCGGTGGCCCATGACGTTCCCAACCCTGAACGCATATGCCAGACCCAATACCAACAAGCTTGGTCGTCGTCATTCCCGTGGGGCCATTCTGCGGAGAGCAATACATTTGCGACACGATTGAGAGCATCCGCCATTACACCGCCCCGGACCATCGCATCATTATCCTTGATGACTCGGGCAAAGAGACCGGAGCGGCGATCCAAAAGGAGTTTGCCGGTCTCGATGTTTTGAAAACTGAAAGGAACCTGGGCAAACATGCGGGACTTTACCTCAATCTCTCCCGCGGGTTGATTCATGCCAGCAAAAAATATGCTTTCCAGGTTTTGTTAAGGTTGGATACCGACGCCTTGATCATTGGGGCCAACCCCGAACAAGATGCCATTGCCTGCTTCAAACAACATCCCGGCACCGGCATCCTGGGATCCTACCGCACGGATTGCAATGGGGATTCCCGGGACTTCTCCCCGCCGCGAAACAAACTCCGGAAGGAACTGGGGTGGAAGCATCTGATGCAAGCCCCCCTCCACCGGTTTGCCGGCTGGTATTTTCTTCACCAGCTCTATCATCGCGCCTTACGAAATGGTTACGAGCCCGGCGAGCACTGCATGGGGGGCGCCTATTTTATGAGCCGGGAATGTGTGCTTCGCCTGTGGCAGGGCGGTCTGCTGTCCCGCCCGGAAATCGCGCAAAGCGGGCTGGAGGAAGATCATATTTTCGGGCTGCTTATTCACGCCGTCGGTTTGCGACATGGGGATTTTGCGACCGGCAACCACCCCATGGGGCTGCGCTGGCGGGGCCTGCCCTGTACCCCGGAGGAGCTCCGGCTTCGGGGCAAAAAAATAATTCATTCCACCCGTTTCTTTGACCAACTATCGGAACCCGAAATTCGGAACGTCTTCCAGGCACACCGGCACGGCCAGTAATAGCCGGCGCGGAAGCCGATTGCAGTCGCGGTCCGACCCGTTGCTTTTTCACGAATTTGGACGATGTTCTTTCGCGTCCCAACTTTTAGCCGGAATCCCTGGTATTGGGGGGGGGACCGCCGGTTCCCCAGTTCGAGGCGGCAGAAGGGAATCACCAACCCGAATTGTAAATCATGAAAAACATTGAACTCTGGTCCCGGGAAATGGATCACAAAATTGCCGTTGCCGCCGCGGTGTTCGGCGTGCTGGTTTTGGCCGGGGTCATGGGTTTGTTTCTGCCATTGCCCGAACCAATAGGCTGGATGGATGACATTGCTCCCCTCATGACCGTGGGGCTGCTGGGATTTGCCTGGGCGGGGTTTCGGGTGGTGCGCCCTTATCCATACAACCGCAAATGGGTGGCCGCCGAGTTAATCGCCGTGCCAATGGTTTGGCTGCTGCTGGTGGGAGTGCTGTTTCTATGGCTTTGGCATCTGAATCAGGATTGGGCGGAAGCGCAGCGATGTTTGGAACAATTCAACGCGCTTGGTGTTCTATGATGAACCGAATGGCAAGCCGTGATAATCGCTCAAAGAACCCAGCGTAACATTACACCAAGCCGGCTGCCCGTGGCGCTCACCGCGGTCGCGGTTATTGTCAGCCTCATCACCATTGTCCTGAATCAGAGCCTTCCTTTTCGCATCGGGCCGGAGGCCTATGCCCGCTACCTCTGGAGTGAGCGAATTCTGTTTCTGGCGATCCCATTGACTCTCGGCGCCGTGATCTGCGCCGCGACCGCCCGCCGGCATTTTCTTTTGGGGCTGAGCGTCGTGGCGCTGCTGACACCGTTTGGCACCAGCACCGGGGTCCACTCCGGCCCCAATCCCGAGGCTTGGTGTTATAACCACCTCCGGAGAATTCAAGCTGCCAAAGCGCAACTGGCTGTGGCCGGCGGTCTCACCAACGGAACTTCCATATCGCCGGAAAAAATCTCAAAACTCTGCGCCGA
>DATJIU010000098.1:0-43373 GCA_035492855.1 Dongiaceae bacterium | reverse complement strand
GGGTTTGACGGGAATGAACCGCGCTATGTCTGGACTCAGGGAGCGCCGGAGATTCGCCAGCGTTTGGGCAGCCTGCTCGATATTTTGGACTACGCCCAGTCCAACCATATCGCGGTGCTGTTGGGTGAATGGTCGCCGCCGGGCCGGCTCGGCGATGTGGCTGTGGATCGGCCGGATGACCCGCGCTGGGCCCGGTTGGCGGCGGATTTTATTGCCTGGTTGCGGCGCGAGCGCGGCTATACGGTGGTGCGTCAGTTCAATCTCATGAATGAGCCCAATGGAGATTGGATGTGGCCACACGGCCGGGTGGATTATGCGGCCTGGGCCGGCGGCATCAAAAATCTGCGGCGGGAACTGGATGGCCATGGCTTGACGGAAGTGGCCATCGTTGGGCCGGACAATGCCTGGGGTTGGGAGTGGGTGGACCGGGTGGCGCGGGAAATGCCCGATGCCATTGGCGCCTGGGAAATGCATTGGTACGCCACCGACAAGGAAGTTTTGACGGGTGAAATCCGGAAACGTTTAAGCACCGAGCGGCTGGTGATTCTGGCCAATGATCCCCAGGTTGCCCACAAGCCCATGTTTCTGGCCGAAAGCGGATTGGTGGATGGCAAGACCAACGTGGATCAGCAACCGCGCGTCAAAACCTTTGAGTACGGAGTGATGATGGCGGACTACGCGGCGCAGGTGTTTCAGGCCGGCTGGCAGGGGCTTTGCGCCTGGGACCTGGATGACGCCTTGCACGTCGCCGCGGGCGGTCATGTGCCGGTGCCCACTGACAAGACGCTGAAGATTTGGGGGTTTTGGAATACCCAGGGCACGGCGATGGGGCATCCTGAAGATGAGGCTATGCGCCCGTGGTTTTATGCCTGGTCATTGATGTCCCGCCTGTTTCCCCGCGATGCCGGATTGTTGCCGGTGACGCAACCGGAACTGTCCCGCTTCCGGGTGGTCGCCGCCAGTTTGAGTTCCGGGAAAGGTTACAGCGTCATGCTCGTGAACAATACCAACCTGGTTCGCAACGTGCATCTGGTATTGTCCGGTGCCGGCCGGCAAACCGTGGTGTGCTATCACTATTTTGAAAACGACCGGCCGGCTGATGCCGCCGGCTTCGCCGTGCCCAAGGAAACCACACCAAACGTGGACCTGGCTGCCGGAATGGACGTGACGCTGCCGGGCCGGGGCATTGTATTCCTGGAAATCAGGTAGGCTGGTGCCGTTGCCGTGGCATAATTCTTCATGTCGTCGCTTGAACTTTTGCCGCTCCCACTTAATTTGATGGCGCATGAATAATGAAGTTGCCGTCCCGCCGCTGTTTCAACCGCTGACCGTCCGTTCCGTTACACTGCGTAACCGCATCGGCGTATCGCCAATGTGCCAGTATTCCACCACGGACGGCGTGGCCAACGAATGGCATCAGGTGCATCTGGGGTCGCGGGCGGTGGGTGGGGCGGGGCTGGTCATTGTGGAGGCCACCGCCGTGGCGCCTGAGGGTCGCATCACCCCGGGCTGTCTGGGATTGTGGAACGACATCCAGACCGCGGCGTTGGCGCCCATTGTCCGGTTCGTGAAACTACACGGTGCCGTGCCCGCCATTCAAATTGCCCACGCTGGCCGCAAGGCTTCCGCCGCCCTCCCGTGGCAGGGTGGGGCGCATCTGGACGAGGCTCACGGCGGCTGGCAAACCATCGCGCCGAGTGCCATTCCATTTGGCGGCGATTTGCCCAAGGTGCCGCGCGCCATGACCCTTGCGGATATTCAGCGCGTCCAAAATGATTTCGTTGCCACCGCCCGGCGCGCGCTCGCTGCCGGATTTGAATGGCTCGAATTGCACGCGGCCCATGGCTATTTGTTCAACGAATTTCTTTCGCCCCTCGCCAACCAGCGCATCGATGACTACGGCGGCAGCTTTGAAAATCGCATCCGCCTCCTGCGCGACACCGCCCGGGCGGTGCGCCAGGTCTGGCCGGAACGCCTGCCGCTCGCCGTCCGGATTTCGGCCATTGACTGGAAGGAAGGCGGCTGGGACATCGAGCAAAGCATTGCCCTCGCGAAAATTCTCCGCACCGAAGGCGTGGACCTGATGGATTGCAGTTCCGGCGGAGTGGTGCCGGATGCGAAAATCACCGTCGTGCCCGGCTACCAGGTGCCGTTTGCCGAACGCATCCGCAAGGACACCGGCATGCCCACCGCCGCTGTGGGATTTATCACCGACCCCAAACAGGCGAACGACATCATTCGCAACGGCCAGGCCGATGTGGTGCTGCTCGCGCGGCAGATGCTGGCCGACCCGTACTGGCCAGCGCACGCCGCCAAGGCGCTGGGCTACAAAATTACTCCGCCACCGCAATACGCCCGCGCTTGGTGAGCGGTCGCCATTTGGTGGCTATTGAGCTACGGCTTGGCCGGCGGTTTCGGTTTGAGATCGGCAACGGAGTTGGTGGAGAATTCGATGTAGGGGAAACACTCCGGGATGTGCGAGTCCCAGACAAAATGCGGGCTCAGCACCCAGCCGCCGGAATCCTTGGCCGGCGGCGCTTCCTTGTAGGTGTTGAACCGCGAGAAATCAATGCGCCACACGTCTCCGTTCTGGGGCGGCAGGGACCGGTTATCCGCCTTGGCCAGCCACTTCATGCCGGCCCACGGAAACGCCACCTCCACCGTCCAGCCGCGGTCGTGGTCCGTGTCGTTATTGACCGTGCCGTCAATGAACACCGCCGTCTGCTTGCCGGGAAACGTCCAGTTAAAATTGCCCAGCCGGCCGCCGCGCGGGTGGTTGGTGAAACCCACGCCGTTGAACGGCACCATTTTGTCCCGGGCAAATTCCGGCGCGCTCGCAAAGCCGCCCGACTCATACGCGTCATCCCAGACGAAGAACACCTCGTAGCACGTGTTGAAGCCGTTGATCTCAAATTCGTAGTAGGCGTCGCGCCCGGCGATGAAGCACTCCACGTCGTTGTCGTAATAAATCGTGTCGTTGTGATTCGTGAACTTGGCGTGAACGAAAGGCTCCTCGATGTGATAGCCGAGATACAGGTTTTTATCGTCCCACAAAATGGAAACGCGCGTGCTGTGCAGTGCTGGCTGGCCGGTGAGGATGTCCACGAAGCGGGCCGAGAGCGGCGCGTGCTGCCACGCCAGCTCGTCCAGTTTGCCGTCAATCTTGATCGGCTCGGTGACGCGATAAGCGGTGTAATGCCGGATCTCGCTTTCCGGGCAGGGGAACTTGGAGGCTTCCGCCGGTGGATCGGCGGCCAGTGCTCGGGCGGGCGTCCCCAAACCGAGGGCCAGGGGAAATGACAACAGCAACCAATTCCAACCGGGGCGGGAAGCGAGCGAGCGGTTCATTTGCCCGAGCAATAGCCGTTTTTCCTGTCGGCGGCAACTCTGGAAATGATGCGGGCATCGGAGACGCGAATTCCCCGAAAAGGCACGAAGGAGAAGCAAGAGAGGTCGCCACGAAAGCACCCCGAGAGCGCAAAAAAATGTAACTGTTGCGCGACCCGGACCCCTTGGCCTCGCTGCTTGAGTTCGCCGGGTTGTGGTTGACAAACTGCAAATGAAGGTGGAGGTTGGTGCGCAGGTCATTTGAAATAAACCTATTACGCGTATTTATTTTGCGCGCGGCATTCTGATAATTTGTGGGCAATGCTGCAAATGAAAACTATTCTGCAATTCCTCTTGCCGTTGGCTGTGCTGGGTTGTTTTTTGGCGACACTGCTATTTGTGGCCAGGCTCATTGTGGCGCCATTTTCTGCCAAGGTTGCCGGACAGATGCAGAAGCATCCTGTGCTTCACACGATCTGGGGAGGTTTGGCTTTGGTTTGCTTTCTGGCAATTTGGGGCATATTAAATCCGGGCTTGTGGCCGCCGCGTTCGGTGGAGCGTCGGCAGCAGCGCCAGGAGGTCTTTAAGCGGGTTCAGCGTGCCGGTGGATGGGAGGCGGTGCGGTCGGGTTGTGAGTCGTTGGTAACGAATTATCCCAACGGCTTGTCATGGTTTCCGCCGCGATCCAACGTCCAGGTTTATCCGAATCCGCAAACGGAACCGCAGCGGTATTATGTCACAAATCTCGATTATGGTTCTCTGCCATCCTCCATCCTCGCCTTGCAGCCGCGCGAAATTCGTTACTATCCGCAACTTACCTTGCCGAAGGATGGATTGCCGGCCGCCGTGGTGCGCATCAAAATATTTGGCGCGCATGCGACGGGCGGACATTCTATCCCTTATTTCGGACTTGAGGTAGCCTGCGGCCCCAATGCCGAGAGCTATCGGCCCCAGTCAGTCCGGGACGGTATGTCCGGCAGCCACTACCGTGGTTCCGATCAGGTGGCCGAGGGAATTTATGAGGTGTATTGAATGGTAACAGGTATTGTTTGCTTCGTTGCGCTTACGCCAAGGTTAACAAGCAGCGAATGAAGGCGGAGGCTGGCTGCATTCGGAATGTGTCTGGTGTGGGAGGCAGCGATATGTTAGACCGAAGCAGAGCATTGTTATGAATGATCTTAACGCCCAGTTTGGCATTGATGGTGGTCATGTTGTGTTACAAATGCTTCTGGTACTGCATTTGTGTTTATGGGTGGTTGCCCTGTTCCGGATTGCCCGCTCCATTCGCGGTCTTGCGGGGCTTGGCTGGAGCATCCTTGGTTTCTTAGTTCCGCTCATTGGCCCGGTTGCGGCAATGATGGCGGCGCGCAATCACTTAAATCATGCAAAGGCTGAGGTGATGCCTGATATCGCACATCGAAGCTAACCGTTCCGAAGTCGCGGTTCGCAGCCCTGGTCGATGATGTGTTATTGTTAGGGCGAACTTTCATTTATGGCATCATTCATCACAAAAGTTCCGCAGAATGTGCCCGGTCAATTTTACGTTGATTCATCGTGCATTTATTGTGGGTTGTGTGACCAGACCGCCCCGGGTAATTTTTGCGAGTGCCCGGAGCAAGGTTGGGCTTATGTTTTCGAGCAGCCAGGGACGGCTGAAGAGTTGCATCAATGCCAGTTAGCGGCTGAGTGTTGCCCGACAAAATCCATTGGCATGGATGGAGATAGGCAAGAGGAGTGAGACTTAGGGCTTGTTGACTGCCGCAATCCACAAAAAAGGAGAAAGCCATGAGCAATGAACCGGCGCCCCTGGAAACGAAAGGGGTCACAGTAAAGCTACTATCGGCACTGGACCTCGGCCCGGAAATCGCGGGCATGGCGGGACGCCAACTGCGCATGCGAATGGTGACCATTGAGCCGGGCGGTGTCTTTGGGCCAGTGCATGACCACAAGGACCGGCCGGGCATGGTCTATATCCTGCAAGGCACGATTACCGACCATCGCAATGGCGTGGCCACGGATTACGGTCCGGGCGTGGGCTGGCCCGAGGATAAGAACACCACGCACTGGCTGGAGAACCGGGGCGCCGTGCCGGCGGTGGAGATCTCGGTGGATATCGTCAGGGCAGGCTGAGGTCTGATTGCTTTTCAGCCCATCCGCGCCTGCATCGTGCTTGCGTTTTTATCCGCCGTAACGCATCTTTGCCGAAGCAGGCCAACGGACGCATTACCCCATTATGAAGACTTGGAAGGTCATATTGCTGACCATCGGGCTGCTCGTGCCGTGCGGTGTCCTGGCCGCTTATACCGGCGTCAATCTCTATATCCAATTGATTGTGGGGACTTCTGTTTGGGCTGGCCTGGATTCAGCGCAGGTTCAGCTGCGAAGATATCAGTCAGGCATTTCTTACGGTCCGGTCGTGCTGGGCATCTTGTGTTCGATGTTTTGGGTGGTGGCGTTTCCCTGGTATCTTTACATGCGCCACAAAATTCTCACCGGTAAAGCCCGGCTGCGGCCGGAGTTTGAGCCTTGGGATATGGCGAGCGGCCAGATGAGCCCGAAAGGACTGGTCCAGCCCTGGCAGGGGCGCAAGTTATAATCCGATGACTGCATTCAAGTGCCGCCGCGAATTCGACGTGGGCGGCGCGGTTGTCAGCGGCATGCTTTTGACTGCCTTCGAGACGGGAGAACATCGCACAATCTGAAACATGAATTCTGCCACACCAATCCCGCAGCAAGGCCAGATTTGGGAGGTCGTTGCCGGCTGCGAAGTGCAGATCCAGTATCTGTTCACCGCGCCCATCACCTTCAGCGGAACCGGCAAATTTTCCGCGGGCGAGCGGGTTCGGGTAGTGGCCGATGCGGGAAGTACGCTGCCGGCGGTGGTTTACTTTCTGCCAGTCCGTTATGCTGAACTGCATGACCAGCTCGTGCCCCAGGACATCCGCGAAACCCCGCGCTACAAGGAATACTTGCTCTCGGTGGCGGCGGAATATTTTCAGGAGCATTTCCGGTTCATTAAAAACTCGGCCTGACACTCTCTAACCAAGTAGGAGCCGACGTGAGGAGCTCTGACTGGCGCCAGGTGTTGCTTAAAATCACAAGACAACCTGCCAACCTATGATTTCTGATCCCATTCGATACAGCGAGAGTCGCGACCTTCCGTTGGAGGAAGTAGTCGCGCTTTACCGCGCCAACGCGTGGTCGTCGGCGGAGAAGCCGGAATTGTTGCTCCAGGCGTTGCGCGCGTCGCATTCGCTGGTCACGGCTTGGGATGGCAACAAACTGGTGGGACTCGGCAATGCCATTTCGGACGGGTGTCTCGTCGTCTATTATCCGCATTTGCTTGTGCTACCCGATTACCAGGGCCGGGGGATAGGCTCGCGCTTGATGCGGATGCTCCTGGCGTGTTACGCGGGGTTTCATCAGCACATGCTCACCGCGGACGGGCGCGCGGTGGATTTTTATCGCAAGTGCGGGTTCGCGCGGGCCGGTAAAACCGAGCCGATGTGGATCTATGCCGGCCATGACCACTGACGGCGCCAAGCCCATTCCCGCGCTGGAGCCGTTGGCGCATTCGGTTCCGCTGTCGCGGTTCGGGTCAACGGGGCTGGCTGGGCTGGGTTGAGGTGGGTAGGCGTCATGCGTTTATGGCAGCATTCACCGCAAAATATTCGCCGAGTGTATCGGGCAAAGTTTACATTGTCTGGCTTGCCATTGGCGCGCTGTGCATCGTCGCGGCAGGGGCGCTTTTTTTCCGGCACGACATTGCCGTGGCCTATCATAAGCAGAGGATGGATGCAGCGTGGGCCAGGATTAGCCATGGGGAGAATGCCTCCGGCATTTCATTTGAGCAGCATCGGGCCGCTTTGACATCTTTGGGCTATTTTGAGCGTTTTATGTTGCCGATCCGGCACCTGACGCCGAATAGTGCCGCTTGGAAGACCCTGAGCCACGAATTGGCCAAGGCTGATACCGGCGGATATGTTTCGATGCGAGATGATGGCGCAAACGCGTCGCCGGAGGTCATTATCTGGGCCCGTCCCGGCCTGCGTAAAAAAATGGAAGCCATCGTGGCAAGATATGATGTGCAATAGCGGGAGGCATGTGGCCTAATGATCATTAAGAGCTTCGAACATTATGAAAAAATGCGCCAACTGTGGTTTGGAAAATCCCGACGTGGCGATCTGCTGTTCGTCCTGCAGCACCGGCACCTTTGTCAGTGCTTCGCCGGACTCACTCGGGCACATCATCTCCCCAGAGGAACAGCGTTTTTGGGAACGGATGACTTTCCGGCAGTTTGCCGTTTTCATGATCCGCTTGCAGGCCCTGTGGCTGTTTTTTTACGCTTTTTTATCCGCCACTTACCTGCTGGACTATCTGACGCCTTATGTGCATTTCACCCGCTATGCTTATCTGATTCTGCTGCGCATCGCGATGCATCTCGCCGGGGGCATCATTTGTATTTGCAATGCGGATCGGATTGTCAGTTGGTTCGTGAAAGACGTGATTCCCAAAGCGCCGCCGCACCCAGTCTCGGACCCAACGGCATCCCGTCCACCGGGGGCGCCTGGCCCCATTCAATAAAGTAGGGACCGACGTGAAGAGGCCCGATCCGCTTTTTTTACCGCTGACTTCGGTTGAACAAAATTACGTTTGAAGGACCCCCAGACCCTGCGTTATGAAAATATTCTTCGCTTTGATTTTATCCTGCTTCTCGACCTTCGCCGCAGATACCGGCATCCAGATTGTCTCCACCGTGAGAACGAATGATTCCGGTAGCATCTTGCTGAAGGACATTTTTACCCGCAACGGCTAGACCAACCTGATCCGTAGCGCAGATGTCAAAGGCGGGGTGACGCGGATGCAGGTCCAACAATTATATCACGCCGGCGCCCGGGTTGGAATACTGGCGGTTTCGCCGGAGGGCAGCAGCATTGCCACGGAAGCGGGCAGTCCCTTTGCCCTGGATGTTGAGTATGACGCGGCGCGGCAACTGAAATATGCCGGCATTCTCAGCCCGGCTGGCGTCGTGGTGGACGCCTTTGTCTGCACCAATGGAGTTCTGGTTCCGGTGCCCAATGCTGCCCTGGACGCGGCAGCGGAGATGGCTCCGGACGTCAAGAAACTGATGTTCCGGGAGCGGAAACGGTCGCCGGAGCAGTTCCACCAGGAGGTGGATCGGATGGTGCGGAAAGCTGATAAATAAGCCGTTTACCATGGCCTGATACCGTGCCGTGGAAGGGTGTTCCTTCAGCTTTTGATCATGATCGCGTGGCCGTTTTGACGGTTTTCATTTTATGGCAGCCGTGGGTGTCAGTCCGCGCCAAGACGATTTTCTTGGCAGCGTGCAGCTCCCGGCACTTGTTCCGCAGCGGCGCAGTAAGATTGAACTTTTGTTCCGCGGCGGTGTTCTAACCTATTGAAGTTGCCGGTTGGCGCACTGTTGTCCCCCGCTTGACCCCGATGATCAGGCTGTTTTTTGGAGCCAAATTTTTTCTGCCGGCTTGCTGTTGTTATGAAAGATCGGAACAAAGGTCGCTGGATTCTATGGTACGAAGCTTTGGGTTTTGCCTCCCTGATCACGCTCTCCTGGTTGGACGAACTGCTGGGGTTGCCGCATTGGTTGTTTGGCGGCGGCACGCATGCCAACTGGCGCGAGGCCATGCTTGAAAGCTTTTTCATTGTGCTGGTGGGGGTGGCGGTCATGGTCTTCACCCGCCGCTTGCTGCAGCGGTTGCACTACCTGGAAGGGTTTCTCCGCGTGTGCGCCTGGTGCCGGCAAATCTGCCATGACGACAAATGGATGCGGGTGGAGGATTACTTCGACGCCAGCTTCAACATCAAATCCACGCACGGCATGTGCCCCAGTTGCAAGCAACGCTATGACCTGGAAATGGTGGCGGAGGAAAATCGCGCCGAATACTGACGCGACGTGCCTCAACCGTAGCGGTGGGGCGGGCTTAGGCTGAAGGTGTTCGGCAGGTGCCGCACTTCGGTGACGGTGCCGTCGTGGAGCAGCACTTCCACGATGTCGAACCGGATTTTCACCTGCGGGTGGTCCAGCAACTTCAAATAATCCAGCGCAGTTTGGGACAGCAAACGCTTTTTGCGGGCGTTCACGGCGGCGGCGGGGCGGATCCAGGCTCCGGAAGAACGCGTTTTAACCTCCACAAAAACGAGACAATCGGCGTCGCGAAAGATGAGGTCCATTTCTCCGCGCGGTGACCGGAAGTTGCGCGTGAGAAATTTGAGCCCCTGCCTCCGCAATTGTTTTTCCGCCGCCCGCTCGCCGAGGGTGCCGCGCCGCAAGTGCTCCGGAGTTTCCTTGCGGCCGAGCCATTTTTTTATTGTTTGGGTGAGCGTCATTCCGCGGGATGCCCGGTCGGGTTTATTTTTCCAGGTAGCGCACGACAGCCTCAGTGCGGGTGCGCACCTGCAGCCGCGCGAATATGCTCTTGATGTGTTCGTGTACGGTCCAGGCGCTGATGCCGAGGGCGGAGGCGATTTCCTTGTCCACGCAACCTTTGCTGAGCAGGTGCAGCACCTCGCGTTCGCGGGGGGTAAGCTTGGCCACCGTGGAGCTGTCCGGATTGGCAGGCGGCTGCAATAGCTCCAGAAAATAGGCTTTCAGCCGGGGCTGCTGGTTTTCCGGTTCGAGTTCAATTTGCCCCAGGTGGTTAAGCATCGGTTCCAGCAACCGGTCCGGTTTGACGCGCTTGACGAGGTAGCCGGCGGCGCCGCCGGGCGTGGAGACAAACATCTGGTCGCCGTCGCCATGCACCGAATAGGTGAGCGCGAGCACGCCGGGACGGAGCGGGGCGAGGCTGCCGGGCGCTTTGACACCCACTCGGTCGGCCAGGGTGCGATTCAACAGCACCAAACAGGTGGGATGCAGATTGCGGGCGGCGGTGAAGGCCTCGAGAGATTCACAGGCAACGGCGGTGAACCCGGCTTGTTGGTCAAGACACCAACCCAAGGCCCGCCGGATGCCGGCGTCCGTTTCCAAAATCAGGACAGGCTGCGTTTTGCCGCGGGCTTTCGGGGCGGAACCCTGAATCGTTGGTCCGGCCGTCACCAGGGTGTGGATGGTGGTATAGGTCCAGAGCACGGGGTTGGAACTCCATTCGAAGCTGATGACAAGTTCCCGCGAAAATTGCCGGCTGGCGCTGGCCCAGCCTTGCTCCGCCACCACCCGATAAATCTGAACGGCCAGGGCCGCGGCTGCCGCCGGGTCGCACGTGCCCAGGGGAAAGAAGCAACCGGCGCCTTCATGGTCAATGCGGATGGCGAGATCCGATTCCGCGGTGCCGGAGCCGGGAAAATGATAGCGGCGCGTGAACAAATGATTCCGCCAATAATCCGGGGCGGCTTTGGCGGCGACCGCGGGCGGGGCGGGAGGCAAACCGGAATGCTGTTTCGACTTGGCGGATTTCGATGACATCAAACGTGGTGTCCCCGCGGGAAGCCGCCCGCTGGGTTATGGCTTCTCGCTGCAATGGTGCCGGAGTTTTGCCGATTTGGCGGCGGGCGGCAATTTCATTTCCACTGGTTGGTCAGGAGGGCAACGCCGGGAAGTTGCAGGCCCTCAAGCTGGCTGGCGGCGGCCGCATCCAAAATCACAGTGCAATCGGGATGCTCGTGCAAGACCGTGGCGGGAATGGCCGGGGTCGGCGCGCTGGTCAGGGTCTGGCGGATGATGCCGGCCTTTTCCCGGCCGGTAGCCAGCAGCAGGCATTGGCGGCAATCCCGGATGGTGCCCAGCCCCATGGTGATGGCCTGGGCGGGCATCTGGTCGGGCGCGGTGAACAGCCGCGAGTTTTGCGCGCGGGTGGTCGCCGAAAGGGTTTGCACGTGCGTGCGTGAATCCAGTTCCGCGCCGGGTTCATTAAAGCCGATGTGCCCGTTTTGGCCGATGCCCAAAAGTTGCAGGTCAATGCCACCACTCGCGGCAATTTCGGATTCGTAGCGGAGGCATTCGGCGCTGAGGTCGGGGGCCGTGCCATCAGGCAAATGCGTGTTGGCCAGTTCCAGGTTCACCTGCAAGAACAGGCGTTCGTTCATGAAATGCCGGTAGGAATTCCGGTGGTGGGCGGGCAAGCCCACATATTCATCAAGGTTGAAGGTGCGGCAGCGGGAGAAATCCAGGCTGTGCTGGCGATGCAGTTCCACCAGGCGGGCATAGACCGGCTCCACCGTGCCGCCAGTGGCCAGGCCAAGCACGAGGCGAGGATGCGCTGCCAGCGCCTGGGCCATCATTGCGGCGGCGGCGTTGGCGGCGCTCGCGGCATCCGGATGAATAATCAGGTTCATGAGTTGCGGGGCGGCGTTGTCAGTGAGCTGGCGACACCTCCCATCATTGCCGCGGCAGCATACTCCGGGATTGGCCGGACCACAAATACCCCGAATAGGGGGGTTGTCGAAATGAAGCTTTCACTCCCAGACTGAGCCATGCAATATACGCCCCGTCCACCGTATCCCGGGGAGTGGAATGCTGTAACTGTGGAATGTCCATGAATCCGTATTATCCGTTTGTTGCCGCTGTTTCCGAACTGGCCGACTCGGCCAAAAAATTGCCCTTGGGCAATATCCCTCCTCATCAGCACCCGCGCCCGGCGGCCGACGCCCCGAAGGTGCTGGTATTTTCGCCGCACCCGGATGACGAATGCCTGATCGGCGGGCTGGCGTTGCGGCTGATGCGGGAATCCGGCCGGCGCGTGGTCAATGTGGCCGTGACCCAGGGCAGCAATCCCGCCCGCCAGCTGCCGCGCCTGGAGGAACTGCGGAATGCCTGCGACTGGATCGGGTTTGAATTGCAAACCACCGTTCCCAACGGTTTGCAAGGCATCAACCCCAAGACCCGCGCGGGCCACCCGGAACAATGGGCTGCCGCCGTGAAGTGCATTGCCGGATTGCTGCTTCAGCACCGGCCTGAGGCCATCTTGTTTCCTCACCAACTGGACTGGAACAGCACTCACGTAGGCACGCATTATCTCGTGATGGATGCCTTGCGGTCGCTGCCCGCCGACTTCTCCTGCTTTCTGGTGGAGACGGAATTTTGGGGCCAGATGGCCGATCCCAATTTGATGGTGGAATCCAGCGTGGCGGATGTGGCGGACCTGATCGCCGCGCTGTCCTTTCATGTGGAGGAGGTGCGGCGCAACCCCTATCATCTCCGCATGCCGGCCTGGATGCAGGACAACGTCCGGCGCGGGGCGGAACTGGTCGGCGGGCAGGGCGGGGCGGCGCCGGAGTTCCTGCTGGCCACGCTCTACAAGTTCAGCCGGTGGGAGCACGGGAAGGCCCAGTCCACCTGGACCGGCGGCCGGCAAATCGGCATGCACGACGATCCGGTGAAGCTTTTGGGCCTGCCGGTACATGCCGCAAAACCAGTTTAACACTTTTAAAGGATTTTGCGTAAATTGGGACTCGGGGAACGGCAAAAGGCGGGAGCGGAATGAGAACCTCAGGAGCGAAACCAGACAAACTATGAGCGCGAGCGCAACGGGAACGGCGACGGCATCCCAAACCAACTACAATCGCCTGCTGTTGTTTGTGGCTGGCCTGGGCGGACTGCTGTATGGCGTGGATGTGGGCATCATCTCCGGAGCGCTGCCGTATCTGGAAGCCACCTCCGGCCTGAACTCCGGCCAGCTCTCATTCATTGTGGCCGCGGTCCTGTTGGGCAGCGTCATCTCCACGCTGTTTGCCGGGATGCTGGCGGACTGGATGGGCCGTAAAAAACTGATGGTGCTGAGCGGCATTTTGTTTGTCATCAGCATTCCGGTCATCTCCCTCTCGCACGGTTACACCCCGTTGATCCTGGGCCGCCTGCTGCAAGGCATCAGCGCCGGATTGATCGGAGTCGTGATCCCGCTCTATCTGGCGGAATGCCTGGGCGCGGCGAACCGGGGCAAGGGCACCGGCATTTTTCAATGGCTGCTGACCTTCGGCATTTTCGCCGCCACGCTGATCAGTCTGTATTTCAGCAAACGGGTGGACGATGTGAGCAAGCTGGGCGATGCCGCCCAACTGTTCGCGTTCAAGGATTCCGCCTGGCGCAGCATCTTTTGGGTCTCGTTACCTCCGGGAGTGTTGTTTGTGTTGGGCGCCCTGATAGTGGCGGAATCACCGCGCTGGTTGTTCCGCCGGGGGCAGGCGGAGGCGGCGCGCACCGCTTTGCTCCGGTCCCGCACCGCCGCCCAGGCGGAGGTGGAATTGCAGGAGATGGCCGAAACCGTCCGGGCCGAACAAAGCAAGAAAACCAGTACCGGGGAGAAAATCAAAGATTCCCTGTTGCGCCGGAAATACGTCATTCCTTTCCTCCTGGCGTGCATCATTCTCGCCTGCAACCAGGCCACCGGCATCAACTCCATCATCGGTTACAATGCCACCATTCTTATCCAGGCCGGCCTGTCGGATTTTCAGGCGCACCTGGGCAATCTCATTTTTACGGTGGTCAATGTACTCATCACCATGGTGGCGGTGGTGCTGGTGGATCGCAAAGGGCGCAAATTTCTACTCTCGCTCGGCAGCGGCGGCATCATTATTTCGCTGGTAGTGGCGGGGTTGGTCTTCCGGCAGACGGAAAAACTGCGGGTGGATTGCCGGGAGGCCGTCCAGCAAATGGTGACCGCGGACCAGACCCTGAACCTGAGCTTCAATTCGGAAATGGCAACGAAACTCTTGGGGGACAGTGCGGCCACCGGCGCGTCCTCACTTGTGGTGATTTATTCGTATGGCGACTTCCATGCGGCGACTCCCGTGGCCTGTTCCACCGATCCCACGGCCAAACCTTTGGAAATTTCCCGTTCGGGCTGTGTGCCGGCCAACAAGGTGGTGGCTTTTTTCTCCAATCCCTTCGCCAACCTGGATGCGGCTCGCCTGGCGCCGCTTAAAATTGACAATGCACTCGTCACGCCGGTGCCCAGCGCGCAAAGCGGCTGGCTGGTGGCGATCTGCCTGTTTGTATTCATGGCCTTTTTCGCCGTCGGACCGGGAGTGTGCGTCTGGCTGGCCTTGTCGGAGTTGATGCCCACCCGCATTCGTTCCAACGGCATGAGCATTGCCCTGCTGTTGAACCAGGCCGTTTCCACCGCCATCGCTGCGACCTTCCTGCCGACCGTGGGCAAATATGGTTATGCCACCACATTTTTTGCCTTTGCCGGCTGCACGGTGGTGTACTTTGTCACCGCCATGTTTTTCCTGCCGGAAACCAAGGGCAAGACTCTGGAGGAAATTGAAGCGCACTTTGAAGGGGCCAAATGAAGACACAATCCCATGCGAACTCAAATTGACATGAAATCCATCCTTCCCATTGCGGTTTTGCTGATGTGCGGGTTGCTGGTTGAGACGGTGCCGGCCGCGGACCTGCCGGCGCCGGCCATTATCCCGCAACCGCAAAAACTCGAACTGCAATCCGGCAGCTTCCCGCTCACCGCCAAAACCTGCATCTATGTGGACGCCACCTCGCGGGCCACCGGGGAAATTTTGGCGGCCCGGCTGCGCCAGGGCACCGGATATCCGTTGCCGCTCAAGACGCGGCATTTCTCCAGCAAGCCCGTCGCGGGCGCAATTTATTTGACCACCAAGAAAGCCAACTCCGCGCTGGGTACGGAAGGCTATGAGTTGACCGTGACGCCCGATGCCGTGGTGCTTCGTGCCCCAACCGACGCGGGTTTGTTTTATGGCATGCAAACGCTGTACCAGTTGCTCCCGCCCGCCATATTTGCCCGCACGCCGGCGGCGGATGTCGCCTGGCAGTTGCCGTGCGTGAACATTCAGGATTGGCCGCGCTTTCCCTGGCGGGGGCTGATGCTGGATGTGGCGCGCCATTTCTTCACCAAGCAGGAAGTGGAAACGCTGCTGGATGCCATGGCGCTTCATAAGATGAACCGCTTCCACTGGCATCTCACCGACGACCAGGGCTGGCGCATTGAGATCAAGAAGTATCCCAAGCTCACCCAAGTCGGGGCGTGGCGGGCCGGTGTGGGTTTTGACTTTCCCTCCAATGCCACCACCGCCTACGGGCCGGACGGCCGTTATGGCGGGTTTTATACGCAGGATGACATCCGCGAAGTGGTGGCCTATGCCGCCGCCCGGCATATCACCGTCATTCCCGAAATCGAAATGCCCGGCCATTCCACCGCCGCGCTCACGGCCTATCCGGAATACAGTTGCACGGGTGGCCCCTTCTCGCCCCAACTCAAGGGGGGCGTGTTCGACGGCGTCTATTCCCCGGCCAATGAGAAGACGTTCCAGTTCCTGGAAGATGTGTTGACCGAGGTGTTCGCGCTCTTTCCGAGCAAATACGTTCACATCGGCGGGGACGAGGTGGAAAAGGATACCTGGAAAAAATCTCCCGAGTGCCAGGCGTTGATGCAACGGGAAGGCCTCAAGAACGAGGAGGAACTGCAAAGCTGGTTCATCCGCCGCATTGAAAAATTTGTCAGCGCCCACGGCCACTCCATCATCGGCTGGAGCGAAATTCTGCAAGGCGGCCTGCCGCAAAATGCCACGGTCATGGACTGGATTGGCGGCGCCAAGGAAGCCGCCACCGCCGGGCATGACGTCATCATGGCGCCCACCAAATTCTGCTACCTGGATTTTTACCAGTCCACCAACCTGGATTCCGAACCCCGCGCCATCAACTACGCCGGGCCGCTGTTGTTGAACAAGGTGTACTCGTTCAATCCCATGCCGGCGGATGTGCCGGCTGCGTTGGCGGCGCACATTCTCGGCACGCAGGGCAATTTGTGGACCGAATATGTGGCGTCGTTCCAGCATGCGGAGTACATGCTTTTCCCCCGGGCATGCGCCATCGCCGAGATTACCTGGTCGCCGCAGGACGCGCGCAACTGGGATGATTTCATCCGGCGGCTGCGGGTGCAGGCGCAGCGGTTCGACGAACTGGGCATCAACTACCGGCATGCCTCCATCACCAACCCGGACCCGGATCCATTCCAGAAGTAATCCCATGGCGCTTCAAATTCCCGCACCCCTCGACCCCGGTTTTTTGCCGGCAGCCTTGTTCAACCGCCAATATGTGGCCGCCACCCGAGCCTCCGGGCGGGCGGTGCCGCTGGTGCTGGGCATCGAACGGGAAAATGGACTGGTTTCCCGGTATGAAACAGTGGTGCGTCCGGAAGCGGATGCCGAAACATTACGCTACGCCGAGCGCATTGTTAAGTTTCTGCTGTGGGCCCGCGGCGGGTGGAAAATCTATGTCGGCGGTCCGGCCGCGGTGGGCGAGTTCATCCGCCGGGAATATTCCGCCACCGGCGGGCGGGCGTTTGATGTGCAACTGATGAGCCGGGTGTATGAGCAGCCGTTCGCCGTGGTGGGCACCACGCCGGAGGCGGTACCGGCGGAACGCGAAATCAGCGCCGCGCTGGGCGGGCATCTGGATGGCTGCCGGATTGGCTTTGATCTCGGGGCGAGCGATTACAAGGTGGCGGCAGTTCAGGACGGCCAGGTGGTTTACAGCGACGAATTTCCCTGGAATCCCAAGGACCAGCCGGATCCGGATTATCATTTTCAACACCTCCAGGCCGGGTTAAAAAAGGCGGCGGCGGCATTGCCGCGCGTGGATGCCATCGGCGGCAGCTCGGCCGGGGTTGTCGTGAACAACAAAATCATGGTGGCTTCGCTGTTTCGGGCGGTGCCGCCGGCGGCCTTTGACCGCGCCAAAAACACCTTTCTCCGGGTGGCGGCGGAATGGCGCGTGCCCGTGGAAGTGGCCAATGACGGCGATGTGACGGCCCTCGCGGGGGCGATGTCGTTGTCCGCGGAAGGCATGCTGGGAGTCGCGATGGGGTCGAGCGAGGCCGCCGGTTATTTGAACCCCAAAGGCGGCATGACCGGCTGGCTGACCGAATTTGCGTTTGCCCCGGTGGACTACAACCCGGCGGCGGCGGCGGATGAATGGTCAGGTGACATTGGCGTGGGAGCGATGTACTTTTCCCAGCAGGCGGTCAACAAACTGTTGCCCGCCGCGGGCATTGCCCTGGCGCCGGAACTGGGGCTGCCCGAACGGCTGAAAGAGGTGCAGGCCTTGATGGCCCGCAACGATGCGCGGGCGGCAAAGATTTATGAGACCATCGGAGTTTATCTCGGCTACGCCATTCCGCACTACGCCGATTTTTATGATTTCAAGGATATGCTGATTCTGGGCCGGGTAACCACGGGGCAGGGGGGCGATATCGTGCTCGAACGGGCGCGGGCCGTGCTGGCTGCGGAATTTCCCGACGTGGCGGCGCGGGTGAAGCTGCATGTGCCCGATGAAAAAAGCCGGCGCGTGGGCCAGGCGGTGGCCGCCGCCAGTCTGCCGGTCATTGCCTCATGACCGGATCCGGCCAGACCACCGAGGTGGACGGCATCCGGGTCCCGTTTCTGGAGTGCCGGATGCTGGAGGGCTTTTCCAAGGACAACGATTTTGAGACCAACCGGCGCGCCTTCCGGTCCGCGCCGGGTTGTGCCCTGCGCCAGGCCTGGCGGGAACAGCCGGAAATGAATTTCACCCCGGCGCTGGTCCGCACCGGCTGGCGGGAGGACACGCTGGTGGTTTGGGCGGAACTGATGGACGGCGACATTTTCACCCGGGCCACCGAATTCAATCAGCGCCTGTGGGAACTGGGCGACAGTTTTGAAATCTTTCTGCGCCCGGAAAACCAGGAGGCCTACGTGGAATTCCAGGTGGCGCCCAACGGCTGCCAGTTGCAATTGCGTTACCCCCATGCGGCGGCGCTGGATTACGCCCGCCAGTCCGGTTCCATCGCTTGCGCCGTACTGTCGGAAAAACAGTTTCGCGCCACCACCTGGGTCATCCCCGAGCGGCGGTTGTGGGCGGTTTGTGCGGTCATTCCCGCCCGTGCGGTCTGCGATTACACCTCCAAACTGGTCGGCAGCCGGTGGCGTTTTTCCTTCAGCCGGTACGACTACACCCGGGGCGAGCCCGAGCCGGTGATTTCCTCCACTTCGCCCCATCCGGCGGCGGATTTCCACCGGCAACAGGATTGGGGCGTGCTGGAGTTTCTGCCTTAACGGCCGGCGGTGGCGCCGCGATGTTGCCTATTCCGTGCTGGCCGAAGGCGGAACTTCCTGGCGGCCCCAGTCGGAAGGTTGCGGGCCCATTACAAACCGGAGCGTGGCGCCTTCCTTGAGGTCGCCATGCCGCAGCCAGGCTCGCGGCCAGGGTTTGCCGTTGACCGTCAGCGATTGCACGTAAATGTTTTCCGGGCCGGCGTTCACACCTTCAATAACAATCTGCCGGCCGTTTTCCATGGTCAATGTCGCCTTGGGGTACATCGGGCCATTGAGCAGATAAATGTCCTGGCCGGCGTTCGGGAAAAATCCCAGTGCGGCAAAAACGTACCACGCGCTCATGGCCCCGCCGTCTTCATCCCCGGGAAAGCCGGTGCGGGTATAGCTGGCGGCATTTTTTCGCACCCAGAGCGAACACAGGTCCGGCCGGCCGGCGTAGATGAAGCTGTACGGGGTGAGGAACGAGGGCTCGTTGCTGAAATCAATCAGCTCCGCCTGCAGCGCGTGTTGCAGCCGCGTGCAATAGGCTTCCGCGCCACCGGACAATGTGATGAGCCGGGCAAAATCGTGGGGAATAAAGTAGGAATACACCCAAGACGAACCCTCGTAAAAACTCCGGTCCACGCCGCCGGGACTGGTGGCGGGGCGGTCATCCTTGGGATTGTAGGCCAACCAATTGCCATCCAGCCAGCGCGGGGTGATGAAGCCTTTGAAGCCGTCACTCTCCGTGGCGGGATTCCACAACTGCTCCCAGTTGCGGCTGCGTTGCCGATAGGTAGTGGCGTCCTCTGAATGCCCCAGCTTGCGGGCCATCAGGGCGGCGCAATAATCGTTGTAGGAGAATTCCAGCGAGCGCGAGCAGTACAGTCCGAACTGAAATTTCCGGTAGGGCACCCAACCCCGGTTTTCGGCGCGATACGATGGGGCCCGAGCCGTGTCGGCATCGTGCTTGATCAGGTCATACGCGGCGTTCCAATCCACGCCGGCCACATCCTTGGCGCAGGCGTCGGCGATGATGTTGTCCACGTCGTCGCCGCCCTGGTTGCCGAGCCACTCGGGGTTGTTCTCCCCGGTCCATTTGTAATAGCGGTCGTTGCCGCCGATGAAGGCGTCCTGCACCTCGCCGTTGTGCCGGTAGCGGTCAATGAAGGCGCGCACGTTGTCGCGCACCATGCTTTCATGCAGCAGCACATCGAGGGGGAACAGGGTTTTCCAGGTGTCCCACACGCAATAATGGTCGTCCCAGTAAGGTTCGCTGGAACTCCACGCCGGGTTGTCGCCCGTGCGGTCCTTCGGCATGCGCATGGTGTTGTAAAGCGACGTGTAAAAGATGGTCTGTTCATCGGGAGTGGCGCCTTCGAGTTGGATCTTTCCGAGTTGCTCATTCCAAATCGCCAGGGCCTGGTCCCGGACCTTGTCGTAATCCCAATCTGGGATTTCGCGGTCCAAAAACTCCTGCGCCCGGTCCATGCTGGTGAAGGACACGGCAATCTTGAACAGCACGGGTTGGTTGGTCGTGGTGGCAAAACGGACGTAGGCGCCGATGCCATCGCGCCGCCGTTCCCCGGTCTGGGTGGCTACCCCGGGAGTCAGACTGCTGTTTTTCCAGGTGCCAAAAGCCGTGCCGGAAGCGCTGTAGCGACAGGCAAAATAAAGCCGGACGGCCTCGGCCGACCAGCCGCCCCAGTAATTACCCCAGCCGCGGATAATGTGATTGGTGGGGTCCACGAAAACAGCGCCCTCTTCCACCAGTCCGGCCCGGAACAGATTGCCCGGGATGTTGTGGGCGAGGTCCAGCAACACGTAGGCGTTGGTGGAGCGGGGGAAGGTGAACCGGTACAGGGCGGCATGGGCGGTGGGTGTCAGTTCGCAGAAGATATCGTAGCTTTTAAGGCGCACGCGATATTGCGCCACCCCGGCGGTCTCATCGGCTTTATCCGAGTCGTGACCGGTTTCGGCCGGGTTCAACCCGATCTGCGGCGACAGGAGAAACTGGCCGTACTTCCCGTAGCTGCCCGTGCCCGTGACATGCAATTGGCTGAACCCGCGGATGCGTTTCTGCGGATTGTAGCCGTCGGAGCCGCCTTCGGGCGTGTCCGGGCTGGGGCTGATGCTGCCCCACGGCAGTTGCGGGCCGATGACGGTATTGCCCCGGCCGGTCACGCCCATGAAGGGATCCACCTTCGCGGTGGGGGCTTGGGCTTTCAAGTGGCTGCCGCCGGCCAACAGCAGACCGGCCAGTATCAGGCGGGTGACGCGAAAAAATAACCTCATGGCCGACTCTGGCAAAGGCTGCCTGCCTGGGAGGGGAAATGAACCGCAGCGATGCGGCAAACGGTTGGCTGCGTGGCGCAAAACATTTACCCGGAGAGTCTAACCGGCACCGGGTACAAAACCAGCGAATTCAAATCGCAGCCAAATATTAGTCGGTCCCATTCGATGAATATTTCAAAGTGCTGCCAATTTCCTGCCGGATCACAGCCAGCGCCGGGCGCAATAATTGAATGCAGATGCCGGGTGCCATTGGCCGCGATCTTCAGCCAGGTCACTCCGCATTTCCCGGTGTCTTGGAGCTGTGTGGCGGTTCATTTCCGTAAAATTGTTTTAAACTCGTTTGCCGTTTTTTGCCGATTGTTAAAACTTTAAACCCGCTGCGAATAAATGGTTTAAGTGTCATTTTTGCCGGTAAAAAGCGGCCCAAAAAATTTGGTTAATGGTTAAACCACATGCTTTTCATGACCGTGCTAGAATGCTCCCCGGTATGCGAAACTCGCGACCAGAGCCGGCCTCCGGGCCGAGGAGAAAGGAAGGCAAAATGCAGGATGATCCGGTGTGCGCGCCGGCGGCAATCCGAATTCCGCATTTATCTTGGCTGCCCGCCGATGGCAGCCACCAAAGGGCAAAATTACCAAACGAACCCAAATTTATCGGCGCGAAAAAGATTTTTATTACTCTGTTAGAAAACAACTTGCATCAATTTATGACGCCAAAACAAATTGGGTTCGTTTGGGTTCGCCTGGGGGTTCGCCGGGCGTCTGTTCCCGGGCGCCACCATTGGAAACGGAAGGTGACGGCGCGTTATCGCCATACCGGCATCGGTGGCAACGTCCCGCGCGAACGAGCCGTCGGCGCTCCGGAACGGTCCGGGCAAAGCTCAAGTTTGCCCTGCCGGATTTATAGCACTCAAGGCGCGGCCTCATCGGTGGCATTATCATGAATCTTGATCTGCCGTTTGCTATGATTGTTAATCCGCAACCGGCCCCGGATGATGTTATCGGCGATGACGGCGCGCGTCACGTTGGTGCCAAGGTCCACCTGGGGCCGGTCCATTTGAAACTCGCACCCGCGCACCAACAGGCTGCCGCTGGTGGCTTGGATCGCCGCGCGACCATCGTTCTTGCTGTCCCAACTGCAAAAGGTGCAATCGGCGAAGCCCACGGTGCCGCGGCCGGCGACCTTGGCAATCTGATTGCAAGGCCCCCAGAAGGCGCAGTTGGAAAACCGCACCGCGCCGCGGTTGCCTTCCACCACATCCACCATCGTGGGGTCGGGACCGTGGAACGAGGTGAATTCCCCGTTGCTGATGAGCAGGCCGAACGGGGCGCATTGCTCCACGCGCACGGCGGTGAAGCAGTCGTCCGCGCCAATGCCCAGGAAGTTGCCGTTGCATTCACCACGCGGGGTGTGGATGAACTTGTAGCCGGTGGCGTAACCGAAGCAAAACGTGTTGAGCACGTATTCCCAATCGCTGCGCCCGAAGATGAAGGCTTCGCCGTTCTCCATTTCAAACCGGTAGGCCGGGCTGTCGTCCGCACCGGTCCACCACGGGTTGAAATGCACATTCTCGATGCGGCCGATGTCCAGGATGTTGTCCACGTAGATGCCACGGCGCAGCGGTTGGCCGGATATGTTACGAAGCAAATGGCGCTCGCTGCCCGAGACGTCAATGCCGTTGTAGGGGTTGAGCAGCTCCACGTCGAGCACAGCGGGATTCTTGCCGCTGGTGGCGATGGCGTAAGGGTAGGGCGTGGGCACGTTGGTTTTTATCTGCAACGGGTAGAAAAGCACCACGCCGCTGAGCGTGCTGTTGTCATTGAGCCGGATAAACGCCGGTCCGTCCTCCGTGCCGCGGTTTTCGGTGATCAGGAACGTGGTGCCCTCGTCGGTAGGCTTGGCGCGGTTGGCGTCGCGAAAGCCAAGGTGCGAAGGAACGGATTTCCACATGCCCTGAAGGGTCACGGCATTCGGCACGACGAGATGTCCGGCAAAGAAATAGTTGCCCCGGTCGGCCAGCACGGTACCGCCGTGCGCGGCGCCGGCGGCGTCGAGCGCGCGCTGGAACGCGGCGGTGTCATCGGTCACGCCATCCCCCTTGGCGCCGTAGACGCGGACCGAATAAATGTTGGCGACCTGGGCTGGAGCCGACATGACCCCGACAGTCAGGAGGGCGGCCATAATCAAGAAATGGATGGGGCGCATGAATGCATTCTTGGGTTCTGGCGTCACAAAACAAGTCAATTACCATGAATCACAAACCCAACAAAACTGACCCAACCGGAATAGGCCATTTGGCCCAAACAGCGGATTTGCTTCACTGCCGGATTGCTGGCAGATTCCCGGCTCATATGAAACACATTTGCGGTAGCTTTACCCAGGGAATCGGCGTTGGACTGCGATGGGCCCGATTATTGGTCGTGGCGGGCGGGCTGACCCTCGGTTCGCGGGCGCTGGCCCAGGCGACGCTGCCCCCGGAAATTGAAGACCCGGAATGTTTGGGTATCAACAAGGAGCCGGCCCATGCCACGCTGATGCCTTACAAAAATTTGGCCGAGGCCCTCGCCGCCCGGCGGAGCGATTCCTCCTGGTGCCGCAGCCTGAACGGCCAATGGAAATTCAACTGGGTGCCGCGCCCCGAGGTGCGGCCGGTGGATTTTTACAAGCCGGACTTTGATGACCACGCCTGGAAAGAAATCCCGGTGCCGTCCTGCTGGCAGTTGGAAGGCTACGGCACACCTTTTTACCGGAACAACGGTTACACCTTCCAGAAGGACTGGCCGCATGTGCTTGCCGAGCCGCCGCGCCGGTTCACGTCCTACGTGGAACGCGATCCGGTGGGCAGCTACCGGCATGAATTCACCGTGCCTGCAGAGTGGCAGGGTCGGCGGGTATTCCTGGATTTTGCCGGGGTGGACTCCGCCTTCTATTTATGGATCAACGGGGTCAAGGTGGGCTTCAGCGTGAACAGCCGCAATGCCGCGGAGTTTGACATCACCAAGTATCTGCAACCCGGCACCAACCTGCTGGCGGTGGAGGTGTACCAGTATTCTGCCGGCAGTTACGTGGAGGACCAGGACATGTGGCGGCTCAGCGGCATCTTCCGCAATGTCACCCTCTGGAGCGCGCCAGCGGTGCATCTCCGGGATTTTTTCATCAAGACCGATTTGGACAGCCAGTACCAGGATGCGACCGTGGAGATCGAAGCCAAGGTGAAGAATTATGGGGATGCGCCAACCGCCGCCGGCACCTGTGCCGCCATTCTGTATGATGCCAAGGGCCGTAAGGTCTCGGGTGCTACCGCCAAGGGCGAGGTTCCCGCGCTGCAACCAGGCGAAGAAAAAGCGGTGACGTTGCATTACGCGGTGGCCAATCCCGCCAAATGGACGGCGGAAACCCCCAATTTGTATACCACGGTGTTGCAACTTTCCGGAGCCGCCGGAGAGGAACTGATTTCCACGCGGACCGGTTTCCGCAAAGTGGAGATCAAGGGCCGGGTGTTCATGATTAATGGCGTTCCGGTAAAGCTCAAGGGCGCCAACCGTCACGAAAACTGGCCGGAGACCGGGCACTATGTGACCGAAGCGGAAATGATCCGCGACCTGGAACTGCTCAAGCAGGGCAACTGCAACCATGTCCGCACCTGCCATTACTCGGACGACCCGCGCTGGTACGAGTTGTGCGATGAATGGGGCATCTACTTGAATGCCGAGGCCAACGTGGAGTGCCACGGGTATTACGGCGTGCTGGATCACGAACCGAAATATGAAAAGGCCATCGTGGACCGCAATGTGGCCAACGTGCAGAGCTTTAAAAATCACGCGGCGGTGATCATGTGGTCGCTCGGCAATGAGTGTGGCGGCGGCTCCAATTTTGTTTTCGCTCTGCATGCGGTGAAGGCGCTGGATACCAGCCGGCCGGTGCATTACGAGCCGTTTGGCATTGGCGCCCGCAATCCCGCCGACGTGGACAGCCGGATGTACATGGACATCGCCAGCCTGGCCCGTGCGGCCACCAACGATGCCGAGTTTACCAAGCCGCTTTACCTGTGCGAATACGCCCATGCGATGTTCAATTCCATGGGCTCGCTGGGCGATTACAACGACGTCTTCGACAAGTATCCCACCCTGATGGGCGGCGCCATCTGGGAGTGGCAGGACCAGGGCATCTGGAACCGGCGCGACCCCAAGCGCCAGTTCATCGCTTTCGGCGGCGGGTTCGGCGATTACCCCAACGACCATTATTTCATCCACAAAGGCGTGGTGTTCTCCGACCGCTCGCCCAAGCCGCATTATCCGGAAATGAAGCGGGTCTATCAGTGGATCGCCGCGGCGCCGGTAGATCTGGCGGCAGGAAAAATCAAAATCCGCAACAAGTACGCCTTCATCTCCCTGGCCGGGTTCCAGGGCGAATGGACCCTGTGCGCGGCGGGTCAGGTCATTGACCAGGGGGTGCTGCCGCAATTGCACCTGGCGCCGGGTGCGGAGCAGGAGGTGACCGTGCCGTTCCGGATCGGGTCGCCCAAACCGGGCGCGGAATATTTCCTGCGGATTTCGTTCACCCTGAACCACGACGAAATCTGGGCGCGGAAAGGCTATGAAGTGGCGGCGGACCAGTTTGAACTTCCGGCGCCAAAAGCCCGCCCGGCGCCGGCCACGCTTGCGTCCGTTCAACTCGCGGAAAACGGCCCGACCATTACGGTGTCCGGTACCGGCTTCCAGGTGGAGTTCGACAAGACTACCGGCACCATCTCCCAGTTGATGCGCGATGGCCAGGCCCTGTTGCTGCCCGGGGGCGGGCCCCGGTTGCATCTGTGGCGGGCGCCGCATCAGAAGGATGACATGTGGGCGTATGCCGACTGGCATGCTTATGGCCTGGATGATTTGCACTGGACCAATGTTCAGATCAAGGCGGTGGCTGTGTCCCCCGGCGTCGTCCGGGTGGAAACCCAGATGAAAGGCGAGGGCAAGAACCGGTTCAGCGTGTTGCTGGCCGCCAATTATAATATTTACGGCGACGGCAGCATCGTGGTGGACAATGCCCTGCGCCCGCAGGGCCGCCGCATTCCGCTGGCGCGCGTGGCGGTGCGGTTGCTCTTGCCGCCGCAGTACGACCGGTTCACTTATCTGGGTCGCGGGCCGATGGAAAACTACTCCGACCGCAAACGCGGTTCTGATGTGGGCCTCTATACCAGCACCGTGGCCGAGCAGATGACGCCCTACGCGAAACCGATGGAATGCGGCAACCATGAAGACATCCGCTGGGCCGCGGTGTCGGGCCAAGGGCGGCCGGCGTTGATGGCGCAGGCGGTGGATGGTTTGTTGCAGGCTTCGGCGCTGCCTTACCAGGACGAAGTCATGACGCCGGTGGAATACTCCATTGATTTGCCGCCGAGCACCAACACCGTACTGGTGGTGGCGGCGCACACGTTGGGTGTCGGTTCCTATGGTTGCGGACCGCGCCCGCTCGAACCCTACATGGTCCGGGCGGAGCCGGTGACGTTCTCCTACCGGTTGCGCCTGCTGCCAACGGCGGCGAATTTGCCGGAGGCCGGATTGTGGCAGGCGGCGCCGGAGCGGACGATGCCCGCCATGCCGGAGTCGGATTTGGACGAGCACACCATTCCGGCGAAGGTAATTGCCGCCAGCAGTTATGAGTCCGGCGAAGGGGATCCCGAGCACGCCACTGACGGCGATTACGGCACGTTCTGGCACAGCCGCTGGAGCCAGGATGAAGCCCGCCCGCCGCACTTTTTGGTGCTGGATTATGGCCAGCCGGTGCGCCTCGGTGCGCTGACCTACGTGGCGCGGGAGGATGGGGACAATGGCCACGTACGCGACTACGAAATCTACGTCAGCCAGGATGGTCAGGACTGGGGGACCGCCGTGGCGCATGGCCGGTTCCGCCGGGACAATCCGGAAACCACGATTTCGCTGACGCCGGTGACCGCGCGGTATCTGAAGTTTGTCATGCTGAGCGAGCAGAACGGCCGGCCCTTCTGCTCGGTGGCGGAGTTAATCACAGAGAAGGCGCCGAACTGATTGTGCGGGCTGTGATGACGGGCGTCCGGAAGTCAACGGCTTTCGACGCCCGCCTAATTCGCAATCTTGGCCTTCTCCACGCGGCCATCGAAATAGAGCGCATTTTTGCCCAGCGTCCGGCCCCGGGTGCCATGGTAGGGATTGGCGTCGCCCACAATCGGAGTTTCGGCGCGGCTGCCGAACAGGTCGTTTACAATGACGCTGGCTTCATTGGTATAAACCGTGGCCCATTGCGGCGCGGAATCCGGCGCGTTGTTGAGCCAGAAGTTCCAGGCGTAGCTGGTCTGTTCTTTGTCAAAAATGGTGTGGTCGCTGAGGCAGTGGAATAGCTGGTTCGTGGCCTGGTTCGGGAACAGGGTGGTAGCGAGGGGCCGGTTGGTCGGTTGCTGGCTCGGCAGATAGCCGGCGCACACGGGCAGCCGGTCGTGGTTGTCCTGGCTGTAGGCGGTCAGGGCAATGCCGATCTGGCGCAGGTTGTTTACGCAGGCAATGGATTGCGCACTGCCCTTGGCCCGGCCCAGGGCCGGCAACAGGAGGCCGGCGAGAATGCTGATGATGGCAATCACCACCAGCAGTTCGATCAGGGTGAAGGCGCGGTTGCCGGGAGGTTGTGACGGAACGGTCATGGGGCTTTTTGAACTTCGTGAATGGTGGTGAGCAGTTGGGAAATCACCGGCACGGTGGCGCCCCGGTAATAAACATCCTGCACGTTGTATTGCGCCGTGGCCTGTTTGAGCATGGCCTTGCCGGAGTCGGAGAGCAGGATGGCTTTCAAGGCGCTGCGCTGCTGCTCGGTCAGGTTGGTGCGGTAATTTCCGATCCAGTCCGCCGAGGCCTGGATGTTGGCCTGGCGGTGTTCCGGCGGCGAATACTTGACGAGGAATTGCAGAGCGCGGATATGCTCGGGGTTGAAGAAATCCAGAAACGCTTTCTGGCGGTTGGCGGGGTCAGACATGTCCCCATAACGGCCTTCGAGATATTTCTCAAACCGCTCGTTGGGGTCCTTGATGTTCCGGGCCAGACGACCGGCGCGGATGTCTTCCATCAGTTCTTTCGGCACGCGATGGATCACCCGGACCACGAGCCAGCCCGTAAGCAGTACAAAGACCAGGAAGGCCAGCCCCAATCCCTGAAACCATTTTGACTTGAAAAACTTCATAAGGTGAACGACGAATCTTTCCGGGGAAGACCTTAACTGATTTGTTCCGGCGTGGGATGTGCCAGAAGTCACGGTGCGAAGTCACCCTCCAGGGTTTCAAATCAACCCCAATTCCCGGGCGAGCAGGGCGGCCTGGGTGCGGTCCAGCACGCCGAGTTTGCCGAAGATGTTGGTGAGGTGATTTTTTACCGTGCCTTCCGCAAGGTCGAGCGCTGAGGCGATTTCTTTGTTGCTCTTGCCCGCCGCCAACTGGCGCAGCACTTCGCATTCACGGGCCGACAGCGGTTCGACCAGCGGCAGCCGGGAGCCGGCTGGACGGACGGAGGAAAGCCGCGCGAACTCCGCCACCACTTTGGCCGCGATGGAAGGTTGCAGAAACGATTCCCCGCGCGCGGCGGCGCGGATGGCGTCGGCCAGTTTCTCCGGTGGCGCGTCCTTCAGGAGATACCCCCCGGCACCGGCGCGCAGGGCGTCAAAGACCTCGTCGTCGTCGTCAAACGTGGTGAGCACGATCACCTGGCAATCCGCGTGCGCGGCCCGGATGCGGCGGGTGGCTTCCACGCCCCCGAGTTGCGGCATGCGCAAATCCATCAGCACGACTTGCGGCTTCAGGCGTTGGGTCAGGTCCACAGCTTCCAGTCCGTTGGCGGCTTCGCCCACCACCTGAAAGTCCGGTCGCGCGGAAAGCACCAGCCGCAAGCCTTCGCGAAAGAGGCTTTGGTCATCCGCCAACAAGATCCGAATCGACTTCATCCCGGCACCTCCACGGTGAGCGTGCAACCGGCGCCGGGTGGAGACTCCAGGCGAACCACGCCCCGGAGCAATTGTGCGCGCTCGCGCAGACCCAGCAGGCCGAAACCGCTGTTATCAGGAGCGGGGTTGACTTCCGGGAGGCCCACCCCGTTGTCCTGCACCATGACGCGGACCCACTGGTTGGTTTGATATTCCAAAGACACGACAACCTGTTTGGCCTGCGCATGTTTTCGCACATTGGTCAGCCCTTCTTGCACGGCGCGATAGAGGGAAAGTTCGGTCGGCGAAGGCAGCGGGCGGGGTGATCCGATCACTAGAAATTCGGTTTGGATTTCCGGGCTGTGGTTTTGGTTCACCAGTTCGCGCAGGCCGTCGGCCAGTGACCGGTTGTCGAGCGGCGAAGCCCGCAGGGCGGCGAGCGAGCGGCGGATGTCGCGCAGCCCCTCCTGGGTGAAAGACTGCGCCTTGGCCACGGCTTCGCGGGCACGGACGGGGTCGCTGGCTTCAAGGGTGCGGGCGGCTTCCAGTTGCATGTTCACCGCGGTAAGGTAATGCCCTAGGCTGTCGTGGATTTCGCGCGCGATGCGGTTGCGCTCGCGGGTGGCGGCCAGTTCCTCCACCCGCAAGGCATATTCACGGAGCTGGCGGTTGGCGTTGCCCAGTTCCCCGGCCAGGCGTTGGATGTCCATGCGCGCCTTCTCCGAGTGCACGGCCAGCAGGGTGAACACCAGCGTAAAGACAATCGCAAAGGAAAAGGACAATGCCGCAAAGCCGGCGGCCGCCCCGCCATGCCAACGATAGGCGCTGCCGGTCAGGATGGCCATGGTGAGCAGGGAGACCACCACGATGCCCGGAGTTTCCAGCATAAATACTGCGTAGGCCACCGGCGGCAGCAACACCAGCCAGACGAGATTGGGCACCAGCCCGCGATCGGCGATCAGATAGACGGCCGCCGCCAGGGCGAGCTGGATGGCAAAATAAGGAACGGCGCCGATGCGCGGCACGCGGGTTTCGAGGGGAAGGGGCACATCCTGGTTACTCAACGTCAGGATGACGCTGCCCCGGGTGCCGGCAAGATTCCATCCCAGATACAGAAGGGACGCGAGGATCAGGCCAACGGTCTGGCCCGCGGAATACGCTTGGGGATCGCGCCATAACGGTCCCCCGAGCGCGGTGGTCAACATGCAGGCCATGGCCAGGTGCCCGGCCCGGATGGCCCGTTTGCGTCGCCGCTGTACCTCGGAGTCCTCCGGAAAAATGCGGGGCCACGCGGTGGTAAAAATACCCCCGCGGAACGGCTCCGCTTGCGCGGCTTCCGAGGCAACGGTCATGGCTGGATGATAACGCAACGACCGTAAAAGGCATGTGCCAAACGTCATTATTTTGCCGGCTTCCGGCGGGTGTGGCACAACTCCCCCCTTCTTTTGGCACTTCTGGCTCTGGACAGTCTGTTCGGTCCGCCGCAAAATGCTCCGACACTATGCGCATTCCTCTTATTCTGTTGGCCGGGCTGGTCGTCTGCCCGCTCGGCCGGCTGCAAGCCGAACCCGCTTTGACCCCCAAACCTGACGCTCCTTACTTCGCGGACTTTCATCCCGTCCTGGCGCCGGCGGCGCCCGCGTTGCAATTGAAAAAAGGCGACCGGCTGGCCATTTGCGGGGACTCCATCACCGAGCAGAAGAAGTATTCCCGGCTGATTGAGGATTATCTGACCATGTGCACGCCGGAGCTGAAAATAACCGTCCGCCAGTTTGGCTGGGGCGGGGAACGCGCGGACGGGTTTTTGAAGCGCATGACCAATGACGTGCTGCGCTTCCAGCCCACCATCGCCACCACCTGTTACGGCATGAACGATCACGAATACCGTCCCTATGAAGCCAGCATTGGCGCCGCCTACAGCAAAAATACCGCGGCGGTGGATGAGGCGTTCAAGGTCGCCGGAGTGCGGGTCATCCAGGGTTCGTCCGGTTGTGTGGGCAACCGCTCCTGGTGGCAGCCCGGTGCCACCTCCGACACGTTGAACCAGAACCTCTGCGAACTGCGCAACATCGGCATTGATGTGGCCGCGCAGGAGCATGTGGGTTTCGCGGATGTCTTCTGGCCGATGCTGACGGCCGCCTACACGGCGCGGGAAAGATATGGCACCAATTACGCCATGTCTGGCGGCGACGCGGTGCATCCCGATTGGGCCGGCCATACCATCATGACCTATGCCTTCTTGAAAGCGCTGGGATTGGACGGTCAGATTGCGGACTTTAAGCTGGACCTGGAATCCCACCGGCTCACCGTTTCCGCCGGGCACAAATTGGTGGGCAAGACGGGTGCGGGGTTTGAAATCCGCAGTTCGCGCTATCCGTTCTGTGCTGGCGGCCCGCCCGGCATGGCCGCCGACTGGTATCCGACCATCGGTTACGACAACATCACCAACAGCGACAATATCCGCTCGGGCATGACGCTGATTCCGTTCAACGAAGACTTGAACCGGTTCATGCTGACCGTTACCCATGCCACCGCGGAGAAATATCGCGTGACCTGGGGCACTTATAGCAAGGTGTTCACTGGCGAGCAATTGACCCACGGCATCAATCTGGCGGTGGAATTTCCATTAAACCCGTTCTCTGCGCGGTTTGCCCTGGTTGATGCGGCGGTAGCTAACAAGCAGGATTTCGAAACGCGCGAAATCAAAACCATGTTCCGCCCGGCGGATGACAAGGCCACGATGGAGCAAATTGCGGCGCAGACCGACAAAATGATGAATGACTGCGAAGACATCCACGCCGCATTGGTGGCGGTGGTACATGCCTCCTACGAGCCGGTCACCTACACCCTGAGCGTTCAACCGGAATAGGCGCGGAAGAGACGCGGAGTAAATTGATCCATGAAAACGTGCAGATTGGTTTTGCTGGCGGGGCTGGTGTTCGGCAACGTCCTGGGCTTGGAGGCGGAATCCCTGGTGGACTCGGTCAATCCTTTGATTGGCGCGAGCACCAGCATTGAATACGGCGAGGGCAAAACTTTTCCCGGCGCCGCCACCCCTTTCGGGCTGGTCCAGTTGAGCCCGGACACCATCACCGGCGGAGACAACGGGCCGGGCTATTCCCACGAGCACACCACCATTGAGGGGTTCAGCTTTACCCACATGAGCGGGATTGGCTGGTTCGGGGACCTGGGGAATTTCCTGGTGATGCCCACTACGGGCAAACTGCATACCGAACGCGGGATTCATGGCGGCGGCGATGGCTACCGCTCCCGTTTCCGGCATGATACCGAGGTGGCCCAGGCCGGGTATTATGCCGTGACCCTGGATGATTACCATGTGCGCACCGAGGCCACCGTGGCCCCGCATGCGGGAATGTTGCGGTTCACCTTTTCGCAAAACGACCAGTCGCGCCTCCAGATTGACCTGGCCCGCCGCATCGGCGGCACCTCCACCCGGCAATATGTCCAGGTGATGGATGATCACACCATCCAGGGCTGGATGAAATGTCCGCCGGAAGGTGGCGGTTGGGGCAACGGCGATGGCAAGGCTAACTATACCGTTTATTTCTATGCCCAGTTCAGCAAGCCCATCACGCATTGCGGCGTCTGGTCGGCGGAAATTCCGGCTGGCTGGTCGCGCAAGCGGGAAGATATCGAGAGCCAGCGTTACCGTGATGTCGTGGCCGCAGCCAAAGTGCTGGACGGCTGTCGCGAGCAGGAAGGGGATCACCTGGGTTTTTATTCCGAGTTTGCCACCACCAACAACGAGGTAGTGCTGCTCAAAGCCGGCATTTCATTTGTGGATTTGGCCGGGGCCCGGGAAAATTTGGAGCACGACATCCCTGGCTGGGATTTTGATGCGGTCCGGGCGCAGGCGCGGGCCACCTGGGAAAACGCCTTTGCCGGGGTGGCGGTATCGGGCGGCACTCCGGTCCAACGCGAGGCCTTTGCGACTGCGATGTATCACGCCATGCTGGACCCGCGCGCCTATTCCGACGTCAATGGCAACTACACGGGAGCGGATGGCAAGGTGCATCGCGCGGCAGATTTCACCTACCGCACCATCTTCAGCGGTTGGGATGTGTTCCGCAGCGAATATCCCTTGCTGACCATCATCCGGCCGGACGTAGTCAATGATACGGTCAACTCGCTGCTGCAGCAGGCTGAACTCAGCGGCAACGGCTACCTGGCCCGCTGGGAAATTGTGGCGGCGGAATCGGGCTGCATGATTGGTGATCCCGCGGTTTCAGTGTTCACGGACGCCTACCTTAAGGGCATTCGCGGTTATGATGTGCAGAAGGCATATGAACTGTGCCGGCAAACTGTGGACCTGGACCGCGACAATGGCAATCACCGGCCGGAATATCGAAAGTTGGGCTTCGTGCCCGGCAGCCTTTCCGTGACGCTGGAGGACGCCTATTTTGATTATTGCGCCGGCCGTTTTGCGCAAGCCTTGGGCCAGACCAACGATGCGCAACGGCTGTTGGCGCGTTCCTTGAACTACCGGAATATTTATGATCCTTCCGTAGGCAACATGCGGGCCAAAAATGCCGACGGTTCGTGGACCAAGTGGGAGGGTGCCACGACCTACGGCCAGGGCTGCGTGGAAAGCAATCCTTACCAACAGGGCTGGTTTGTGCCGCAGGATGTGGCGGGGTTGATGGATCTGATGGGGCACGATTATTTCCTCAAGCACCTCACGGAGTTTTTTGAGCAGACCCCGCTGACCTTCAAATGGAATGATTATTACAACCATGCCAATGAGCCGGTACACCATATCGCCTACCTTTTCACCTACGCCGGCAAGCCGTGGCTCACGCAGAAATGGACCCGCACCATCATGGACCATGCCTACGGTTCCGGCGTAAAAGGGCTCTGTGGCAATGAAGACGTGGGTCAGATGTCGGCCTGGTATATTTTGAGCGCGATCGGATTTCACCCTGTGTCTCCGGTGGATGGTATTTACATCATCGGCAGTCCGTTGTTTAATCAGGTCACACTCCGGCTCGACCCCAAATATTATCCCGGCCGGACGTTTACGGTGAAGACAGTGAACAATTCCGCAGAGAACATGTACGTGCAGTCGGCGACGCTCAATGGCCAGCCGCTGCAACGCGCCTGGCTCCGCCATTCCGAGGTGGTGGCGGGCGGCACTCTGGAGCTTGTCATGGGGCCGCAACCGAATGAGGCTTGGGGATCGGCGCCGGAGCAGTTGCCGCCGCGGAACTTTCCTCCTGCCCCATGATGCTGTTGCGTTTCTCCCCCCGCGCCAGAACTGTTTCCCCCTGGAGCCGCTGGCTGTGGCTGTGGCTGATTTGGAGCGGTGGGATGACGTCACTGCTGGCGGCACCGCAGGCGTATTTCGTGGACGGGTTTCACGGCGGCATTTATGGACATTATCCTCCCACCTTTACGCGGTACATTGTGGATACCTTGCGGCAGCATCCCGAGTGGAAGCTCAACCTGGAAATTGAACCGGCCACCTGGGATTGGGCCCAGACCAACACGCCGGAAGATTACGCCGAGTTCAAACAGTTGATTGCCGACCAGTCTGCGACGGCGCGCATGGAATATGTGAACCCGGCTTACGCCCAGAGTTATCTCTGGGACATTTCGGGCGAGAGCATCATCCAGCAGTTCCAGTACGGCATACGGACCTTGCGGCAGCATTTTCCCGGATTGCGCTTCACCACGTATTCTTCGGAAGAACCCTGCTTTACCAGCGCCTTGCCGGGAATTCTAAAATCGCTCGGTTTTCAATACGCCGTGTTGAAAAATCCCAACACCTGCTGGGGTGGTTATACCCGCGCGCACGGCGGGGAACTGGTGAACTGGATTGGACCGGATGGTACGGCTATCCCGACTGTGCCTCGCTATTTGGGCGAGCGTCTCGTGGTGGCCGATACCTGGGATACCACCGGCGCCTACAACACGCCGGAATATATCGATGCCGCGTTGGCGGCCGGCATCACGCATCCGGTGGGCATGTGTTTGCAGGACGCCGGCTGGCGCAACGGTCCCTGGTTGCACGATGGCAGCCGGGCTTACCAGCCTACGAAATATGTCACCTGGCGGAATTATTTCGAGGATGTCGGAGTAAAACCCCCACAGCAGGACTGGCACGTCAGTCAGGAAGACGTGCAGGTCAGCCTGGTTTGGGGGGCACAGGTATTGCAACGCATCGCCCAGGAAGTTCGCAGCGCGGAAAACCGGATTGTGACCGCCGAAAAAATGGCCGCCCTGGCAAAGGTCTGGGAGGCCCGGGCCTGGCCGCAGGCGGACTTGGACCGCGCGTGGCCGCCGCTTCTGCTCTCGCAACATCACGATTGCTGGATTGTTCCTTACAATGGCCGCCGGGGCGATACCTGGGCAGACAAGGTGACGACCTGGACCGGTACCTCCAAAACCATCAGCGATGATCTTATTCAACAGGCCGGGGCCAGCCTGATGCCTGCTCCGGTCGCGAACGGCGATACCTACGTCCGCGTATTCAATACCCTCGGAAATGCACGGACGAACTTGGTGGGCGTGACCTTGCCGGATGGTTGGGGTGATGCTCCGGTGCGAATCACAGATGCCGGCGGGCGGGAAGTGCCGGTGCAAAAAATTCAGGAAGTGGGCGTGACGCAGGTGTTGTTTCCGGCGGCGACTCTCGCGCTGGGGTATGCCACCTACCGGCTGGAAAAGAAAATGCCGGCCGGCTTTAGTGGAGTCAGTGCCCAGTTGTTGCCAGATGGCCGTTGCCAGTTGGAAAATGAGTTTTACCGGATGATTTTGGATCCCCGGCACGGCGGCGCGGTGTCCAGTTTGCAGGCCAAACATATGGCCAACCGCGAACTGGTGGATGCGGAAAATCCCCGGGCTTTCAACGAGCTGCGCGGTTATTTTTACGAACTCGACAAGTACCTGTCCACGACCGACCAATTGGCCACGCTGCAGGTTCTGGAGTCAGGACCGCTCCGGGCCCGCGTGGAAATCCATGGCGCATTGGGTTCCAATGCGGTCACGCAAGTCATCACGCTGGCAGCGGGTGAACCGGTGATTGATTGCCGTTTGAAGATTGACTGGCAGGGCAGCCCGGGAATCGGGTTGGATTTGGAGCAGGGTTCCGGCTACGAACGAAATCAAAATCGCAAGGCCTTCTATGATGACCGCCCGAAGCTGCAGGTTCTGTTTCCGCTGAAGCTCGGTAGCCAACGGGTCTTCAAGGATGCGCCGTTTGACGTCACGGCCAGCGAGTTGGATGACACTTTTTTTGACACCTGGACGGGCATCAAAAACAACATCATTCTGCATTGGGTGGATGTGGTGAGCGTCACTCATGACGCCGGCATGACGCTGTTCACCGATCACACCACCAGTTATCTTCACGGCACCAATTATCCGTTGGGTTTGACGGTGCAATACTCCGGGATCGGCCTGTGGGGCCGGGACTATTCCATCCGGGGTCCGACGGAAATTCATTACGCGTTGCTGCCTCACGCTGGCGATTGGGAAGCAGGGGGAGTGGCCGTGGCCTCGGCCGGTTGGAACGAGCCTTTGCTCGCGCACGAATTTGTCGCCACAACCGCGCCGGACCATTCCACCCGGTCCTTGCTCTCCATGGATCGTCCGGGATGGGAAGTTCCGGCTCTGGAATGTGCCCAGGATCAGGTTTGCATCCGGCTGTACAACCCCTCGGCGCAACCAGCCAAACGGCAACTTACGTATTCCGGCCCTGTCACGGCGGCGACCCAGATCCAGCTCAACGGAACGGTGCTCCGCGACCTGCCGGTGACGAAAGACGCCGCGGGTCGGGCACAATTTGACCTGTCTCTGCCACCGTTTGGGGTCGGCACGGTACGCCTCACTCCGTAGTCCGGAAATAGTCCAGAGACGGACTTCAGTTTCATACGCGATCCTCCTTTGAACATTGCCGGCAGAAAGCGGACGGTTTGCCGACAACCAATCTCAAAATTGCTGCGCAAAAAACACATGGACTCCGGGCTGGCAAACGCCACGATGTTCCATACTCGCTTCCCGTTCTGACAGCCCGGAGTGTTGGCTGGAGATTAGGGTGGCCAACGCAATTCAGTTTGAAATGATGACCTGTATGAAACGCCAGATGCAGTGGGGAATGATGTTCTTTGGGGCTGTGGGTCTGTTGGCCCGCGCCCAAGGCGAGCCGGTCGGGGTGCTGGTTCATGCCGACCAAACCCTGCACTGGCTGACGCCTTACCTTACCGGAGCGTGCATCGAAGATGTGAACCACGAGATTTACGGTGGCATCTACAGCCAGATGATTTTTGGTGAGAGTGTTCAAGAAGCCGCGCTCGCCGCGCCATTCCGAGGTTTTACTGCCTACGGTGGCGAATGGCTCCAGGATGGCGATGCGGTAAAAGTTGGCGGTGGCGAGGGCTATAAGCTGGTGGCCCAGGATGCCAGACTGGCAAATGGCGAAACCTCCGTGGACGTTTTCTTCCCGCAAAATGACGGTGGCAATGCCGGCCTGATTCTCAACGTGGCCAACCCCGGTGTGGGCGCAGACCGTTTCGATGGTTATGAGGTCGCCCTTGATGTTTCCGGACACTTGATTTTGGGCGTTCACCGCCAGAACTTTGAGCCCATCCGCCAGGTGCCGTGTCCCGTGCCGCTCAACCAATGGATTCGTCTGGCCGTGCAGATGACCAATGCCACCTTGGCAGTGCTGGTAGACGGAAAACCAGTGACGGAATTTAAGGATTCCCGGCGTGCGCTCAAACCCGGTAGCGTGGGATTACGCGTCTGGCGGCAGGCCGCCCGGTTCCGGCAGTTGCAGTGGCGCGATGCCAGCGGCATCCGCGACTTTGCGTTTACGCCGGAAGCCCAGTCCGGCGCGGACCACGTTAGCGGCATGTGGTCGGGCATCCGGGAGGGAACTGCGACCGGCGTTTGTACCGTCGAAACCAACGAACCCTTTGTTGGGACGCAAAGCCAGCGGCTTACCTTCACGGCCGGGCAGGGGACCATTGGCATCGCGAACGAAGGACTGAATCACCAGGGCATGGCCTTTGTGAAGGACCGGCCTTATGAAGGCCATGTGTGGGTGCGTGCCGCCACGCCCACCGCATTGCAGGTGGCGCTGGAAAGCGCGGATGGTCAGACAGTCTATGCGGAGCAAAAGCTGGAGGCTTCCGGCAACCAATGGCAGAGGTTGGATTTCTTTCTTACGCCCGATGCGGCCACGGCTGCGGGACGGTTCGCGGTGAAACTGCAACAACCCGGTTCGGTGACGGTGGGCTACGCATTCTTGGAGCCGGGTGACTGGGGCCGGTTCAAGGGCCTCCCGGTGCGGCGCGATGTGGTGGAGGGGTTGATTGACCAGGGCGTCACAGTGTTGCGCTATGGCGGCTCCATGGTCAATCACGAGGAGTATCGCTGGAAAAAAATGGTGGGCCCGCGCGATCAGCGGCCGCCTAATCCCGGTACCTGGTACGAACACTCCTCCAATGGTTGGGGCATTCCGGATTTTCTCGACATGTGTGCTGCAGCCGGGTTCCTCGGCATTCCGGATTTCAACATCAATGAAACGCCAGAAGACATGGTGGACTTCATCGAGTACGCCAATGGTCCCGAGGACAGCCCTTGGGGCCGGCGCCGGGCCGAGGCAGGACATCCCGAGCCGTATCATTTGAAGTACATCGAACTTGGCAATGAGGAGCGGGTGGACGACACCTATGCCAGCAAGTTCGAGGGGCTGGCCCGGGCCATCTGGGCCAAGGACCCGCAGATTATCCTCGTTGTCGGCGATTTCTCCTATCATCGCGTCATCCAGGACCCGATGCATTTCACCGGAGCGGATTCCGGCATCACCAACCTGCTCGGACAGGCGCGCATCTTGAAACTGACCAAGGAATGTAACCGCGAAGTCTGGTTCGACATTCATGTCTGGACCGAGGGACCGAAATCCGATCCCTCACTGGCCGCTGCGTTGTCCTATACTGACGCCCTCGACCGGTTAGCCGCCGGCGCCGCGCACCGGGTGTTGGTATTTGAATTGAATGCCAACAACCATTCGCAGCGCCGCGCGCTGGCGAATGCCGTGGCCATCAACACTGCCCAGCGCGACGGCCGCTGGCCCATCGTCACCTCCGCCAATGGCCTTCAGGTGGACGGCCAGAACGATAACGGCTGGGACCAGGGACTGCTTTTCCTCAACCCCGGCAGCGTGTGGTTGCAGCCGCCCGGCTATGTCACCCGCATGATTGCCCGCAATTACGAGCCGCTGGCGGTCCGGACCGACCTGACAGGTGATACCTCCAATCTGGATGTCAGTGCCACGCGCAGCGAGGACGGCCGGACCGTGGTTCTGCAAGTGGTGAATACCGGCCGGGAGGCGCGTCCGGTGAAATTGCAATTGTCAGGTTTCACGCCCACCCGCCCGTCGGTCCGCGTGGAGGAACTGTCTGGGGCGTTGAATTCCCATAACACCGCCACGGCTCCGGACCAATGCCGCACCAGTTACAAATACTGGCAGCCGGCATACACCGCCGGCGCGGCCACCTACATCTGCCCGCCGTATTCCTTCACCGTCCTCCGCTTTGAATAGCCGGGCCGGGCGCGGCACCATATTCACGGTTGACTTGGCGTGACCGGGTGGGGGAGTCTTTCCTCAGAATCTGATCCAAGGAAGCCTATGAGCGAAAGCAACGACCGCAATTACGTATCCACTATGTCATGGTTTGGCATGATGTTTGTCACGGCCATACCATTGGTGGGTTTTGTGATGATGATTGTCTGGGCCTTCACCGGCGACAACGAAACCCGCAAAAACTATTTTCGCGCGCTGTTGCTTTGGATGCTGGTGGGCATGGTGCTCGCGGCCGGTTTCTTCCTGATATGCCTGGCTCTGGGCACCCTGCCGTTTGTTTTGGGCCACGCCCACGCCTGAGCCCGGTAGCTTACGTCAACGCTCAGCTTCCGGCCGGTCTTCCGTACCCAGCCGGCGTTGGTAACCGGCGGCGGATTTGTTGTCCGGCTGCAGTTTGAGCAGCGCGGTCATTGCTTCGCGGGCCTGGGTCCATTTGTTTTGCGCCACCAAAGCCCGGGCTAGGATAAAGTGGGCGTCCGGCAGAAAATATTGCAATTGGAGGGCGCGGCTGGCGGCAGCCTCCGCCTCGGCCGGTTTCTTCTGCCGCAAAGAGGCTTCCGCCAGTCCCAGCCAGGCGATGGGTTCCTGCTCGTTCAGTTGCAATGCCGCCTGGGCCAACCGGCCCAGCGACTCCCATTCCCGCAACCGCAGCATCAGCAGTCCCAAGCGCCGCAACGCTTGCGGATTGGTGGATTGCAGTTTTTCCGCCTCGCGTACCAGTTGCCGGGCGCGGGAACCCTGGCGGCGGGCACAGGCCAGCTCGGCCTGAACCAGCAGCGGGAAAATTCCCGGCGGCAGGGTTTCCAACAATACCTCCAGCGTGGCGGTGGCGGCGTCCAATTGTTCCAGGTTCAACTGGCATCCAAACACCGCATGGGCAAAGTCGGCACGTTCCGGAAAACTGCGGAACAACGCTTCCAGCACCGGCAGCGCCCCGGCCATCCGCCCGGCCTCCAGATACGACCGCGCCAGATTCCATCGCGCCTCGCTTTCCATTTTCTCCGCCAAAGGCCCGGTCGGCGCCGGGGCGGCGCCTGGAGTTGGAGTAACACCGGGATCCTCCCAGGTGGGCACGCGGAGAATTTCCGGTGGCGGGGAAAAAGCTTCCACCAGCACGCGGCCCTCCATGTCTTCGCCGAGGGGCAGGCCGAAGCTAGTAAGGATGGTGGGCGCAACATCCAGGACGCCCGCGCCATAAACCAGGCCATCACTGGCAAACCCGGGACCGCTGACCAGAAACAGGCCGTGCGGAGTTTTCCACGCCTCCTCATTGTTCGCGGGATAACCGGTGGGCGGCAGGTTCGGCCGCGCCGCGCCGTGGGGCGATACCAGCATTACAGTGGTTTGCGACCCGGCTACATGGCAAAGCGCGGCCAGCATCCGGTCCAGCATCCGGCAATGTTGCGCCACGACGCCGGAATAAAGTTGGAAATCCAATTCGGTCACCCAGTTCTGCTGGGGCGCTTGAAAGGCGAGAAACATCTGGATCAAAAACCCCAGGGCGGGAAATCGCACTGCGGCAAAATCCCATTCGCCCGCCTGCATCAGTTGGATGGCGGCGGCCTGGTGGCAAAAATCCTTGGCCAGCACCACCCGCAACTGTCCGAGCCTACGGTCGTGCTTCTGGTCAATTCGCTTCCACTCCGGGACGTATTGCGACATGACGTCCACCTGAATGTCTTCCGGGCTCATGCGGATGGCATCCAGCGTGGCACCCAGTTCCGCGGGCGCATAGGTGCCGGTAATGGCAGGCGGCCACGGCTTGATTCCCGGCCCCACCGTCGGTTCGGAATAACGGTCGGAAACAAGGCTGCCGCCGGTGAAACGGCTGTGCTGGGTGGCCGGCCAGCCCACCGCAACGGTGCGGTGGTTTCTGGCGGCCAACATTTCCCAGACGGGTCGGCAACACCGGCCCGTGGCGCTAATGGGCTGATGCCTTTCTCGGTCGGGCGCCAGTTCCCGGGAGAGGGTAATGCCATGCTGCCAGGCGCGTTTGCCCGTGGCGAGCGAAGTCCATTGCGCAGCCGTCACCGCCGGAGTAGTGCTGAATAAATCCCCCATGGCGCCGGCTTCAACCAGCCGGTTGAGCATGGGCAGTTGCCCGGCATCCAGCAAAGGATTGAGCAGCTTCCAATCCGCCGCCTCCCAGCCCACAAGCAATAGTCGCTTTGTCATTTTCTATGACGTCCAGTTCCGATGTGAATGCGCGCGTGGCTCCGGTACCTGCTGCCGGGGATTTATTTATTTGGTCGCCGGCTGCGGCAGGTGGTGTTGCAGCAGCCAGGTATAAAGGTCGGGACTCTCAAAAGTGGCAGTCCAGGCGTCGTGTTGCGCTTCGGGATATACCGTCAGCTTCACATTGGAATACCCATGTTGTTTGAGAAAATCCACTGTGCGTTCGGACTCGTTCAACGGCACCACTGGATCCTTGCCTCCATGAAATGCCCAGATGGGCAGGCGCTTCAGGGCGGCGGACTGTTCGGGTGTGGCCAGAATGATGTCCAGCAGGTCGCCGCCGCCAGAGATGGGCACGATGGCGGCAAACTTATCGGCGTGGCGCACGCCGAGCCGCCAGGTTTCGTAGCCACCCATGCTCAGCCCCACCAGGTAAATGCGCTGGGCATCCACGCGCAAGTCATGCGTCGCCCGGTCCAGCACCTGCATCACGCTATCGTCATCCCAGACCTGGTTGGCCGGGCATTGCGGCGCGGCAATGATGAAGGGAAATTGCCGGCCCTGTTTCACCAGTTTCAGCGGCCCGTGCACCAGCACCTGTTGCAGGTTGGTGCCGCGTTCGCCGGCGCCGTGCAGGAAAAGCATCAGCGGCCAGCGCGTGGTGGTGTCAGCGGCGTAGCCGGTGGGCAGATAAACGTAATATTCAGTCGTGCCGGCATGGACCACGGACCAATTCAATTTCTCGGGGGTCATGGCTCCGGGCGTGGCGGAGATTTTGGAGCACATCGTGCTGCATGATTGAAGCATGCTGAACGATAGCACGGCCAGACAGGTGGAAAAAAAGATTTTCATGTCAGTTGGATTTAATTGTTCGGCAAACGGGATTCCTGAGGCGAGCTTTATTTTGGCGGCAGGTTTCGCAGATGCTGGTCAAACCAGTCGGCGAATATCTCCAGGTCCTGACCTAATTCCGGCCAGCCGTGACCTTTTCCCTCGCGCGGAAGAAGTTTGGCCTCCGCGTGTACCGCCTCGCACTGGGCGACAAACCGTTCCGACTGAAAAATGGGCACGAGTTTGTCCGCCGTTCCGTGAATGATCAGGATGGGCGGTTGGTTGGAATGCACATAATAGATGGGGGAAATCTCGCGGCCCAGGGCTTCCCGGTCTTCCGGCGTGGCGGCGCGCGGGCCAAACGCGGGCCGGTATTCCTTGAGGGAATCCAAACCGATGGCGTTTTCATTCGTGCGGCTGTAATTCAGAAAGTCCGTGGGCGGAAAGAAACACGCGGCGCACTGCACGGCGCTGCTTTCGCGTTCCACCGGGTCGTTCGCCGCCGGGTCGCCCGGGCCGCCCTGCGTGGCGATGGTCAGCGTGAGATGCCCGCCCGCGCTGCCGCCATAGATGCCGAGTTTGTCCGGGTTGATGTGATATGTTGCGGCATTGTGCCGGATGAAGCGCACCGCCCGGTGGATGTCCGGTTCGATTTCCGAAATGCAGAACTTGGGTTGCGAACCATGGACCACCGCAAACACGGTATAACCGCGTTGCAGAAGCGGCAGGCAGAAGCTGGCATTGATGGCGTCATGACTGGAATACCAGCCGCCGCTGACCATCCAGATCAATCCCAGGCCATTGCTTTCCTTGGGTCGAAAGACGTCAAGGGTCAGTGCCGTGCCAAATTTCCGGCCGTAGATGACATCCTCCGTGCGCTCAAACGCCGGTGTTTCCGCCGCGAACAACGCCGGGGCAACCAGGCAAAACAACCCGAGCCAGAATCCCAACCAGGCTGACCCGGACCGGAACGTCAGTGATGTTTTCCGGGATTTCGGGGCGGCACAGGGTTGGGGGCAGGACTCCGGTTCAGGCATAGGTGTCGTAGAGGCTGCGCAAAGTCAGTTCTTTTTGCAACTCGGCTTTCGTGAGCCGGGTTTGGGGAATGACGGTCAGCTCCACGGGATGCTCTGGATCCAGATGCACAAAATTGTCGGAGTACCGGGCGTCGCGGGTGGTCAAGCTG
>DATJIU010000097.1:0-22158 GCA_035492855.1 Dongiaceae bacterium | reverse complement strand
ATCCGCTCCAGTGTCATTTGGTGGATTTGAGCCGGCCAATGCTTGAACGGGCGCAACAACGGATTGCTGCGACGGGCAGATCTACGGTCACCACGCATCAAACCGATTTGCGGGCGTTGGACCTCCCCGAGGCCTCGGTGGATGCCATCCTCGCCGGGGCGGTGTTGCATCATTTGCGCGACGCCGCCGATTGGACTGCGACCTTTGGCCGTTTGCACCGCTGGTTGAAGCCCGGCGGCCGGTTGTACGTAGCCGACCTGGTGGTTTTTGATGACCCGGCCATCCAAAATTTAATGTGGCATCGGTACGGCCGGCATTTGGAGACCTTGGGCGGCCCCACCTATCGCGAAAAGGTGTTTGCCTACATTGACCACGAAGATTCGCCGCGCTCGTTGCCGTTCCAAATGGACTTGTTGCGCCGGGTGGGCTTTTCTGACGCAGACGTGTTGCATCGCAACGGCGTGAGTGCCTGTTATTATGCGATCAAATGAAATGTGAGAGGTATGCGCCTAAGTATGCGCCAATAGCACTCCGGTTCATGCAGCGGCATCCGCTGAGCCAACGAGATAGCCGCCCCCGGACTTGGTTTTGTGTTTTGAAGAGAGAAACCCGCCATCCCCAAGCGCCCGACAACACCAACCCTGCAAGCACCGGGCTAGAGGGTGGCGATAGCAGACGGAAGTGACCGGGGTGGCGGGAAATTCAGGGGAAGCGGGAGGTTGTGTTTCTGAGGACATAACAGGCTCCATGGGTTGAACCGGAGTGGTTCATTGGATTGTCATTAACTATCATATACTATCACATGATATTTTTTTTGCAACAAAATAATTTGCACATGATAGTCAATGGAGTATGATGGCTCGGCAGTCAAACTTGCCACTGTTATGGAAAAAAACGAAACCGCACCCCATTCCGATCCCGGTGCCAAGCCGCACTGGTATTCCATCAAAGAGGCCGCCGAATATCTGGACGTGGGCGAGCCCACGCTCTACCGCTGGATGCGCGAAGGCAAAATCACCTACCGTAAGGTGGGCGATTCCACGCGGTTTTGGCAGGAGGATCTGGATTCCGTGATGGAGGTGTTCCACAGCGCCAGGGATGTGGACAAGGCTCGCGCGGTTTGTCCCGTCTGTCGCAGCGGAGAGCTGGTGGCGGGCACGGTCCGGAGCACCGGGTTGAATTACTTTGTGCCGCAGAAAACCAAATTTTGGACGCTCAAGGGGAGCTTTGTGGATACCCAGGCGCGCATGTGCGCCCAGTGCGGAGCCATTGTGTGGTTTGGCGACACCGCCAAATTGTCCGGGCTGCTGGCCAAGGTCCCGGCCAAGCCGGCGGATACGGAGGTGTAGCTGCCGGAAAGCAGTTCCCGTCCTGACGGTAGCGTCGGTTTTTTGCCTCAGAATTAAGCTTGTCCTCCCGGCGGCGGCCTGCTCATGTTTGCGTCGGCGGACAGGATCAATCCATTCATGAGCAGCAACGGTTTCAATTCCCGGCTACAGGCGCTGCCCGCGCGGTGGCGGCGGCGCATTTATTGGACCCTGGCGCTTTTGTTGACCTATACCGTGGTGGGTTTTTTGGTGCTGCCGCCCATCGTGCGGGCCATCGCGGTGAAGCAACTGCACGCGTTGTTTGATCGCGAAGTTTCCATTGAATCCGTTCGCATCAATCCGTTTGTCCTTTCCGGTTCGATCCGGGGTTTGTTGATCAAGGACAAGGATGGCGCGCCCTTTCTTTCGTGGGATGAGGCCTACGCCAATTTTCAACTGAGTTCGTTTTTCGGCAAGCACTGGGTGTTTCGCGAAGTGCGGCTGGCGCGACCGTATGCCCGGATTCAGGTCAATCCCGACCGCTCGTTTAATTTCTCCGATCTGCTGGAAAAATTTTCCCGTCCCGGCGCCGCGCCACAAACGCCGGCACAGCCGCTTTACTTGAGTGTGGGCCGGCTCCAGATCACCAACGCCGTGGCCTCCCTGGCGGACCTCACCATGCGGACGCCCTTCCGGCGCAAGCTGGGACCGCTGACCATCACGTTGACGGAGTTTCACACCGACCCCGCGGGCGCGAATCCCTATACGCTCACCGGGATCACGGATGGCGGGGAAATATTAACCTGGAAAGGGGTGTTTCATCTCAGTCCACCGCAGTCCGAGGGAGAATTTGCGGTGACGGGAATCTCGTTGCAGAAATATGCGCCCCTGTACCAGGACCTGGTGCGGTTTGAGATCAAGGACGGCGTCATGGACCTGAGTTCCGCCTACCGGTTGAATCTGGATCCCACCCATTACACCGCGAGTCTGAGCAACGCCGAATTTTCGCTCCGCTCGTTCCAGCTCGCCAGCCCGGGCGCCGCCACCAACACGGTGGAACTGGACCGGCTGGCGGTCAGCGGCATTGCGGCCGATGCCGTGAAACGGACGGTAGACATCAAGTCCGTTTTGGTGGACGGAGGCCGGCTGGCGGCGGCGCGGAATCGGGAGGAGAAATTCAACGTGGTGGAGTTGGCCCAGCCGGCGGAAACCGCCACCAACGCGCCCGGCAGCATCATGCTGTTGATGCAGGCCGCCACGAATGCCATGGCCTTTTTGCTGGAGAGCACCAACCAGGCCTCGCTGGTGCTGCATCAACTGGACGTCACCAACTGCGCGGTTTCCTGGGATGATTTGGCGAACCGCCGGCCGGTGCATCTGCTGGCCGACCAGATTGCCGTGACAGGCCGCGAATTGTCCAACCACACTGGGTCCAACATGACCGCGCAGGTTTCGCTGCGATGGAACACCAACGGCACGATCGGGGTGGGGGTCGCGGCGCAGTTGTTCCCGACGGTGGCCGATGTGTCGCTGGCCTTGAAGGACATTGATCTCGGGCCGCTGGATTCCTACCTGGAGCCGTTCGTGAACCTGTTCATCATCCGCAGCAAGGTGGGGCTGGATGGCAAGATTCACCTGGAAATGCCGATGAATAAATTACCCGAGGTTACATTTGCCGGAGACTTGAGCCTCGATGATTTTGCCACGGTGGATGGAGTGATGACCGAGGATTTGGTGAAATGGAAGTCGGTGCGTTTCTCCGGCATTGAGGCAAAGCTGTCGCCTCCGGAAGTGGCGGTGCGGGAGATTGCACTGTTGGATCCCTATGCCAGCGTCACAGTGGAGACGAATCGCATCATCAATGTGCTGGCCGCCCTGAAAATGACGGGGACCAATACCCCGGCAACGCCGGCAAAGCCGGTGGCTGCCGCTCCGGCGGGTGGGCGTGCCGGATTGGAAAAACAATTCGGCGGATTTATTCAGAGCACCCTGGCCGCAGGGACGAATGGTGCAGGTACGGGATTAACCCCCAAGCTCACGGTGAGCACGGTGGTGATTTCCAACGCGACGTTGGAACTGACCGACCGTTCCATCGCGCCCCGGGTGGGCATCTCGCTGGATGAATTGAATGGCACCATCACGGGGCTGTCTTCGGAGGAACTGAAGCGGGCTGATTTGCATTTGGCCGGCAAAATGGATCATGCCAGTCCTGTGGTAATCACCGGCCATATCAATCCGCTCAATCCCAACACGCATAGCGACCTCAAGATCAGCTTGCAGGATTTGGATTTAAACCCCGCCGGGCCGTATGTCGGGAAATACGCGGGTTACAGCCTGGTCCGGGGCAAATTGAGCCTGGATTTGAACTATGATATTGCCGGACGCAAATTGGCAGCGACCAATCTGGTCACGTTGGATCAGTTTACCCTGGGCCAGAAAGTGGACAGCCCGGATGCCACCAAGCTGCCGGTGCGGCTGGCCATTGCCATTCTCAAGGACCGGCAGGGCAAGATTGAACTGGATGTGCCGGTGGAGGGGAGTTTGGATGATCCGGAATTTCGCCTGGGGCGGGTCATCACGCGGGCCATCCTCAACGTCATCACCAAGATTGTCACCTCGCCGTTTGCCGCGCTGAGCGCCGTTTTTGGCGGACAAGGCGAGGAGCTGAGCTTTCAGGAATTTGCCCCGGGCAGCGCCATCTTGCAGACCAATGACGTGGTCAAACTCGACACTCTGGCCAAGGGACTTTATGAGCGTCCGGGATTGTCCGTGGAAATTGAGGGCAGTGTGGATCCGGACACGGATGGTGCCGCTTTGGCCCGCCAAAAACTCGAGCATGAATTTCGCGTGACCCAATGGGAGGCGTTGCGCGGTTCAATGCAAACCCAGGTGACTCCGGACGAAATGGAACTCAACTCCGCTGAGTTTCAGAATTACATCCAGCAAAAGTATGCCCGGGAATTTCCTCCGGGAACCGCCGATACCAATGCCCCCGCAACCTCAGCGCCGGCGGCTTCCGGAGCGCGCCGCCCGGACGATTCGGCCAAAGGCGCGCAAAGAATGGTGGCCAAAGGTGAGAGTGTTTCCAGTGCCGCAGTGGACCAGATGGAGCAGCAGTTGCTGGCGCACATCGCCATCTCGGCCGATGATTTCCGGCAGTTGGCGGACCGCCGCGCTTCCAGCGTAAAAGATTATTTGTTGCAAACGGGCAAGGTCGAAGCTGGACGCATCTTCTTCACCACCGCCGGAAGTACCACCGCCACCAATGGCAGCCGCGCCCTCATTCACTTCAGGTAGTGGTTAAGGCGGCTGAAAAAAATCCCGCCTCACGCCGGGCGCGAGACGGGATCGCCTTGCCTCCGCTCATTGACTTTTCAAGCGGCCCTCAGTTGCGGTACCGGTTGAGGAACAGTTCCTGGGGTGTCACCACCAGATCCAGCTTCTCCGTGAACCGGATGACGGTAATGGGAGTGGGCACGCCAATCACCCGGGCCACGAGGTGACGATGCAGGTCGTCAATGCTGGTAATGGGCGCGCCCCCGAAGGCCACAATGATGTCGCCCGTTTGCAAACCGGCACGGTTGGCCGGGCTGCCGGCTTCAATGCCTGAGACCAGCACGCCGCGATCCTCCGGCAACCGGTGAAACACCGCCACCCGCCGGTGAATCGGCACGTTCTGGCCGGCCACGCCAATCCAGCTGCGCCGGATGAGACCGTCCTTGATCAGCCACGCCGTGACAAACTCGGCGGTGTTGCTCGCAATGGCGAAACAGATGCCCTGCGCCGGCAGAATGATCGCCGTGTTCACCCCGATAATTTCGCCGCGCGAATTGACCAGCGGCCCCCCGGAATTTCCCGGATTGAGCGCGGCGTCGGTCTGGATGACATCGTCAATCAGCCGGCCCGACTGCGAGCGCATGGAGCGCCCCAAGGCGCTGACCACACCGGCCGTAACCGTTTGGTGAAACCCAAATGGACTGCCAATGGCGATCGCGATCTGCCCGACCTTGATGGCCTTGGAATCGCCAAATCGGGCATAAGCCAGATGTGAGGCGTTGATGCGGATGACGGCCAGATCGGTTTCCGGATCATCGCCAATCAGATCCGCCTCAAAAGTGCGTCCGTCGGCGAGAGAAACTTCCAGTCGGGTCGCCCCGTGCACCACGTGACTGTTGGTCAGGATGAAGCCGTCCGGCGCGATGACAAAGCCGGAGCCGCTGCCTCCGGTTTCGCCACCTTGCTGCCGGTGGTTGCCCTTGCCGTGGGCGCGGATATTGACCACCGCCGCCCCGACTTTGGCCACCGCGCCCGCGATGGTTTGGGAATAGACATCCAGCAATTCCGCATCATCGGGTTGCGTCCCCTCAAGCGGAACCGTGGCGGTGGTATCGTTGGCTCCCGGGTCGCGAATCAGCGTTAAGCCCGGGAACTCGGAAACAGGGTTTGTTGCTTTCATGGTTTTAAGCCAGTTGGCCTGGCGTTCAGGGTGAGGGTTTCATGCCGGTACGGTGAGTGCCTCCAGGCGGGCGAGAATCGCCCGTTTGCCGATAACCCCCACGGTTTGGTCGCGCAACTGCCCGCCCGCAAAATACAGCAGGGTGGGAATGGACTGGATGCCAAAACGCGCGGCCAGGGCCGGGTTTTCATCCACGTTGACCTTGGCCACCCGGACGCGGCCGGCCGCTTCGGCGGCAATCTCGTGGAGCACCGGGCCGAGCATCTTGCACGGGCCGCACCATTCCGCCCAGAAATCCACGACGACTGGCAGCGGGGATTGGAGAACTTCCGTTTCAAAGTTGGTTTCAGTGATGATGATTGGCGTATTCATATTATTAGCTCCTTAATGTAACTATAACGATTACATAATCGCACAAAAAAACCGGCCGTCAACTGCCGGTGGTGCGGCGGGTTTTTCCCGTTCGCACGGCGACCAGCACCTGGGCGAGGGTGGTCCGGGCCAGGTCCCGTTCCATGGCGGCTTCCGCGGAGGCAAAAATCCGGTCCAGGGCCACCCGGATGCCATGGCCCACCGGACACGCCTGGTTGGGCTTTTGACTGGGAGTGGCAAAGGGTTCCGCCGCTTCGACCGCCCGGTAAATGTCCGCCATGTTGATCCGGCCGGGGGTGCGGGCGAGCCGGGAACCGGCGCCCGGCCCCTTGCAGGTGTCCACCAGCCGGGCCTGTTGCAAGGCCAGCAGCAGGCGGCGCACGATCACGGGATTGGTGTTGATGCTGCCGGCCAGGGCGGCCGAAGTCACCCGGTCGCCCTCGCGATAGGCCAAAACGGCCAGCACATGCACGGCCATGGCAAAACGGCAGCTGGTTTTCATATCCCGCCCTTTAGGTAACCCTGCCCATTACAGATGTCAACGGCGGCCCGGAGGTGACGGCGGGTTCCCCACCCGCATCCTGGTTCTTAAATCCGGCGCTTTGCGCCCGCAGCAGATCCGCTCAGATTTGACATTGTTTTTTGGGAGCGGCTAACAACAATTCAATCATGGCATCGAAATATTTATTCTTGATCGGAATCGCATTGGTTTGCGTAACGGCCCAGGCACAGACCAAAACAGTGGTGCTTTCCGGCGGCGCGACCGGCGCCACCCTGGGCAGTTATTCCCCCGATCCGCTGGTGCGACCCACGGGCACCGCCGTCATCATCTGTGGTGCGGAGCAATCCGGTCCGCTGGAGAAGGCCGTTCTGGCCGATTTGTCCCGGACCGGCTGCGTGGGCTTTGTCCTGCGGCCCCAGCAGGCGGCGCTTACGCCTGCTGACGTCACCCAGGCTTTGGCGTACGTTCGGACCAACGCCACCGAATACCAGATCCGCCAGGACAAAATCGGCTGGCTCGTGCTGGATGAGGGCAGCCCACTGACTGCCGCTGCCCCAGCGTTTGCCTTCGTTGGGCTGATTGACCCGGTGACGCTGCCCAAATGGAAAGCCGGGACACCGCCGGTGCTGATCGAAGCCAGCCCGGACCAGGCGGCAGCCGTGTTGCGCTATTATACGAAAGCCACCAAAAGCGGCGCACATATTGACCTGCGGCTGCACGAGCAGGCGATGTCGGATGCGGCCAAGTCCACCGAGTGGATCGACTGGCTGGGTAGCCTGGGCTATCTGAAGCCCCTGAGCGAGGAAAAGACCGAGGCGCTGAAGAACAAGGAAGCCTGGGATAATCTGGCGAAATTTTACGATGACCGGCTGCACAAGGACTGGGCCTGGTTGGGCCGCTACGAAAGCGACAACGCCAAGCTGGCCGCGCCGGCGGCGGGAGAGCAGCGCGTGATCTTCCTGGGCGACTCCATCACGGAAGGTTGGATCAACACGGACCCGGACTTTTTCAAGACCAACGAGTATATCAACCGGGGTATTGGAGGCCAGACAACGCCGCAGATGCTGGTGCGCTTCCGCGAAGACGTGGTGAACCTCCAGCCCAAGGTGGTCATCATTCTCGCCGGCATCAACGACATCGCCGAAAACACCGGCCCGTCCAAGATTGAAAACGTCGCGGGTAATATCTTCTCCATGTGTGAACTGGCCCAGGTTCACGGCTGCCGGCCCATCCTCTGCTCCGTTCTCCCTGCCGCGGCGTTTCCCTGGCATCCGGGCATTGACCCGGTTCCCTCGGTTTTGAAGCTCAATGCGCTGCTACGGGATTACGCCAGTTCCCACCACCTCGCCTATGTGGATTACTACTCCGCTGTGGTGGCTGAAAACCAGGGGATGAAGCAAGATCTGGCGAAGGATGGCGTGCATCCCAACCTGGCCGGCTACAAAATCATGGAACCCCTCGCAGAGGCCGCCATTGCCAAAGCCCTGACGGAGTAAGCTGAGGGAAATTCTTGCTGCAACCCGGGCAGATCATTCAAACCCGTTGTAAGCCGAAGTGCGGGGTGTGCATGGGACGAAAGAATGCGGAATTTTGCATGGCTTTCGTATTTTGCAGTTCTACAAGTGCTTAGAATTCAACGGTGTGGGATATAACTGTTCCCGTCAAATAAGTTTGACGCCGATCTAAAAGCTAAAAAGTTTGGCGGAAAGTATTCAAAAATGCCGCCAATCTTTCATTTCCCAAGCAAAAAAGCCGCCAGACATTTTGACCTCAATTTGCGGAGTTTTTGAGAAGATTGAACGGGATTGCTGTATGGCGACAAATGAACCTAAAAACCAATTCAGTCTCTGTTATGAGGCGTTTCGGGGCAGACGCGTCAGTCTTCTCGACAATTTCCCTTTTCATTCACCGGCTTGGTAAAACTTGGCCAGCCACAGCCAGAATCAAATTTGTCCAGCGAGCGGAACAGCGGTTTCCCGGAGGCGACACCCACATAAATTCCCGGCGCGCGATTGTCGCCGTTATTCATTGGCGAAAGCCGGTTCGGTCGCGGCTTTCTGCGTGACGCGATATTTCACATCGGTGAGTTTTGCTCTGTGCTCGGCGGGCGGGACGAGTTGGAAATGGCTCATGGTAAAGTCGATTGGGAGTAATCGGGTGCTGGCTTTTTTCCTTACCGCATTTCGATTCCCTGTCAGGATTGCCATCGCCCCCCGACCAACGAGTATGAAGAGAATATTTATCAACAACTATTTCTCGCTCGCCGCAATTTTATTCGCCATCTGTTTGTTGGGCGGTGGAGGCAATTCGCTGGCGGCTGATGCGAAACAAATGGAAACCGCCAAGCTCGCGCCCTGCTGGGAATTGACGGATTTGGACGGCAAGCCCGTTCACTCAACCGATTTCAAGGACAAGGTCGTTGTCCTGGATTTTTGGGCGACTTGGTGTCCGCCGTGCCGCGCGGAAATTCCGGGCTTCATCGCGTTGCAGAAAAAATACGTGGCGCAGGGACTCACGGTCGTTGGGGTATCGGTAGATCAGGCAGGTTTGAAAACAGTTAAGTCGTTTGCGGGGAGAAACGGCATCAATTATCCCGTCGTGCTGTCGGACAAGAAAGTTGAGGACGCTTTCGGCGGCATTATGGGCTTGCCAACGACCTTCATCATTGACCGCACGGGCCACATCGTGAAGCAACATCTCGGCTTCACGGAACAGTCGGAGGTTGAAACCGAAATCAGAACCCTGCTCGCGCCTTAAGATTCTTGTGTCGGAAATCGAGATTTTTTTCATAAATTACTATGAGCCTGAAAACATTCGGCAAAATCCTGGCCGCATCGCTGGTGGCTGTTCTCCCGGCAGGCGCACAAACCAACGTCATCCAATTTCAAAGTGCGCCGGAGCGCACGGCGTTGCTGGAACTTTATACCTCGGAAGGTTGCAGCAGTTGTCCGCCTGCCGAAGCGTGGCTGTCGGGGCTGAAAGATTCACCGCGCTTGTGGAAAGATTTTGCACCAGTCGCGTTTCATGTGGATTACTGGAATTCGCCCGGCTGGAAGGACGCGTGGTCGGATGCGAAATTTTCCGAACGCCAGAGCAATTACGCACGGCTTTGGCATTCCGAAAACATTTATACACCGGAACTGGTTCTCAACGGCAAGGAATGGCAGAACTGGTTTACCGGCAAAAACGGGCTAAAATCTGATGGCAACAATGTTGGGGTCCTCACGGTTACGTCGAGCGACATGAAGCTGTGGCAAGTGAGTTTTAATCCGGCCAAGGATTCCGGCGGGCGTTACGAAATTCATGCAGCCTTGCTGGCCGGTGGGATTGTTTCCGATGTGAAGGCGGGCGAAAATAGCGGTCGTCAGCTGCGACATGATTTCGCCGTGGTGAGCCTCGTGCATATTGGGCTGATGACCGGCAACGGCGTGGCCAAAGGTCGCTTCATCCTCAGTGCGCCAAAATCTACTGCGGGAAAAACTTCCGCGTTCACTGTCTGGGTGACGCGCGCCGGGGAATTGGAGCCGATCCAAGCCACGGGCGGCTGGCTGACTGCTCCCGATAAAAAATAACTGTAAGGTTTCGCCGACAACGGCTACCAACGTCCATGAAGAAGTTGCTGCTCGCGCTTATCGGCACAATGCTGGCTCTGCCGCTGCTTGCTCAAACCGCAACCAAAACCCTCGTCAATGTGGACAAAACCGGCGTTGCCATTCAAGGCTACGATCCGGTGGCGTTTTTCACCGACAAGAAACCGGTGAAGGGCGACCAGAAATTTCCGCTCAAGCATGACGGCGCGGTTTATTTTTTCGCCAGCAAGGAACACAAGGACTTGTTCAAGGCCGATCCGGCAAAATACACTCCTGAATTTGGCGGTTACTGCGCTTACGGAGTGTCCAGGAACAAACTTGTGGAGATTGACGTGGACGCGTTTCAAATCGTGGATGGAAAACTACTGCTGCAATACAGCAAAGGCGTTCGCGACGATTTCAACGAAGACGCCAAGGGCAACCTTGCCAGGGCGAATGCCAACTGGACCGGCCTTGTCGAGAAAAAGGGCAAGTAATTTGTAAGGACGCGCCCGCCATCACGGCGAACCCATGACATGAATAACTCCCTGACTGGAACGCAAAAGATTGCCAGTTGGATCGTGCGCCTCACGGCCGCCGTCATCCTGCTGCAAACGTTGTTCTTCAAATTCACCGGGGCGACTGAATCAATTTATATCTTCACCAAAGTCGGCATGGAGCCTTGGGGTCGCTACGGTTCGGGCGTGGTTGAATTGATTGCGGCAGTGCTGCTGATGTCGCGCTGCCGCTGCTGGCTTGGTGCGGGATTGGCGCTGGGTGTCATGGTTGGAGCGATAATATCACACTTGACGGTGTTGGGCATAGTGGTGCAGGACGATGGCGGCTTGCTCTTCGCCTTGGCGATCACGGTGGCGGTTTGCAGCGTGGTGACATTGGTATTGCATCGTCGCCAGATTCCTCTCGTTGCGAAATTGTTCATACCAAAAACCGCATGAACACCGACTGTGAACTGGTCCAATCCGTCATCGAAATCTTGCGGCAGGGTGAAATTCTCCTCGCGGAAATTCCAGACGAAAGTTACACGCGCAAAGTGGTTATCGCCTTCAACGCCTCCATCGGTGGACACTGTCGCCATTGCCTTGATCATTTCAACACCCTGTGCGAAGCGGCGGCAGCAGGTAATTTGAACTGCGACCATCGCGAATGCGGCACGCTCAATGCGACCCGCGAATTACGTGTGGGCTTTGAAAAGTTGAATCCTGAATTTCTCGCACGGCATTTGATGTGGAATGATGTAAAAGATGAAACCGGTCATAAAAGTTGAAAACTCGCTATAAAAGCCGCCACTGCTTCTCCTGACATCAAGGTGGTCCAGAAAGTTGAGCCCGGTCAGATATTCGACGTGCTGTCGAGTTTTGCCTTCAGAATCAGGTGTGGCCTAGCAATCATAGGCTTCGGTCCCTCGTGAATACACCAGGGTCGCTCCGAAGTCCGAAGCTGGAAAGTGAACGTCGTCGGGCGGTAGCGGCAGAATTCCTGTCCCCGGGACCAAAAATCAAAGGGATGCGCGTAAGTGTGGCGGCTATTTGCAGAAAAAGTCGACCCTTTTAAGCCGTTTAGCAGGGAACGAAAGTTTGACGCACGTCAATTTGCCTGAAAGTGTGGCGATGCGCCGCCAATCTTTTGGTAAATGCACGGGGGGGGGGATTTGTTGGCAGAGATTGGAGCGAGCGAAGGGATTCGAACCCTCGACATTCACCTTGGCAAGGTGACGCTCTACCAGACTGAGCTACGCTCGCTTCCGTAACGGAGGGACAAGCTAATGGGATTGCCGCCGGAATGCAAGCGCGGTTTTAAGGGGTTTTTTTGGCGAGCAATTCCCACTCAATCCGGCGCTGATCCAGCACATCCAGTTGCGCCCGAGCCTCCTGCACCGCCGGATTGTCCGGGGTGAGGACAAAGGGTTTTTGCTTTCGTTTCACCTGAGGCTGGCGGCCAAACACGAAAGTGGGGGCGGGCGGATTGGCGGCGGCGTTGAGTTTATCCAGGTAGGTTTTCAGCACCTGATGATACTGGTCCACCAAGCCGGTCAATTCGGCGTTGGCCCGCAGGCGAATGGCCGCCAGCAGCTCCAGCTTGTCTTGCAGCAAGCGCTGCTGCTGCGGATATTGCCATTCCTGAAAGACGCGCTGAAGTGAGACATCGGTGAAGAAGGGCGGGGCGTTGGAATCAATTTTCACTTCGAGGGAACAGCGCAGGGCCGCGTCCAGTTTTTGCAGGGTGAGGTCCCGGGGCCAGGTGCGGTCGGCATTGCGGTCGGCCAGATAGACAGTTTGCAGGGCCCACCATTTTTCCAAATCCACCAGCCGGGGAAAATGGTCGTGATAAGTGTGTAAAAAGGCGACCCGCCAGTCCGGATCCCAGGACAGCTCGGGCAGCATGGCGGCGAGATCGGCTCCGCCGTGGGGCAATTGCAGCAGTTCGTGGACAAACAGGACGGCGTTGGCGCGGAACGTTTCCGGGCTGACATCGGGCAGCGCCGCGGCTGGCTGGCCAAGCGCATTGATGTTGAGCGGCGGATTCCGCCCGAACAATTCGCGGCTGGGCCCCAGTGGGTCCAGCCACCGGCCTTTGCGTTCCCGTAAATCCATCCGCTGGTGACCCATTTCCGGGGCGGGCTGGAGTATGAAGTCCATGTCGCTGTTCAATTCCAGGTATGCGGGCAGCCCCACGGACACCCAGCGCGGCAGGGTGGCGGGGTGCGGGGGCCGGTTGCGGTTGGCCATTTCCACCAGCAGGGTTTCGGTCACGGCGCGGACGAGCCGGGTGGCGGATACCCGGTCGGGCAGGTCGATGCGATAATTCCAGTTGTTGTTGAACCGGTAGGAGGTGACGACAATTTCCTCGTTGGGCTGGCGGGCGGGATGGAGGAAGAAATAAATTTTCCCGCGCCATTGGTCCGGGGCATCCAATGTGGTCAGCAAGGCGCGCTTGATGCGTTCGCACGAAATGGCCAGCAAGGTGGGCTCCAGGGAAACCAGCTCGGTATTGGTGGCCACCGCGGCAACATAGGGGCGGAACGTGTCGGGGGAAATGCCGGATACGGCAAACTGTCCGGAGCGGCTGGTGGCGGTCGCTTCCCGGGTGATCGTCGGCTGGGTGCGGCCCACGGAAATTGCCATCAGGCTGAAAAGGAGAATGGCCGTGAGCGACTTCATACAACTGCCGGCAGTGCCGGCTCAGCTTTTTTTCGCCGGCTTGGCGGCGGGTTTGGCTTCCGCCTTGGCCGGAGTTGCATTGGCCGGCGGCGCGGTCTCCTTGGTGTCCTTCTTGGCGGCGGCCTTGTAGCCTTCGCTGCGGGAGTCGGTGATGTAGAAACCGCTGCCTTTGAAGAGCAAGCCGGCGCCGGCGCCGATGACGCGCTTGACCTTGCCCTTGCCCCAGCGTTTCTGCCGGCAGAGTTCCTTCGGGCAGGTGGTCAACGGCGCGGCGGCAATGGGCTGAAATGTTTCAAATTTTTGCCCGCATTTGGCGCAGGCGTATTCGTACGTAGGCACGGGTACAATTTACCCATGCCAGACCATGGGTCAACCCCCATCCCCCCATCCACCCTTGTGGCCGGCGGGTGCTTTAATGGCGCAGGCAGGCCAGTTCGCCGACATCTGCCAGGGCGGATTCCGCCGCCTCCACGGGAGTCCCCGTGAGGGCCGCTTTGCCGGCAGCATGGGTGAGACAAAGCCGGGTGGCGCCCAACAACAGTTGTGAATCGTACGGTTTGGGCAGGAAATTGACTCCGGGCGTGATGGCCAGATTCGGGCTGACGGTATCCGGGTCGTATCCGCTGGTATAGATGACCTGCAACCGGGGATCCCGTACCTGGAGTGCTTCCGCCAGCTTCACCCCGTTGATCTGTCCGGGCAACACCAAGTCGGTGACCAGCAGGTCAATGTGGGTGGCGCTTTGTTCCCAAAGGGTAATGGCCCGGCTGGCATTGGCGGCTTCGAGCACCTGATAGCCGGCCTGTTTCAGGGCGGCCACCGCGGCGTCGCGGACAATGGTTTCATCTTCCACCACCAGCACGGTTTCCCCCGCGCCGCGGGTCAACAGAAAGCCGGGGATGATTTCCACTTTGGCTGCCGCGGGTGGAACCATTTCGCAGACCGGCAGGAAGATCTTGAAGGTGCTGCCCCGGCCCACCTGGCTGGCGACTTCGACCCAGCCCTGGTGTTGTTGCACGATGCCGTGCACGCTGGAAAGCCCCAGGCCGGTGCCGTGGCCCACGTCCTTGGTGGTATAGAACGGATCGAAAATGCGCTTGAGCACCTCGGCATTCATGCCGCAGCCGGTGTCGGTAATGGTGAGGCAGGCAAACTCGCCCGGCCGCGCATCGGGATTTTTGGCGGCGGCAGTGGCGTCCACCCGCTCTGCGCCGGTGGCAATGCGGATGGTGCCGCCTTCGGCCATGGCGTCCCGGGCATTGAGCACCAGGTTCATCAGCACCTGTTCCAAATTGCCCTCGTCGGCCTGGATGGCGGGCACTTCCACCGGGCAATCCAGCACCAGTTGATGGGTTTCGCCCAGGAGCCGGGAAAGCATTTTCTGGGTTTGTTTGACCAGATCGTTGAGCCGGATGGGTTTCAGTTGCAGCGGCTGTTTGCGGCTGAAGGCGAGCAACTGGCCCGTCAATCCGGCGGCGCGCTGGCTGGCCTGAAGGATACTGCCGGCAGATTCCACCGCGATGCCCGGATCCAACGGCTGGACATTCAGCAACCCTGCATGTCCCTGAATGACTGTGAGAATGTTGTTAAATTCATGGGCGATACCGGCGGCCAGGCGGCCGATGGCTTCCATCTTCTGGGTCTGGCGCAACCGGCCTTCCATCTTCAACTGGTCGGTCACATTCTCCACGATCAGCAGCACGCAGGGGCCGGCATCCAGGGTGATGGGTTCGGTCCACAACACGATGTTGCGCGTGGTGCCATCGCAATGCCGGAGCAGGCAGGATTGGTGGACCACATGGTTGCCGCACCGTTGGGCGGCGGCCTTGTGCGCGCTGTCATGTTCCCATAAATGCAATTCGGCGGCGGTGCGTTGAATGAGTTCCTCGGCGGAATAACCCGTCAGTTCCCGGAAGCTGGCGTTGGCGTCCAGAAACCGCTCGGTGGTGCAGCTCTGGATGGCCATGGCCATGGGGTTGCTTTGAAACGCCTTGGCAAAACGCTCCTCGGAGCTTTGCAATTTTGCCGTGCGTTCCTGTACCATGCGGTCCAGGTCCTCCAGCCGTAATTTGGCCTGGCGGGTCAGTTCCCATTTCCGCGCGAGCGCGTGGGTGATCTGCAGCACCTCGATGGTCTCAAAGGGTTTTTTGAGGATCAGCAAATTTTCCGTTGGGCCCAGCCGGCGGGCCATGTCATCCCATGAATAATCGGAGTAGGCGGTACAAATGACGGTTTGCAGGTCGGGATAGCATTGCCAGATGCGTTCAATGGTTTCCACGCCATCCCAGCCGGGCGGCATGCGCACATCCACAAACGCCAGCACGTAGGGGTCGCCTTCCTCCAGGGCGTGTTGCACCCGGGCCAGGGCCTCGTGGCCTTGAAAAGCGGAATCAATACGGAACTGCACCCGGGAGAGGGCGGCCGTGGGATTGCCGAACAGGGCGGCTTCCGCCTGGGCAAACTGGTTTTCACCCGCCGCCGGGCCGCCGAGAATTTTGCGGAAGTCTTCGTGAATGGCCGCGTTGTCATCCACAATGAGGATGCGCGGCCGTTCGTTGGCGACGAAGTTCTTCATGAACGGGTGGCTTGCGGGGTTAACGGCAGTTTCAAAGTAAAGGCGGCGCCCTGGCCGCGGCCGGCGCTATGCACGGATAGCGTGCCGCCCAGGTCGCGGGCGGCCAGCGCGCTGCTGTGCAGCCCAAAACCATGACCATCGGGCCGGGTGGTAAAGCCGTGGGCGAAGATGCGCTGGAGATGTTCGGGCGCGATGCCTGCGCCGTTGTCAATCACCGAAATCTCGAACTCATTGGGGCCGGCCATCTGCGCGCGCAAAACCATAAGTTTGTCCGGCCGGTCGGCCTCGGTGAGCGCGTATTTGGCATTGCGAATCAGGTTCACCAAAATCTGCAGCACCTTGTGCTTGTCCACTGATACCGCAGGCAGCGTGGCGATTTCGCGCTGGGTCTTCACATCATGCCGGTCCAGAGAGGCGGCGCTCATGTGCAGGGCGTCATCCACGAGGTCGGGAATGTTGACCACTTCCGCCATGCCGGCCACCTTGGCGTAATTTTGCTGCATCGTCACAATCTGTTTGATGTGGTCAATGTGCCGGCGCAACTGGTTCAGCTCGGTCACCAGAAAAGCCTTCTGGTCCTCCATGGTTTTGGCCACGCCGCCCAGGTAATCCGGCAGGTGTTTGCCGCGCGGATCGGTGGTAAGGAAGGTTTCAAGCTGGCCCACGTTTTCCCGGAGGATTTGCGGCACCCGGGCCAGGTTGGCAAAATTGTTTTCCTGCACCCGGTCCAGCACCAGCGAGCAGGAGACATTAACACTGTTAAGGACATTGCCGACATTGTGCAGCACGTCAGTGGCCACCTCCGCCATGCCGGCGAGCCGCGAGGTATCCACCAGCCGCTTGTGAATGGCTTCCACCTGAGCCTCGGCTTCCTTGAGCGCGGTGATATCCTTGGAGATGCCGGTGGTGCCGATGATCTCGCCCGCGGTATTGCGCCAGGGCACGGTGGAAACCAGCGACCACGTCACTTTGCCATCGGGCTGCACCTGGCGTTGTTGCTTGCCGATGAGGGGCACGCCCGTGCGCATGATTTCCTGTTCGTCTTCGCGCGCCTTGCGGGCGGTTTCCGCAGAGGTGATATCTTCGTCGCACAAGCCGGCCAGCAAGTCGGCTGCGGGTTCGGCGGTGTCAAATTTTTCGCCCAGTTTTTGCCGCAACGGCGAATCCGGCTGGGCATTGTGCTTGAGCGCCTTTTGCACCTTGGACCGGCTGATGCGCACGAAGCGGGATTCGCGGTCCTTGAAGAAAATGCTGTCGGGGCTGTTGTGCAACAGGGTCTGCAACATCTCCTGTTCGAACTCCACCCGGGCCTCCGCTTCCTTGAGCGCGGTGATGCTCTTGGAGATGCCGAAGGTGCCAATGATGGTGCCGGCCTGGTTGCGCCACGGCATCTTGGTGGTCAGCACCCAGGTGGTGTGCCCGTCCGGGTGGGTCTCTTTTTCCAGCTTGCCAATCATGGGCTGGCCGGACCGGATGATTTCCTGCTCATCTTCAAACGCGGGCCGGGCGTGTTCTTCGGTGAAAAAGTCAAAATCAGTTTTGCCCTTGAGCTGTTCCGGATCCGCAATGTGAAACAGGTTCAGGAACGAGCGGCTGAAGCACACAAACCGCGACTTCAAATCTTTGAAGTAAATGAAGTCCGGCGAATTGGCCAGCAGCGGTTCCAGCAATGTGTTGGCGTGTTCCAACTGCGACCGCATTTCGCGCAGCGCCGTGACTTCGCGGCCGATCCACTGCACACCGGCTGGCTGCAGTGGCCGGGCGGTGAATTCCACCACGCACAACTGGCCGTTGGGCCGGATAAGTTCGCAGTCAGCAGGCGGTGGAGTCTGGCCGGCGCGCACGGCTTCGCGCAGCTGCCGGATTTTCGCCCGGCTCGGTGGACTCCACGATTCCTCCCAGGCCGGAGCGGTGGCTTCAGTCAGGCCGCCCAAAATTTCACGCGCCGCCCGGTTCAGAAAAATTACCCGGCCTGCCCCATTTTCGGTGATGACCCAATCGCTGATGAGTTCCAGCGCCGCATGGCCTGCGGCAGCCAGGTCCGGCTGGCTTTCGGTTGTCGGCTCCGCAATGGCGCCGCATTCCGTGATGCCCCAAAAGGCCATGATAATGGCGGCGACGCCGAGGGCGCACGCCACGGAGAAAATGGAATGAGAGTGCTTGAGGACGGCTCCGGCCCAAGCCGGTGCCCCGGCAGCGGTCGCCGCGGAAACCAAGCTTAGCGAGCCCAGAATCAGAACCGCGCTGATTTTACGGTTGCGAGCATTCACAGATATCTTTTCTTTTAAGCCGGATTCCGCGTCGCGCCATGCAACAACGTCCGCACAAACAACATGTGCGGCCCGGGCTGAGACCATCAAAATAGCAAATGATATGCCGAGTTGATTATAAGTTGGTTTCGGCAAAAATGCGCCGGGCTTTAGCCTATATTTTGGAGGAGAACCGGTTTTTTGGGGCGATTCCGTCTCATTCTTGGACTCCTGCATCACCTTGGAGATGCTTGATTTGCAATAAAAAAGAAAAAAACCGGCCGGGGAAATCCGGCCGGCAACAGTTGCGGTGTCGAAAAACGGTATAACCGGCTGGCTCAGCCCCCGATCCCGGCGTATTCCTCTTCTACCTTGAGGTTCTTGCCCAGCAACACGTAGTCGTGGGTGACCGCCTTCATGTCCAGCACATAGTCGTCCAGATGCATCAATTCATTGAAACCCAACTGGGCAAAGACATGCAGCGCGATCTTCCGTTCGCCGTTCACTTCCGCCTCCAGCCGGCGCAGACCGCAGTGCCGGGCGATGTTGATCAGTTCCGTGACCAGCACCTTGGAGACGTCGCGGCCGCGATATTCCGGATGCGTGAGCAGCGTGATGAGGCCGATGTGGCGTTTCCAGCCGCCGCCGCGCTGGTGCAGCGTGGCCTCACCGATGACCTTCTTGCCGTGCAGCATCAGCAAGGGGAGATTGCGTTCGTAATCCAGTTCGCGACACCACTGCCGGAACAGTTCCGGGTTGATGACCGGCTGTTTCACAAACAGCCGCTCCTCCTCGGGAACGCTCAGGAAAAATTTTTGCAGGCGCGTGGCATCGCGCCGGTGCAACGGGCGGACCACCACTTCCGTGCCATCGCGCAGTTTGGCAGCCAGGGGATATTTGTCCAGGGCGTCTTCGAGCAGCATAAGTTTAACCTTTCTTGAAGAGTCATTGTCTGCTCGGCGCTAATTAATGAAAAGCCGGTCCTTGGCAAACTCTCACCACCCGTTGCCCAAAATCTCAAGACTGATCTTCCGGGTGCGTTGGGAACGATCAATCAGGGTGATTTCTTTTATCCGGCGATGTGCGGATTGCCAGCCGGGGCGCCGGGTGGTAATTTTGTCGATAATCCGTTTGGGCCCGCCGCTCTCTTCAGGGCATTCCCAGAACTACGGTCCGCGAATCAATTCAGCAGTTTCGCCTTATGAAAAAACAACTGTCGTCACACCTCCGTCTAGCGATTCTCGCGTTCAACTTGATTTTCCCAGTTGGCAGTCCAGCGGCTCCCCTGCCGGTTTACCTGAGCCAGTTGGAACTCCCGGTTGACCGGCAGTGTTCCGAAGCTGGGTTGTCCCTCACCACAGCATCCGCTGGGGCCCGCCTGCGCTGCGTATTTCAACGGCTCGAAGGCCGGGCAACCGACCAGGGGCTTTGGCTGAGGTCAACCGACGGCGATTCCTGTGGTGAACACTTCCGCGTGATGACTGTGATAGTGCGGCGCGGCGGGTTCGGGACGTCGGAGGCGGAACTGGCCGGCTCCGATCCTCTCACCATGACCGATCCGGACCTGATATCTTCGGCCCTTCCAGTGACGGGTATGGTCCAGGTGGCGGATTCGGTGGCCCGATTCATCCGGCCGGGCTTGACGGAAGAATATTCCGTGAGTGTTGATGGGGTACGCCAGGATTTGATTGTGGACCAACGGCCAACCGGTGCCGGCGAACTGCGTCTGGAAATGTCCGTCAGCGGAGCAAAGGCAGCGCCGCAGGCCGATGGGGTGCGGTTGGTGCTGGACGGGTCGGGACGCGCGCTGATCTACCATCGCCTCCACGTAGTGGATGCCCGGGGACAGGAACTGCCGGCCCGGTTGGAGGTCTCCGATGCGACCCATCTGGCGATTGTGGTGGCCGACGCCAACGCGGCCTATCCAATACGAATTGACCCCACCTTCAGTGACGCAGATTGGGTGAGCCTGGATGGTTTGCCTGGGGTGGATGCCACTGTCAATGCGGTGGCATTCGACGGCTCGGGGAATCTTTATATCGGCGGCAGTTTTGTGGTGGCAGGAAAGGTAGTGGCCAACCGGATTGCGAAATGGGATGGCCACGAGTGGTCGGATCTGAACGGAGGGCTGAATGGTCCCGTGAATGCCATCGCGGTTTCAGGAAGCAATGTCTATGTGGGCGGGGCGTTCACCCTTGCCGAGGATGGCGACCCCAATAATGGGATCGTGATTTCGGTCAACAACATTGCCCGCTGGGATGGTCACGAATGGTTGGCTCTGGGTGCTGGGGTTGGTGGTACGGTAAATGCCCTTGCGGTGGCGGGCAGTGATTTGTATGTGGGCGGGGCTTTCACCAGCGCCAGCAGCGTGGCAGCCAATCGCGTGGCCAAATGGGATGGACTCAACTGGTCAGCCTTGGGAGTGGGGTTGGGTTTTATCAGCGGGCAGGTCAATGCCCTTGCGGTATTGGGAGGCAACCTGTATGCCGGCGGCACTTTTGGCCAGCTCGGGGACGGCACCACCATGACGCGAATCGCCCGCTGGGACGGAAACAGTTGGTCTGCGCTCAGCTATGGCATTGGCGGTGGCACTTCACCCAGCGTGAATGCCCTGGCGGTTGTCGGCACGAATCTCTACGCCGCTGGAGTATTCACCATAGCGGGCTTAATTTCCCCCGCAAATAACATCGTCAAGTGGGACGGAACTTCCTGGTCCACGGTAGGCTCGGGACTGGGGAGTACGGCCTATGCGTTGACGGTATCCGGGACGAATCTTTATGTGGGCGGGGCTTTCACCACGGCGGGCGGCAACCCCGCCAACCGCATTGCCCGCTGGGATGGCCAGGTCTGGTCGGCTTTGGATACTGGCATGAGCGGTACGGTGACCGCGTTGGCGGCGGCCGGGGACGCGGTGGCGGCCGGCGGCAGTTTCACCAGCCGGCCCGGGATGCGGGTTGCCACTTGGAATGGCGCCGCCTGGACCAATCTGGGCTCAGGACTGGCTGGGTCTGTCAATGCCATTGCCATTTCGGGCAATGATGTTTATGTGGGGGGCGGCCTCAAGTTTTTCGGGTTGGATGGCGGATACAATATTGTGCACTGGAACGGCAGCACGTGGTCGGCCCTGGGCGGCGGACTTAATGGCGGCGTCTATGCCCTGGTGGTGACTGACGGCAGCCTATATGCGGGAGGGGCCTTCACCACCGCGACCAATGCTGGCGGCGCCAGCGTGATGGTCAATCGTATCGCCCAATGGAATGGAGCTGCCTGGACCAATCTGGATGCCGGCATGAACAACACGGTCGGCGCCCTCGCGGTTGCGGGTGGTGAAGTGTACGCCGGCGGCGCTTTCACCGCCGCCGGAGGCAATCCCGCATATCACTTGGTGCGCTGGAACGGGACTTCCTGGGCGGCCGTGGGCGCCGGCATGGATGGCAATGTCAATGCTCTCGTACCCATGGGCGCAGACCTCTTTGCCGCCGGCACTTTTTTGACCGCCACGAATAGTGATTCCCAGCCAGTCCCGGCCAATCGCATTGCCAAATGGAATGGCAGTGCGTGGGTGCCGTTGGGCACCGGCGTGACAGCCGATGTGAACGCGCTGGCAGTGAACGGGGCCACACTTTATGCCGGCGGTCTTTTTGGAAATGCCGGCGGGGTGAGCGTGGGGCGGATTGCGCAGTGGGATGGAAACTCCTGGGCGGCTATTGGGGATGCCACCAACAACATCTTCGTGAACGCTCTCGCCGTTTCAGGAGGTGACCTGTATGTCGGAGGAATCTTCACCTCCGTGGCCGGAGTGCCTGCCGATAACATCGCCAAATGGGATGGCAGCGCTTGGACAGCCCTCGGCTCAGGAGTGTCGGCGTATGGCTCGGCCATTCCCTCGGTGAACGCGTTGGCAGTCGGCGCTGATGGGTTGTATGTCGGTGGCACCATCACCCGGGCC
>DATJIU010000096.1:0-5678 GCA_035492855.1 Dongiaceae bacterium | reverse complement strand
GAGGAATTTCATCATCGCTCGCTGCACGAACTCTGCCGGGTGGCCGGGGAAGTCCGGGTGTTTCCATTGCTCACGTTGGCCCACCAGCGCTCGCCGCATTTGCAACCCGTATTGCAACGGCTCGGGGAAGCCGGCCTGGACGCGCAAGTCGTCCGGGTGGGCTATGAATTCCAAAAAGGCGGCAATGAAATGCTCCGGATCCGCCGCCGCTAAACCTTAAATCATTTTCACATGACTCCTGAACAAATCGCCCAGGCCAACACCGCACTGCGGACCCAATCCGCCCCGGAAATCCTGAAATGGGCCCTGGCCCACGCCCAGGGCCGCGCGGTCATCTCCACCAATTTCCGCCCCTACGAGGCCGTGCTGCTGCACCTGGCCACCCAGGCGCAGCCGGACATTCCGGTGCTCTGGGCCGATCACGGCTATAACCGGCCGGCCACCTACAAACACGCCGAAGCGTTGCAGCAACAGCTCAAACTCAATATCAAGGCCTACGTGCCGCGCATGACGACGGCGCATTATGATGCCATTCATGGCGGCGCGCCCGAGCCGACACCGGAGAACGAGGCGCGCCTCAAGGAATTCAGCGCGGTCATGAAACTGGAACCGTTTGCGCGCGGCATGAAGGAGCTGGCGCCGGTCATCTGGCTCACCGCCTTGCGCCAGGTGCAAAACCCCAACCGCGCCGGCCTCGATATCGTGGTGGCCGACGGCAATTTCAAAACCATCAAGGTCAGTCCGGTGTTTTACTGGAGCGATGCCGACATGGAGGCTTACCTGAAACAGCATCACCTCCCCAACGAATGGGATTATTTCGACCCGGCCAAGGCGGACGAAAAGCGCGAGTGCGGCTTACACGCGACCTGGGGCGCCGCCGCCGTGGTCTCAGCGGGGGCTGGTATTTGATTCCCAATTCAGTCATAATTTCAGACCGACGATGAATTCATATCACCTGGACCACTTGCAGTACCTCGAGACCGAAGCGATCCATATCATGCGCGAAGTGGCGGCGGAATTTGAGCGCCCCACCCTGCTCTTCTCGGGCGGCAAAGATTCCATCTGCCTCCTGCGCCTGGCCGAAAAGGCCTTCCGCCCGTCCGACATCCCGATGCCATTTCTCAACGTGGACACCGGCCATCATTTTCCCGAGCTGAACGACTTTCGCGACCGCCGGGCCAAGGAACTCGGCGCCAAGCTCATCGTCCGCAAAGTGGAGGACGCCATCGCCAAGGGCATTGCCGTGCCGGCGCCGGGCGAGGTGAGCCGCAACCGGCTGCAAATCCCCACCCTGCTCGCGGCCATTGAGGAATTCCGGTTCGATTGCGCCATTGGCGGCGCGCGGCGCGACGAAGAGAAGGCCCGCGCCAAGGAGCGCTTCTTCAGCTTTCGCGACGCCTTCGGCCAGTGGGATCCCAAAAACCAGCGGCCCGAAATCTGGAACGTGTACAACGCCCGCATCAACCCCGGCGAACACATGCGCGTTTTTCCGCTGTCCAACTGGACCGAAATGGACGTGTGGGAATACATCCGGCAGGAAAAGCTGGAAGTACCGAGCATTTATTTCAGCCATCGGCGCCAGGCGGTGCGCCGCGGCGGCCAGTGGCTGCCGGTGAGCGACATCCTGCCGCCCAAGCCCACCGAATCCGTGGCCGAACTGGTCGTGCGCGTCCGCACCATCGGCGACATCATCAGCACCGGGCTGGTGGAATCGCCGGCCAATTCCGTGGACGACATCATTGCCGAAATCGCCGCCGCCCGGGTAACCGAACGCGGTTCCCGCGCCGACGACAAGGCCAGCGAGGCCGCCATGGAAGACCGCAAAAAACAGGGCTATTTTTGATGCCCGCAGCACGGGGCTCTTAAAAATGAAATACGCGAAACCATTCCTGACTTTCCTGGCGGGCGGCTTGATGTTGCTCCTGGCAACCGCGAGCCATGCCGATGATGCCACAGTTTCAGCTGCCGCAGCGGCGCCCCGGAAAGTTGTGGTGTATGGTTCCTCGGTGGCCCTGGGTTATGGCAGCGAGCCGAATGTCTATAACCGCGGCTCCTATACCAATGGCTACGCCGGGCTGATCACCGCGTTGTTAACTCAGAACGGTTGGGCTGTCACCAACATCTCCATCGGCGGCCAGGTCACGTCCAACGGCCTGGCCCGTTTTGAGCCGGAATTGGAGCCGTTGCATCCCGGCTATGTTCTGGTCGGTTACAGCCTGGCCAATGAGGGATTTGTGGGCTCCAAAAATCCCATAGAACTTACCAACCGGTTTATTTCCAATCTGGCGAAACTCATCCCGCTCTGCCGCAGCAATGACATCAGCCCGGTCCTCGGCCTGACCTATGCCCACGGCGGCTACTCGGCCAAGGAATATCAGTACGGCAAAGACGTCAACCTGGTGCTAAACAGTTGGGATGTGCCCAGCATCAATCTTTTAGGCGCGCTGGATGACGGCTCCGGTCATTGGGCGGCGGATTACTTCCACGATGCCTGGCATCCCAACAACGCCGGCTACCGGGAAATGTTCTATGCTTTCGTGCCCACTTTGTTTGACGCCCTCAGCGCCGGGAAAACCCACAGTCCGCATCTGGATCCGGTCCCGAATTTTGCCCGGATGACCGCGGCGGCTGACATCACCGCGCCGCTTACCTTCACTCCCGGCAACGCCATGCATTCCTTCACCATGGCCTTCCGGGTTCGCTCCACGCACAGCGGCACCATCGCCGCGGTGCGTTCGGACACCGGTTATGCCACGATTGCCTTGCGGGACCACCAACTGATTTACGTGGCTCCGGATGGCCGGGAGCTGGCCATCCCGATCGATGCCACCAATGGCTGGCATGACGTCACCCTGGCCGCGCGTTACGCCGCCAGCCGAACGATGTTTGCCGTGGATGGCGCCGTGGTGGGCTATTTGCCCGAGCGCTATGTGCCGGATGAATTTGTTCTCGGCGGTCCCGGCGGCGCCAGTCCGCGAGCGGCGGCCCCCGCCGCGGCCGACTTCAAAAACTGGTGTCTTTACCGGGCGGCCTGGAACGCCGACGAGGCGCGGGCCCAGGCTAAGGGCCATTTGCAACAGGCGAGCATGGAAATCTGCGCGCCGTTGAGCGACGCCACCTTTTCCGCCGGCACCCCGGCCACCAACGTGGCGCAAAGCCTCTCGGTGGTGCAAGTCATTGGCAGCAATATACAAGCGATGACGGAATGAGCCTCGGCCCAACCATGACTTTTAACACTGTTAAGCCTTTTACATTATAATGCCCTCCACCCAGCATCCCATTGAACTGTTGCGCTTCAACACCTGTGGCAGCGTTGATGACGGCAAGTCCACGCTCATCGGCCGGTTGCTCTACGATTCCAAGAATCTGATGGAGGACCAGCTCGAAGCCTTGGAACGTTCCGCCGACATCACCGGCGGCGGCCAGATCAATCTGGCCAACCTCACCGACGGCCTCCGCGCCGAACGCGAACAGGGCATTACCATCGACGTGGCCTATCGCTATTTCGCCACGCCGAAGCGCAAGTTCATCGTGGCCGACACGCCGGGCCATGTGCAATACACCCGCAACATGGTCACCGGCTCCTCCACCGCCAATCTCTCCATTGTGCTGGTGGATGCCCGTGCCGGCGTCATCGAGCAAAGCCGGCGGCACACGTACATCGCCGCGCTGCTCGGCATTCCGCACCTGGTCATCGCCGTGAACAAGATGGATTTGGTGGACTGGAGCGAAGAACGGTTTCTGGAAATCCGCGACGACTTTGAGGCGTTCCTGCCCAAACTCGACGTGTTCAAGGACGTCAAATTCATCCCCATCAGCGCGCTCAACGGCGACAACGTGGTGGACACTTCCAAACACACCCCGTGGTTTGGCGGTCCCAACCTGTTGAACCACCTGGAAACGGTCCATATTGCCAGCGATTGGAACCTGAGTTCCTTTCGCCTGCCGGTGCAATGGGTCAACCGGCCCAACAATCCGCGCGATCCCAAGCTGCACGATTTCCGCGGCCTTAGCGGCCAGCTCGCGGGCGGCATTGTGAAGGTCGGCCAGAAAATTCTCGTGCTGCCCAGCGGCCTGCGCAGCACCGTCAAGGAAATCTGGACCTACGATGGCCCCGTGCCCGAGGCCTTCTGCCCGCAGTCGGTGACGCTGGTGTTGGAACACGATCTGGACATCAGCCGGGGTGACATGATTGTGGACCTGGACAGCCTGCCCGGCATGAACAGCGAGTTGCACGCGAAAATTTGCTGGATGCACCAACGGCCGTTGCAACGCGGCAACAAGTATTATCTCAAGCATTCCACCCAGACGGTGCAGGCCATCGTCACCAGCCTGGAAAGCCGCATCAACATTCAGAATTTTGAATCCGAAGTTGCCCCGGCGGAATTGACTTTGAACAGCATTGGCGAGATTCGGCTGAAAACCTCCAAGCCGCTCATCTACGACGGCTACACCGCAAATCGTCTGACCGGGTCATTCATCCTCATCGAACAGGGCACCAATCAGACCGTGGGCGCCGGCATGCTGCTGCCCGCACTGGAGCCAGTGAAACCGGAGTATAACGACTTCGCGATTTAAGCTCGTTTGGAGGGTGGAGCGCCGCGAAACCCTCACATTCATGCGCGCCTGCCAGCGGCTCGCGAGGACGCTCGCCCCACCAAGGTGCGAGGTGCGGAAGTCGCCGGGACGGGAATTGCGGCCCCATCAGTTTGCCCTTCGCTTTTGGCGCCAAGCGCCTAAATTCTGGGTCGTTCATGTTTCATATCCAACAGATTGATTCGCTCGACCGGCCCGAGCTGGCGCCGTATCGCACGCTGAAGCGTTCGGCGGAACACGAGGCCCTCGGCATCTTTGTGGCGGAAGGCGACAAGATCGTGCAGCGCCTGCTGGCCAGCCAGTTTGGCGTGGTTTCGCTCCTCATTCTGGAACGACGCCTGGCCGAATTTGAACCGCTCCTGCGCACCCGGCCCGAAAGCGACATCACCGTCTACATGGCCGCGGAGAAATCCGTGATGACCGCTTTGACCGGTTACGAACTGTTCCAAGGGGTACTGGCGATTGGCAGAATTCCCGCGCCGGCCGCCCTGCCGCAAGTGCTGGCCACCGCGCCCCGGCCGCGGCTGTTCGCCGCCGCCGATGAATTGGCCAACGCCGAAAACATCGGCACGCTCGTGCGCAATTGCACCGCCTTTGACGTTCAGGCCCTGCTCGTCGGCGAAACTTCGAGCAGCCCGTTCCTGCGCCGCGCGGTGCGCAATTCCATGGGCGCCATTTTCCAACTGCCCGTGGTGGAACTGGGCCGGGAGCACCGGCAGTTGGCCGAACCGGGCCGACCGCCGCGCCGGGATGTGCCCCGCTCCACCCTGGCGCAAACCCTGCAAGAACTCCGCCGCCACGGCATCCAGTCCATCGCCGCGCATCCCTCGGCCACCGGCAAAACGCTGTCGCAGGCCGATTTCACCGGCGACTGCTGCGTTGTCTTCGGCAGTGAAGGCCAGGGCATTTCCGCAGCCGTGCTCGCCGCATGCGATGAAGCCGTGGCCGTGCCCATGGCCAACGGCGTGGATTCCTTGAACGTCAGCGCCGCCGCCGCCGTGTTCCTTTACGAAGCCCGCCGGCAGCGCGGCAAAGCCTGACCCGGCAACACTGCCTGCCGAAAATTCCTTGTCGGATTTGGG
>DATJIU010000095.1:0-3272 GCA_035492855.1 Dongiaceae bacterium | reverse complement strand
CGGAGCGAACGCCGCCGGCTACACGGTGGTGCGTCTGCCCCACGCGGTGGCGCCGCTATTCTCGGACTGGCTGGAAAAGCATTTTCCCGGTCGCAAAGATAACGTCCTGAACCGTCTGCGTGCCATGCATGGCGGGAAGCTGTACGACGCGCAATGGGGCAAACGTTTTGGCGGCGAAGGCGTATTGGCGGAGCAAATCGCGCAGATGTTCACCGTGGCCCGCCGCCATGCGGGCATCAGTGCCGACGGCCCTGAGCTGTCCTCCAACGCGTTTCGACGAGAGAGCAAATGGCAGTTGGAATTGTTTTAATAGGGTGTAACTCCGAGGGTTTGGCATTCCGTGGGAGCAGAACATCAAGGTGTGAAAAAAAGCGGGTTAACTTCCTGCCGCTTTACAACCATTCACGGAGCCGGTCGGAGTCGATAGAACCTTGCCGGAAACAGCCCGCTATCAGGGTCGAACCATTCAACTGCACTCCCGGCAATGATCCCGTTATCCACCTGGATCCAATCCACGAGATTGGTGCTGGCTTCCACCACGTAGCCATCCCCGGGATTGCCCTGCAACGTGAGCCCAAGAGTGGAATCGGTGAACCGGGCAGTATTTTCGATGAGCAAAGGCCGGCGAGCCAGCGGGGAATCCAGCGGCACGGCTCGATAGAAGCGTTGTGAGTGCTGCGCCGCATCCTGGTCAACCAATTGCGCCAGCGAGCCGAAGATCGTGTCGGTGCACAGATTTTCCCAGTGCACCAAGTCATCGGAAGCCTGAAGCATAAAGCTTTGGCCGGTGACGCCGGCAACGTCCAACCGGAGGCCGCCATCGCTGTCAAACGCGAAAAGGCTGGCGTTTATCCGGGGGGGTGGTGGCGGGCCGGCAAGAGTCAGCATGAACTCGCCTTCAAATTCATTGCCAGGAGGTGTGCCCACCACGGCAATCTGATAAGTCACGCCGGCGTTGGCATAAAAGACGGCCTGGCCCGAGTCAGTAGGCTCGGTCACCGGCTGCAGCAAGTCCAGGGCATTGCCCCGGTAAACCCGCGTTGCCAGCGGCAGCAGGTAGGAGTAGGGAATAATTCCGTTCATTTGAAAAATCACCGTCCAGGCCCTGACGGTGGTGTTACCGCTGGCCGGGGCCTGCCAGGTCCACCAAACCGAGCGCACCTGGTTGGGGTCCGAGCCGTGTTGCGGTTCCCCGGATTCCCGCGTCGCCCCGGTATTGGTGCCCATGACGGCAACTTGCGTTCCCCGCAGCGGCTGCCGCCCGGCAAAATCATCGTTCACCGGACGAGGGGCCAACTGGAGTTGCATCGCAAAGGCACCCTCGGAATCCCCCGGCCCACTGGCGGCAAGGCGAACCGGCTGACCGGCGACGACATCAAAGGAAATATTGGTGCCAGCAGCCAACACGACCAGGTTGGTGAGAGTATCTCCGGTGCCGGCCAGCCAGACCGGCCAGGCAAAGGCGGCTGGCGGGTTTTCCCCCAGGAAATCGCAAGGCGAAGGTGGCGTAATCAAGATTTCGATCACGTCCCTGGTCGCGGGCGAGCCAGCCGCCGCTGCGGGCGACTGCATGGGAATTCGCACCGCCGCACCCGTCAGATAAGCTTTGCCGGAGTACGGTGGGATCCACGAGTACCATACGGAATGCGCGTTGGTATGGCCGTCCCCCACAGGCTCGCCCGCTTCAAAGGTCGCGGCGAGATTGACATCGGCAAGCGTCACCGCGGCACCGGTCAGCAAGGTGGGGGTCGCAAAGTCGTCGTTAAGCGGGGGCAGCCAAAAGTCCAGGGTCACGTTCAATTCCCCGGCTAGGACCGATCTGGCGCCGTCGCATACCTCGTGAGTATAACCATCCAAAACAATGTAATAGGTTTCACCGGCAGCCGCCGCGAACACCAACTGGTCGCGCTGGCGCCAATAGCTCAGCTGCCCGGACCAAGAGCCGTCGCTGTAACTGGCCTGGTAGCTGTTGCTGGCGATCAGCTCAAGATTAGTCAGGCCGGTGCCCCGGTAGACCGCCATGACCGGGATAAATGCGGCATTGGTGGGAACGGTCAGGACCACGGCGCCGGTGGCCGAAGCGGTCCAATTCCACCACAGGGTGCGTCCCAAGGCATCTCCTGACAGCACCGGTTCCCCCGGTTCCCGGGTGGCGCCGCTGTTGTTGCCAACCAGTCGGGCAAAGTTCCCCGGCAATTTGATGCTTAAGGCAAACGGGTCATTGGGGGAAACGCCGATGGCCACCTGCCGGGGAAAACTTTCCCGCAGCATCCCGGAGCCATTGGTGGCCACGGCCCGGAGCCGGTATTGCCCGGGCGGCGGATTGCTCCAGACAAAGCCAAAGCCAGGAGCTTCGCCGTAGCCCAGATGGTTGGTGCCGGCATAATAATCCAGTTGGGTCAACGAGCCTTCCAGCGCGGTGACAAAAGTTCCAGCTAGGCTCACATTGGTCGGAACCAAAAATACGGCATTCGGCCCCGGGGTTGTGAGTTGCAGGGAACAAAAATCCAAAGCAATGGCAAATTCGCCACCGCCCCAGCCCGCCGGCGCATCCGCGGAAATCTGATAGGTTACTCCGGCCTGCACTTCGCAGGTAAGGTTGGACTCAATATTAGGCGGTCCGAGGGGAAGCACTCCCCCAAAACCCGTAAGCGGTAAAGTGAGAGTGGTGGCCACGAAGACAAGGTCGGCCAGCGGCGCGCCCGAATAGACTGTCATTATGGGCACATTGGGACTGCCGGCGGAGTTCAGCCGCAATACCCCATCCGCGGGGGCCGTCCACTCCCACCAAACTGACTTGCCCGCAACATTATTCATCCGGTTCGTTTCCGAAACTTCGGCTGAGGCCAGAAAAGTATCCCCGGTAAGCCCAGCCGCCGTGCCGGCAATCTCCTGCCGGTTGCTGAAAGCATCGTTGGGCATCCAAGGATCAAAAGCGAACCGAAATTCCAGACGCCAAAACGCCGCGGCGGTACTGTCCATGGCCAGGAAGTAGGTGGTGCCGGCCAGCGCATCAAAAGCTGGCTGTCCAACCGAGTAATTATATGTGTCCGGGCCGTTGGTGAGGTACAGCCACACCGGCAGCAGGGCATTCAGTGTGTCGCCGGTATAAACACCCAGAGCAATGCCCGGGGATTCCGCGGCGGTAATGGCCGGCAAAAAAGCCCGGCCATTTGCCGGGGCGGTCCATTTCCACCAGACCGAATGCAAACCGTTGGTCTGTCCGCCATGAACCGGCTCCCCCGGCTCATGAGTCGCGGCACAGGCCGCAA
>DATJIU010000094.1:0-5387 GCA_035492855.1 Dongiaceae bacterium | reverse complement strand
CGCAGGCTGCCTGATGCAGAAAAAATGGAAGCGTCAGGTTCATTGCCAGTGGTTCATCAGCATTTGTCCGACCCACAGTCCGGCGGCGACAAAAATCAACGTCATCGCCACTGAAACCGCCCGCGCGCTGCCGAGCGTCGGATGGCCTTCCAGGATGTCGCTTTGCGCGTTGACCGCCGGCACGCCGGGAACGAGCAGCAGAATGGAGGCGACCATCGCCGTCGTGATGGTTGCGCTGCCGGCCCAATGCGCCCCCATCCCGCCCACCACGGAACTCAAGAACGCCACCAGCGTGGCGCAGAGGTAGCCGTTCACCCGGCGCGCGATCAATTCCCGGCGGGCAAATTGCCCAAGGGTGGCCGCGAGAAAAACCGGTCCGGTGCCCACCCAGTCCACATTCAGCAGGCGGCCGAACGCCGCACACGCCAGCCCCGCCGCCACGGCCATCACCAGCGCGGAATGACGCGGTGTTTTCGATGCCAGCCGGTCGAGTTCGGCGCGGGTCTGTTCCGTCGTGAGTTCCCGGCTCGAAATCCGTTTCGCCAGTTGCCAGAGCTCCTGGTCCAGCCGCTGGTTGACGCCGAGATGGCCGACCTTGCGCATGCGGGTGATGCCCGCCTGACCGATGCCGATGGTGATGGCCAGCGAAGCGTAGCCGATGCGCAAGTCCACCCGCTCGGCACCCAGGCCCAGGGCAAAGCGTTCCACAATTATCTTCACACCAGTGGCGCTCGCCCCGGCTTCCATCATCATCCGGCCCGCATCCAGCGCGACCATGGCAATCGGCTCCAGCGCCGGGGCAGCCCCGGCGTTTTCGGGAATCAAAGTTTCAATCGCGTCCATGGGGTGGCTGGAGAAAGCATCTGCCAGCTAAAAAATGTTACCAGCAACCCGGACCGTCTCAATGGAATTTTGAAACGGCCCGTGCGGCGAACCAAAGGGCCCCGTCGCAGGCAAGTAAGATTACGCCCTTCGCGCCTTGATACTCGCCAAGATGTCCGCCACGACTTTCCCCTTCGACTTCACACCTTGCGGATCTCCGTGATGGGGACGGACGCTCACCGCGCCGGCTTCCATGTTGTGCCCGTCGATGGCAACGCTACTAATCGGAACTCTTGGCCAATCATGGCACGCCGACCCGGTAGAACTGGTTGTAGGGAGAACCGGCCAAATTGGTGGAAGTGACGCCATCGCCAGCCGAAGGCACGGCCAGCATGGGCGAGTAGGGGCCGTCCACCTGGCTGGCGCTGTAGATGGTATAGGTTTTTCCCGCCACACTGCTCCAGGTCAGATTTACCAAGCCGTTGCCTGCATTGATTTTGGTGACCTTCAGGACGGAGTCAGGATTGGTGGGATCCGTCCCGGCGATATATTCCTGCGCATTGGAAAGACCGTCGTGGTCGGCATCCTGATTGGCCATGGAATTATCGGCCGCCTCACCGGCAACGTGGCCAAAGTATTTCATCATCCACCAGTCCGGAATGCCGTCGCCGTCGCTGTCGGCCACGACGCTGGTGCCATTGTAGCTGCCGGCGTAATTGGTCGTATCCCAGGTGGCCGTGATGTTTCTGCCGGGTTTACCGTTGTTCACCTGCGTATAGGTCCAGGCAATTTGCTGATACTTTAAGCTGACATTTTCAGTCGGAATGGAACCGGCACTGGCACTTGGCTGAATCGTGGTGACCTGCACATTGTTCAAGGTGAACTCGTAGAACAGCACATTGGCACCTCCAGAGACTTCAACAAAATCAACTTTCACCGAGGGGATGGTCGAACCGGCGGATAAGAGTTCATACAACTGGGGCGATCCTTTATCCAACTGTTTGGTGAAGTTCACGGTGCCTTGAGCCGGGTTGTAGGGAGAAGCCCAGGCGATAGAGTGATCCCATGACGACACATCCGTCCACCCCGTATGGCCGGCACCGGTTGACTCGCCCGGGACACCGCTGATCAAAGCGTAAATGTTGACGCACCTTCCCGAGGCAATCCCCAACCACAACATCAAAAAAACCAGCGCCAGGCGGGTAATGCTTGAGCACGACCGGCCGTTCCTGGCAACTCGATGAGAGAGAATGGAGGGTTGCGGATGGCGGGTGCCGGTGCGCATGACGACGGGAATCCGAGGCTTAAAAAGAGGTGTTTTTGATCAAGTCCCAACCAGTCGTCTGTGTAGGCCCAGCCTTGCCATTCGCATAAGTCCGGTAACTCCAGCGGATGCGCTGGTATTTCAAACTCACTGATTCCATAGGAACATCTCCTCCACTGCTCACGGAAACGCTTGTAATCGTAACATTGTAGAGTTCCATCCGGTAGAAAACAATCGGTGTGGCGCCAGCAGTCCGGAAGTCAATGGTCACATAATCAATCGGCTTAATAACGGGCAAACCCGTGGTAACGCCGTTAACCAGCAGATTCAAAGAGGGGGACGTGGAGTCCAAATACTTTTGAACAGACACATCAGAATGTTGCGAAATACCGGTCGTGGTTCCGCCGGGACTGTTCGTTGCCGGCAACGTCATCCCATGTTGGACGGAAAGGACGGGAACCCATTTCGGGTATTGGATGTCCGTGGATTCGCCGGGCAGCGTGGGTGCTACTTGGGTGGCCCCCATTGCACCGGGGGCACCACCGATGCCCATATAGATTGAAACCTGGGCCTGCCCCGTCATCACGATGCCGAACAGGCCCGCCAAGCAAGCCAACAACCGACCGGTCCAGGCTGAACGGCGCGGCGAGCGACAGCAAGCGGTTGTTTGCAGAGATACGTCCCGATGATTAACCGAAGCAGGTTTCATTGTGGCGAAAGATTCCTCCACGCCAACCCTGAAGGCAATAAAAATGCAGCAGGCGGACGAAATCTACAACTGGCTCGCCTGCCGGAAATGTGCCGGCTTCAACGGGTGGCGGGTGAGGATGGCGGCAGATTGGTCTGCAGCCGCATCCGCATGGTTTGATCAAATACCGCACTGGAAATGAAGACGCTGTCTGGCGCGGACGGGTCCCGATTCAAATCCTCCAACCCCGTGCCGATGAACCGCGACCGGCCCGCCCGGTAATGCACGCGCGGACGGTCCAACGTCTCCACACCGGCGTCTTTCAACTGATCGGACACCAGCAGCAAGCCCATCCGCTCGCGCTGCCGCAGCTCGGCGAACGAGTGAATGCCGATCTCCGCCAGCGACGCCTGCAGCGCCGGATTGGCGGCCAGCGTTGCCTCGGCACGTTGTTCATCTGCCACCGCCAATGGCCGTTTCGAGGCCAGGACGAGCAAATCGCCGGGTTCGCCTTGATAAATGCAGCAGTGTTGAAATTCCGATCGCACCGTGTTCATCAGGATGCCGAAGGTCTTGGGATCAATCGCATATTTCTGAACCCATTGCAGTAACACGCCGTCATCGGTTAAGTGTTCACGAGCGAGCCGATAAAACTCGCGGCTGAACAACAAGTCCACGCCCGTCACCCAAGGATTACTCGGCTCGGAAATGATGATGTCCCATTGCTCGCGGCTCCGGCCCAGCACACGGAATGCGTCGCCCAGATGAATGTGCAGGCGTGGATCGTCCTGCACAGAATGCGTGAATTGCGCGAACAGCGGCAAGGCGTCCACCACGCCGGATGAAAGTTCTGCGACGTCAATCTGCTTCAAGTCGGGATACAGCGAGAGTTCCCCCGCTGTCACCCCTGTGCCCAGGCCGATGACCAGGGCCTTGGCCCGTTGGCCGGCCCACAGGGCGGGAATATCCGCAGACAGTTTCAGCGTTTGTCGGTCCCGAAGCGTGTGCGAATCGGGCTTGCCGTTTACCATGATGGCGAGCGGCGGATTGGCCGGCGCGGAAGTGTCAGTCTGGGGAAATGGCAGGCCGGGCGGCAATTGGCTCATTTCAGGTGAACCACCGGTATCGGTCAGGTCCGCAATCACCGCCACCGTTCCAGCCGGACAGTCATCATAAAATTTCACTGTCCGGTTACGCTCAAAATTTTCATAAAAATACTGAGGGCCGCGATATGAGTAAGGCGTCAGTTGATTCACTCCGAACGTCCCATGCGCAAACCTGTTTTTGTTAAAATCCGGTTGCCGCCACGACAACATTGCCGCTGCAATCACTAACGCGAGCGCGCCCAACCGGATGAATTTCCCAAGCGGCCATGACGCCAAAACTGCCGCCAGCGCCACGACACCCAGCGCACTGGCCAGCACTCCGGGATTGTCGACCGGATAAAACAACAGCCAGCCACCCACCACGCTGCCGATCACACAGCCCGCCGCATTGGCGGAAAACATCCGGCCGCTGTGCCAGCCCACCAACTGCAAATCCTGTTTCAGCTCATGAAAGATCAGCGGAAGCGTGGCTCCGAGCAAACCCACCGGCACGATCAACACGGCCAGCAACATCACCAGCACCGCCCCTTGGAACAGCCAGAACCCGACGCCGTTGCCTTGGAAGGCAGCGCGCACCAGATGCGCTGCGTAAGGCCAGTCATCCAGCGTGATGAACACCAGCCACCACGCGGCGAGCGCGAGCGTCTGCGTGCCGAAGAGCAGTCCGCGTGGCCATCGCCGCAACGCTCCAACCGCAAAACTCCCGCCCGCCAGACTCAGGACGAAAACGCCGACGAGCAGGGAGAACGAATAAGACGAGGATCCTAACGTGAGATTTGTGATGCGGATCATCACATTCTCCAGCGTCATCACCGCTGCGCCGTTCAGGGCTGCAATGGCATAAAGCATCCAAACTGGGAATGTTCGCGGTGCGGAACGGTCGTTGGTCACCGGTTCTGGGTCGGGAATTTTTTTGATGGGTGAAACATTGCATGCCGGCTTTGTGCCGAACGCAAAAAATCCCGCCGCAATCAAATTGATTGCCGCCATTACCCGCAACGAAGCGGGCAAGCCAAGACCGGGAATTAAAAAGTAACCGGCGGCGAGCACGCCGAGAAATGCCCCGGCTGTATTTGTGCCGTATAATCGCGCATGAACGCGCGTGGCCCCGGTCAGCGAACCTGCCAGCACGCGGGTGAGCAACGGCACCGTGCCACCCATGCAAACCGCGGGCAAACCGATCAAAATAACCGTGCTCACCGATCCTTGCAGGAGCAGCCAGCCCGGCGGCGCAAAACTCCAGGACTGGGTGGCGGATGCCACAACGGCGAACAGCGATGGAAAGATGAAACCCCAAAGACCAATGATCGCCTCCAGCCCGGCGTAAACGCGGGCGGGTTGTTGCGTCCGACGGCTCAGCCGGCCGGCGAGCGCATAGCCACCGGAAAGTCCGCCGAGAAAAATGCCGAGAATCAAGGCGGTAGCGAGACTGTCGTTGCCGGTCAGGCGGGCCAGATAGCGCTGCCAGATAACCTCATAAACGAGCGCTGTTGCTCCGGTCAAAAAT
>DATJIU010000093.1:0-20501 GCA_035492855.1 Dongiaceae bacterium | reverse complement strand
TCGTTACCTGCGCCCCCGAGGCAGTGCCGCCGGCACTGGTGGATCAATTACAGGAAGGCGGACGCATGCTAATTCCCGTCGGGGCGGGCGAACAGTTTTTGCTGGTGCTGCAAAAACAGAACGGGCAGTTGCGGGAACGGTCGCGCCTGGCGGTGCGGTTTGTGCCCATGATTGACCGGGCGGAACAGGCCCGGCGCGGTTTTTGAGCCCGCGCCGGGGCCGAAGCTCTGGCAATCAAGGCTGCTCCACGACACGGTAGAACCGGTATGGAATTTGGGCGGCGTTCGCATCAAACATGTTGAAGGTGGCCGAGCCCGGCACGTTGGTGCCGATGGGCACCCAATCCATGAAGTTCGTGGTCGCTTGCAGGACATAGGTCTTGCCCGCAGTACCGAGAAGCGGTAGCACAAACTGCTGGTTGGTGAAGTACCCGCTGTCGGTAAAGTACACTCCCGGCTGGATGACGAAGGTCGCGGTGGCGGCCACGCTGTTGTTGTAGTTGGTGGCAAAGGCCACCGCCCGGAGCGTGACATTGCTGGTCAGATTCAACGCGCTGATATAATGCAGTGAGTTCGTGGTGGGCAGACTGCTATCCAGTGTGAAGTACAGCACGGCATTGGTGTCGGAATGCGAGACGGAAACATTCACCGGCCCGGCAAACGTTCCGCCATTGGGCGTGATGGTCGGCGGCGGCAGGGCCGGGGTGCCGTCCAGGGTGTTAATCCAGTCGCCCATTACTGCCACGGCGTTGGTATCAATGAGCGCCCGGGCCAGCGGCGGCATCTTGACGGCGTCGTTGGTGGTATTCATACGGTCCCACAACACGGAGCGGTACCAGTCCCGCGGCACCACCACGCGGGCGTTGTCATAGCCCAGGTTGCCCTTGGCCAGGGCGGCGTTGATGATATTCTGGTTGGTCAGCGGCGTGTCGTAGCGCGCATCGAAGGTGATGCCCGACCCGCCCGGACGATGGCACTGCGCGCAGTTGGAGTCCAGATAGGACCGGGCGCGATCTTCCAACGAAGCGCTCAGGTTGGTGAGCGACGCCAATTTCGGGTAGTTGGGAATGTCGTTCTCATTGATGGCCGGATTGAACAACCCCACGCGATTCAGCGCGCGCAATTCATTATCCGTGATTCCGCTGGCCGGATAGGTGAAGTTGCCATTGAACTGCCGGCTCTTCACGCCCAGCACATAACCGGCGGCGGGGGTGTGACACACCAGGCAATCGGATGGGCTGGGGTAGTACCACGTTTGCGTGCGGGTGCCGGTGGCAGTGGTGATCGGGATATCCTCGTACAGGCTGCCGGACAACAGGTCCGCCTCGCTGTTGTCGGCGCGCCACTTGTAAGTCACGCCGTAGACGGCGCCATTGGTATCACGCACCAGCAAGCGGGTTTCCAGCCGGCGCTTCAGGTTGGGAATGGTGTCGTTGGTCGCCAGTTCAAAAGTTTTTACAAAGACCGTGCCGGCGGGGAAGGTCCACTCGCCGGTGGGCGCAAAGCCGATTTGTTCCGCCGGCGTGTAGGGGGCACCGTCATTGGGCACCGCAAAGTAACGCGTCTTCACCGCGCCATCCGACCACAGCGGCGAATTGACGTTGTAGGGCAGCAAGGCTGCCGCCGGCGCCATGGCGGGCGTGTTGGTGAAAATGCCCGTCTGCGAGAGCAGCGCCGGCAAGTTGCCGCCAAATGTCGGGGGCATGTTGAAGAACGCCGGGGTAATGGGCCGGGTGGTCAAACCATACGGCTGGCCGCTGCCGGAACTGACCGTGAGGTTCACCGGCGCCGAGGTGCTGGCCAGCCCGGTGAGGTCGTAAGCCACGGCAGTCAGGGCATATGAGCCCGTGGTCAGGCCGGTGGCGGTCAGCGCCAGGGTGTTGCTCGATGCGCCGGAGAGATTGGTGGCGCTCCCCAGCAAAACATTGCCCGCAAAGAAATCCACCCGGTCAATGCCGTTATACGCGGCGGCGGCATTGGCCTTGAGGGTCACACTGGCCGTGCCGGGGTAGGTGGCGTTATTGCTGGGCGCGGTCAACGTCACCACCGGGGGCGGATTGGTGAACGGATACAACTGGCTCTGCGGGATGATGTCCTCAGCCTGCAACGGCGTGCTCCAGGAAAGCGAGGCCTGGGCGCCACCGCCGTTCTCATAGTACTCCATGCGGATATTATAGTGTTGCTGCGCCACGAGTGCGATGGAGCCACTGTGCTCGGTGGGCCCCTGGTCCACCCAACTGTCAATGACCAACTGGTCATTCACCCACAGGCGCACGCCGTCGTCCGTGGTGGTGTAGAATGTGTAAGTGCCGGTGAGCGGCGGTTGCACGGTGCCGGTCCAACGCACGGTGAAATGATCCACGCTGATGCTGGCATCGGGCGAGCCGTTGCCCCAATTGAAATTCACCACCGCATCCGTGCGCACCAGATCGGCCGGGTCAATGAAGGTTTCCTGCTGGTTGGAATAATACGCGCCGGTCAATCCCGTGCCGGTGCCCACGGTGGAACTGTTCAGGAAGGTGGCCGCGCTCACGCCGCTGGCCACGAAGCCGCTCTTGAAGCCCTTGACCTGCAGCGCCAGGTTGTTCGTGATCAAAATCGGTCCGGTATATAGCGTGGCATTGGTGGTCGGCGCGGTGCCATCCAGGGTGTAATACATTACCGCGCCGGGTGTGGCATTTGTCACCGTGACCAGCACGGAATCGCTGAAGGTGCCGCCATTGGGGGTAATGGCCGGCTGCGCCACCCAGCCCGAGGCCAGGCCATACACGTTCAACCGGCCGGAGAACGTGGCCAGGTACACCTTGCCGTTCGCGACGGTAGGTGGCACAAACTTGGCAAAATTCCCCACCCCATCCCGGGCGCTGATCTGTTCGGTATTCCACAATTCATGACTGACATCCTGGGCGTCGTAGGCGTGCAGGATGCCGGGGCGAACGCTTTGGTTGGCATTGCCGGTCAGTTGCACCGAGGCCCAGAGGATGCCTGAACCGGCATTGGTGCCGTCGGCTGAAATCGCCAAAATGCCGCCGGGTTGGCCGCCCGGGGCCGAACTCGGACTTTGGGCAAACGCGGGCAGGATGAATTCGCCGGCGGCACGGTCAAACCGGTATTGCTGCAAGAAAACTGACGCCGGCCAGGAATAACCGCACGACACGCCCGCGCCGTCCCACCACACCATGCCACCGTGCAGTTGATCCGACGTGAGTGAAAAGCTCTGGATTATGTTCGTATCGGCGCTGGTGGAACTCAATCCCCCCATGTTGTCGCGGTCCACAAGGTAGCCGACACCTTGTTTGCCGCCGGAGAAAGCCAGGGTGGTGCCCGGAATGAGAAGCAACCCCGAGGAGCCCAGGTCAATGTCGCCGTTTTCCAACTGCTGATAATTGTAGGGCGTGAACCAACTGGCGATGTCCAGCGTTCCGCCGTTTCGTGTCAATTTCAGGAAGCTCTCGCCGCGGTTGGTGAGGTTGCGCGGGTCGCCGTTGTCGCCCACCGTGCCATTGCCCACCACCAGATACAGGTTGCCGTTGGGGTCCGCGGAAATGCCATCACCGCTCATCCAGATGCCGCCGTTCGACCCGTTGGGCGTGTCATTGTACACCACCACGCGGGAAAGGTTGGTTTCATCATAGCCGATAATCCAGCCGTGGTACGGTCCCAAGTCGCAGTGCGAAGACCAGGTGATGTAAATGACGCCATTGACGAGCGAGAGGGCGCTCCGCTGGTTTTGTCGCGCCGGGTCAAACGTGATCACGCCGCCCACACTGCCATCGCCCGTGCCAGGGTACGTGGCGGTGATTTCCACCGGGCTGTTGGGTTTTTCCTGACCGGTGCGGATATCCAACGCATGCAGCTTCTGCACGAACGTGCTGCCGTTTTCCTTGGTACGGGCCACCAGGTACATGGTTTCGGTGTTGGGATCAATTACCGGCGTGCCCACAATGCCCATGTTGCCGCTGAAGTCGTTGTAATTCCCCCCGCAGGAACCCAGCGCGCTCAGGTCCTTGTTGGAAGGCGGCACCACGTTGGGCGGGTTGATGAAACTGTTGGTCCAATAAGGCTCGGTCACGTTCGGATCATCCGCATCATACGCGTACACCGAGTCATTGACCGTGGCCAGGATGACCAGGTTATGCACGCCTTTGCCGGGGATGTCCACGTTGGTCATGATCAGCGGCTGCGCGTACATCTGGTCGTCCACCGGCCGGGTATAAATGAGGCCGAACGTATTCGTGTTGACGTTCGCCACGTTCAGAGTGGTTTCTTCCAGGTTCGCCCCCGTATGTGCCAGATTGTTATGCTCGGTCAACACCGCCACGCTTTGCGGCAGCGCGTTCGTGGCCGCCGTCGTGAATTGCGCCACCGGCGCGGCCCACGCGGCGCCGCTGGCGTTCACCGCCTGCGCGGTAAAATAGTAAGTCGTATTGGTGGCGAGGCCGGTGACCCGCTGCGAGAAAGCGCCCGTCTGCCCGCCCAAGGCCACACTGTTGGACCATCCGGAGGCATTGGTGCCGCCGTTGGCCGGACCATAGAAAAACGTCACCGTCGGCGTGGAACCGAAGGCGTTGAGAATCTCACCATTCAGGGTCGCGTAAGTTCCCTGCACGCCGGAGGCCGGCAGGTTGGTCACCACCGCCAGGACTGCGGGGAACGTCGTGAAGGATTGCGCCGGCGTGGCCCAGGCCGTGCCGCCGGCATTGACCGCGCGGGCGGCAAAATAATAAGTCGCGCCCGGGGTCAGCCCCGTTACCGGCAGCGTAAACGCCCCGGTTTCATAGCCCACCGCCACGCTGTTGGACCAATTGGCTGCTGTGGTGCCGCCGTTGTGGGGGCCATAAAAGAAGGTGACCTGCGGCGGTTCGCCGCCGGTATCCACCACCGTGCCGTTGAGCGTGGCCACGGATTGTTGCACCGCCGTGGCCGCCTGGTTGGTGACCGTGGCCGTCTGCACATTCGCGTTTTCCAGCCCGCTCACCGCATAGATGCCGGTGGATTTGGTCGTGGCCGGCATCGTAAAGGACAGGCTGGTCAAGGGCTTGTTGGAAATCCCTAATTGATACAGTTCCAGCGTGGTCTGGTAAAAGCGCGGGTTGCCGGCGGAACCGCCGCTGGCCGAGCCACTGTTGAGATTCATGCGGTCCACCCCTTGCAGGGCAATGTTGCCGTTGATGTTGAACCAGTCTGGCGCGGAGTAATTGGTGGTAAACGAACTGCCGTCATTGAAATGCAGCGTCACCGTACCGGCGCCGGTGGCTGTGCCATTGCCGGAATTGGCTATCAACGTAATGCGGCTATAAGTGGCCGGCGTCGTCACCGTCAGCGTGCCATTGCTGCTGCCGGTGCTGTACAGCACCAGCACATTGTTCGCCGTGTACGGCTGGAACTGGAACAACGTGCCGTCGGTGGAGTTGGTGAACCAGCCCGCCGCGGGCAGGCCGTTCAACTGGCCTGGGAGGCCGCTCTGATAGAACGCCGTGCCCTCACCGGTGTTGAATTCCTGGGCATAGGTAGTGTAGGGCGGCCCGGACGCCGCGCTTTCCACCACCACGTCGCGATTGAATCCCGTCACGGCCACCGGGGTCATGCTGGGCGCCGCCGGGCTGCGAGTCGCCAGGGCCAAAAGCAATGCGGCGAAAATGACGCGGCTGGGTATCCGCAAATACATGGGGCCGCACCCGCCGCAGAGCTGCGCGCCGGCAACACGGGAGAAGTTCCGAAACAAGGGAGGCAACATGGCAGAGTGAAAATATGTTAATTAGGGCGTGAAATACAGACAGTTAAACCAGCTTTGGCAGTTGTCAATGGCAAATCCCGCGGGCGCTTTCATTGGCTGGTTTTTTTACGATTTTGTAACATCTCCCCGTAATTTTCTTTCGTTGGCCGCCTGATTCGTGTTTCATCTCCCCGTTTGAACTATGCCCAAGCGCACTGACATTCACAGCGTCCTCATCATCGGCGCCGGCCCGATCATCATCGGCCAGGCGTGCGAGTTCGATTACTCCGGCACCCAGGCCTGCAAAGCCCTCCGGGAGGAGGGTTACCGCGTCGTCCTCGTCAACTCCAACCCGGCCACCATCATGACCGACCCGGAGTTTGCCGACCGCACCTACATCGAGCCCATCACGCCGGAGGCCGTGGAAAAAATCATCGTCCGCGAACTGGACGAAATGAAACGGACCGGCGCGCAGGGCAAGCTCGTGCTGCTGCCCACGCTCGGCGGCCAGACCGCCCTTAACACCGCCATGTCTCTGCACCGTTCCGGCGTGCTGGACAAATACGGCATCGAAATGATTGGGGCCAAACCCGAGGCCATCCACCGGGGCGAAGACCGCGAAGCTTTCAAGCAGCTCATGCTCAGCATCGGGCTGGATGTGCCCATTTCCGGCACCGCCCACACCATGGATGAGGCCCGCACCATTGCCGACCGGATCGGCCGCTTCCCCCTCATCATCCGGCCCGCCTTCACCCTGGGCGGCACCGGCGGCGGCATCGGCTACAACCGCGAGGAGTTTGAGGAAATTGCCAAGCGCGGCATCGAGCTTTCGCCCGTCAACGAAATCCTCGTCGAGGAATCGCTGCTCGGTTGGAAGGAATACGAGATGGAGGTCATGCGCGACAAGGCCGACAACTGCGTCATCATCTGCTCCATCGAGAACTTCGACCCCATGGGCGTGCACACCGGCGACAGCATCACCGTCGCGCCCATCCAGACGCTCACCGACAAGGAATACCAGATCATGCGCGACCAGAGCTTCGCCGTGATCCGCGCCGTGGGGGTGGAAACCGGCGGCAGCAACATCCAGTTCGGCACGGACCCCGAAACCGGCCGCATGGTCATCATCGAGATGAACCCGCGCGTCAGCCGCAGCTCCGCGCTGGCCTCCAAGGCCACCGGCTTTCCCATCGCCAAAATCGCCGCCAAACTGGCCGTCGGCTATTTGCTCGATGAACTCCGCAACGACATCACCCGCGAAACCCCCGCCAGCTTCGAGCCCAGCATTGACTACGTCGTCACCAAGATTCCGCGCTTTGCCTTCGAGAAATTCCCGCAGGCTGACCCCACGCTCACCACGCAGATGAAAAGCGTGGGCGAAGCCATGGCCATTGGGCGTACCTTCAAGGAAAGCCTGCAAAAATGCCTGCGTTCGCTCGAGATCGGCCGCAGCGGCCTCGGCGGCGACGGCAAACCCTGGCGCATCGGCACCGAACTTTACGGCGACCGCGATGTGCTCCCGCGCGACGTCATCAGCCGTAAGCTGAGCGTGCCCAACGCCGAACGTATCTTCTTCATCCGCCACGCCCTCCGCGCCGGCTTCACCATCGAAGAAATCTTTGGCCTCACCAAGATTGACCGCTGGTTCCTGACGCAGATCAAAGAGATCGTGGATTTCGAGGAGGAGTTGGCGACCGTGAAAATTTGATTTGGGCTTGTAGGGGAGCGCGGCATTCATGCCGCTTCAGCGTCGCAAGGCAAAGCGTTTGGGAATGTTCCACCAGCTTCGGCAAGAGTCACCTTGATGCGACCTGAAGATCGTGTTCCGCGGGGGGTGACCGCCTCATGAGAACACTCGCCGCGCCGTGGAAATTCGACTGCGCAACCCCTTCCAATGGGAGCGGTGGAAATTCTTGACGGCCGGGGATGGCATGTTCAATTTCGTCCGAACTTTATTCCATCATCCCCAACCAAACAAAATTATGGCCGTTCCCGTCCAACTGACCACCAACGTGCAGAATGAAACCTTCGGTGGCGTCACCTATCACATCGAGGGCGAACTGGTGCCGGCGTTGCAGTTGGAGCTGAGCAATACCGGGGTTTATTTCGAGCACCACATTTTGTTGTGGAAGGATCCGGCGGTGGAAATTGGCCTGCACCCCATCAAAGGCGCGTTCAAACGGATGCTGGCCGGCATGCCGTTTCTGCTGACGGAGGCGCGCGGTCCGGGGCGCATCGCGTTCAGTCGCGACGGCGCCGGGCATGTGTTCGGCCTGCATCTGCCGCCGGGCACGGGCGTGGACGTGCGGGAGCATCAATGGCTGGCGGCGACCGAGCACGTGGATTACACCTTCACGCGGGTGAAAGGCGCGGCCAACATGCTGCTGGGCGGCACGGGCTTTTTTATTGATACCTTTACGGCCCTGGCGCGGGAGGGAGTGCTGTGGCTGCACGGTTTCGGCAATGTGTTCGAGGTGACGCTGGCACCGGGCGAGCAGATTGATATTGAGCCCGGTGGCTGGATTTACAAGGACCGCTCGGTGACGATGCAGACGATGTTCCAAAAACTTTCGACCGGCTTTTTCGCCAGCGCCGGGCAGATCGTGTGGAACCGGTTCACCGGGCCCGGCAAAATCGCATTGCAATCGATGTATTATCACATGGAAGGCGGCGAGTAGCGCTGTTGCCACGGCGTCGGATTACCCCCGGGAAGCCTATCGGCGTCACCCGAGACGGTGCTAAATTCTCCTTGCGTTGGCCCGGCGCTTCGCCGATAGTGGGGCCGCGTTCCCGGTGGGTTCACCAGCCAGTCTGAACTAATCCCGATTCAAGTCGTTCACTGCGACCCCGGCCTACAAGCCGTCCGTCATACCTGACAATCCACCTGTTACGTGAAATAACAATTTAATTACTTTATGCCTCGAGTAGCAGCCAAGAAAACTGGCAAAGCCAAAACGCCCAAGGCCGCCAAGGCCGCGGCGGCGGCGGCCGCCCCGGAACCGGTGGCGCCGCCACCCACTCCGGAGCCCATGTTTCCGCCGATGGAGGAGATGACACCGCCGGCGCCGGAAGCGCCGGAATCCCGGCCCGCCCCCAGCTCCGCGGAACTGCGTCCGCCCACCACTCCGGTGGAAACCGAAGAACAGGAAAAGCCCGCGCCCCGGCCCCAGACCGGCCGCCGTGACCGCATCGCCGCCTCGCTGAACATTGCCAAATTGCAGGCGATGTCCATGACCGATCTCAACCAGATGGCCCGGGATTTCGGCGTGGAAAACTTCGGCACCATGCGCAAGCACGAGGTCATTTTCCACATCCTGCAGAAGAACGCCGAACGCGCCGGGGTATTATTCTCCGAGGGCGTGCTGGAAGTGCTGCCGGAAGGCTTCGGCTTCCTGCGCTCCCAGAGTTTCAATTACCTGCCGTGCCCGGAAGACATCTACGTGTCGCCGTCGCAGATCCGCCGCTTCGACCTGCAAACCGGCAACATCATTTCCGGCCAGATCCGGCCGCCGAAGGAAAAGGAACGTTTCTTCGCGCTGCTCAAGGTGGAAGCGGTGGACCACGAAGAGCCGGATCGCGCCAAGGACAAGACCCACTTTGACAACCTCACGCCGCTGTTCCCCAACAAGCGGTTCATCCTGGAAACCGCGCCGGACGAACTGAGCACCCGCGTGCTGGACTTGGTGTGCCCGATCGGCAAGGGCACGCGCGGCCTCATCGTGGCGCCGCCGCGTACCGGCAAAACCGTGCTCATGCAGAAAATGGCCAACGCCATCCTCAAGAACAATCCGGAGACATACCTGTTCATCCTGCTCATTGACGAGCGGCCTGAGGAAGTGACCGACATGGAACGCTCCTGCAAAGGCGCGGAAGTGGTGAGTTCCACCTTTGATGAACCGCCCGAGCGGCACGTGCAGGTCGCGGAAATGGTCATCGAAAAGGCCAAGCGCATGATCGAGCACAAGCGCGACGTCATCATCCTGCTCGATTCCATCACCCGCCTGGCCCGCGCCTATAACACAGTGCAGCCGCACTCCGGCAAGATTCTTTCCGGCGGGGTAGATGCCAACGCGCTGCACAAGCCCAAGCGGTTTTTCGGCGCGGCCCGCAATATCGAGGAGGGCGGTTCGCTGACCATCATGGCCACGGCGCTGGTGGATACCGGCAGCCGCATGGATGAAGTCATCTTTGAAGAGTTCAAGGGCACCGGCAACATGGAAGTGTGCCTGGACCGCGCCCTGGTGGACCGCCGCATTTTCCCGTCCATCAACGTGGAACGTTCCGGCACGCGCAAGGAAGAGCTGCTGTATCATCCCGACGAACTCAACAAGGTGGTCATGCTGCGCCGCGCCCTTACCGGCGTGCCGCCGGTGGAAGCCATGGAACTGATGCTCAACAAGCTCAAGAAGACCGGCAGCAACATCGAGTTCCTGCTCAGCATGGGCGTGTCCTGACGCCAGGGAATAACGACTGGCGGCAGATGAGCATGGCAAAGAAATTTCGGTTGGGCATTCTGGGTTCTGGCAAAGGGTCGAATTTTGTGGCCCTGGCCGATGCCTGCGCCGCCGGGCAAATTCCGGCGGAAATCGCCCTCGTGGCTGCCGACGTGGAATCGGCCGGTATCTTGGAACATGCCCGCACCCGCAATTTGCCCGCCCGGTACATTCCCCCCGGGCAGTTCCGCACCAAGCTGGATGAAGCCGCCGAACGCGCCTATGTAACGGCTTTGCAGGACGCACAGGTGGATTTAATTTGTCTGGCGGGTTTCATGCGCATCCTGAAAGGCGACTTTCTGCGTGCGTTCGAGCACCGGGTCATCAACATTCATCCCTCCCTGCTGCCCGCGTTTCCCGGGTTGGAAGCCTGGAAACAGGCCTTGGATTACGGCGTCAAAGTGGCCGGCTGCACGGTCCATTTTGTGGACCAAGGCATTGATTCCGGGGCAATTATCGCCCAACAGACGGTGCCGGTGCTGCCGGAGGATTCTGCGGCCACGCTGCATGCCCGCATTCAGCAGGCGGAACATACGCTGTATCCGGCTGTGGTGGCGGCGCTGGCCCGGGGCGAGGTCCGCACGCAGGGCCGCCGGGTGAACTGGATGCCACCCCAAACTCCCTGAACCGGCAAAGAAAACAGTCGCTTTGCCCGGCCAAAACTGGCAAATAATACGGACTACGCGACAGCACAAACGCAGTTGCAAGATTTGAAGATGAACCAGAAGCCTGTTTTAAGATTCGGCCTGCCGAAAGGCAGTTTGCAGGAGGCCACCATCGAAAAGATGGCCAAGGCCGGATTCAACGTGTCCGTAAGCAGCCGGTCGTACATCCCTTATGTGGATGACGAGGAAATGGAAATTCGCCTGATCCGGGCGCAGGAAATCAGCCGCTATGTGGAACATGGCTATCTGGATTGCGGCATCACCGGGCACGATTGGATCATCGAGAACGGCTCCAAGGTTCACGAAGTCGGCGAATTCCTGTTCAGCAAGGTTTCCCGCCGGCCCGCCCGCTGGGTGCTGTGTGTGCCCGAGAATTCCCCGGTCAAATCGGTCAAGGATTTGGAAGGCAAACGCATCGCCACCGAGGTGGTCAACCTGACCAAGAAATACCTCAAGAAACATGGGGTGAAGGCCGAGGTGGAATTTTCCTGGGGCGCCACGGAAGTCAAGGCCCACGAACTGGTGGATGCCATCGTGGAAGTCACCGAGACCGGTTCCTCGCTGCGGGCGAACAAACTCCGCATCGTGGATGAACTGCTCAGTTCCACCCCGCGGCTGGTGGCGAATGTGGATGCCTGGAAAAATAAGTGGAAACGGCAGAAGATTGAGACGCTGTCCATGCTCCTCAAGGGCGCCCTGGAAGCCGAAACCAAGGTGGGCCTCAAGATGAACATCGCCGCGGCCAATGTGGCAAAATTGTTGCAATCTTTGCCCGCTTTGCGTAATCCAACTGTTTCCAGCCTGAGCCAGTCCGGCTGGGTGGCGGTGGAAACGATCATTGACGAGCATGTCGTCCGCGAACTGATCCCGGCCCTGAAGGCGGCGGGCGCGGAAGGCATCATTGAATATCCGCTGAACAAAGTCGTTTACTGAAATTTTTAGCCAAACCAAAACTAAACTATGGGTTCACTGAAAAAACGTCGTAAGTCAAAAATCAACAAGCATAAACGCCGTAAGAAGTTGCGCTTGAACCGGCACAAGAAGCGCACCTGGCAGAAGTAGGTCAGGTCCGGCGCGAAAGCCCAAACCCGCAGCCGGCGGGTGTTTGGCAACTGAATGTCAATGGCGGTGGTGTGCAGTTCTCTGCACGCCACCGTCGCTTTTTTCTTTATGCTGGCCGTGCAGCGCGGCCGGACCGCTGTGTTTAATTTTTTAGAAGAAGATGGGCGTGCCCTAGGCTCAGTCGCTCACCGCAACTAATCTGTCTTTGATATTGGCTCAGCGCTTCAGCGCTGGGCGAAGGCACTTGAATAAAAATAGTCCCGCCAGGGGACGACCGAAATTTCTTTCGGCCCTAACGGGACTTGGCCCGTTTACGATGCTTCATCCCAGCACTGAAGTGCTGGGCTATTTTCGGGAGGATCGTCTGCGGGGATGGATCCAGGGTTGGCCTAATTGGTATGCACATCGGTTTCACAGAAACCAGAGTGTCGGATGATGGCCCGCAAGAGGGCATAAAAGACAACCGATTGATAATAGCCCAGCGCTTTAGCGCTGGGGGGCAACGCACAAGCAAACCAAGTCCCGTTAGGGACGAAAGAGACTTAATCCAATATTCCGGGTTTGTATTCGAAACCATGCTTCTTTAAGAATGTCTCCAATTCCTCGCGGAAATTTTTCTTCGCGTGGTGTTTTTCTTGGGTCTGAATGTATTGAATCGTGTCTTCAATGCCTGATACGCCAATGCTAAATGCGCCGAAGCCTTCCTGCCAGGCGAACCCTTGGGGACGCAATTCCGGAAATGTCTCGCGCAGCCATTTTGAGGAATTGCCTTTCAATAATTGCAGGGTTTTGGAAACGGACAATGTGGCTGGCAAGCTCAACAACATATGCACGTGATCCGCCACTCCGCCGATGGCAAGAGCCTTTATTTCATTTTCCCGTGCGATACCGCCGAGATACGGCCAGAGGCGTTGCCGGATTTCCGGCGTGAGCCACGGACGGCGTTTGCTGGTGGAAAATACGCAATGCTCAGGCAGGAATTAAACGAATGCATGGTGGAGGGAAAATACTGACCGGTACATTTGAAAGCAATGTTCCATTCCACGAAATATCCAAGAGCAGCCCATGGGATAGCCAGGTCAAGCATTCGGCATTCGAAAAATTGTCCGGTACTGAGTGGCTTGTCCGCCGACAATAGCCCAGCGCTTCAGCGCTGGGTGAAGCATTGCTAGCCAACCCAGTCCCGTTTAGGGACGACAGAATCTTCTTTCGTCCCTACCGGGACTTTTCTTTTACGTGCGCCAGTCCCAGCACTAAAGTGCTGGGCTTTTATCCTAAGAGGCGGTCTTCCGAATGGCCCCGTCCGCTTGCATTTCCGCGCTGAAATCAAACGTGTTTCGCCGCAGGCAGTAGGGCACGTCGGCCTGCAATTCCGGCAGCGCGAGCAGCCGCCGCGCGTTGGCGGAATGCTGCATGGCGGCCACGAGGTCGTATTGAAACCTCAGATAAAGTTCCCGGGCCATGACTGCGGAATCGGAGGGAAAAAGATTCGAGACGCTGTTTAGCAGCAGATCGCACAGGGCGCCGGCGGCCAGGGTGTCCTCAAACGCCGCGCTTTCCTGGGTGCCGCTGCACACCAGCAGATATTCCTCCGCCGGTTGCCGCTGCAATTCCCGGGCAGTTGCGGCCAGGTTCAGGAACGAGCCGATCAAAGTGCGGGATGCCCCCGAGCAGGCGCGCAGGGCGCGGGTGCCGTTGGTCGTGGTGGTGACGATGGTCTTTCCCGACACGACGGCGGCGGTGAATTCGCGCGGGGAGTTGCCGAGGTCAAAATCATCGGCGGGGTGATGCTCGCCGCGAATGCGCAGGCCGTTGCGTTCACCCGCGAGCAGCACGCCGGGCTGCCGGCGGCGCCAGTCCAGTGCCTCGGCAATTTGCAGCACCGGGACCGCCGCCGCGGCGCCGTGGGCGAGGGCGGTGACGATGGTGCTGGTGGCGCGGAGGATGTCGAACACCACGCAGGCCGTTCCCTGCATATCCCGCCGCGCGAATGCCTCAAACTCCGCCGGCGCCAATAGGACTTCCAGGTTTTTCATGTTGTCTGCGCTTCAGCTTAGGTGCGGGTCCGCATGTAATGAAAGAGATATTGTTGCGCGTAACCGGCCTGCGGCCCGAAGTGGGTGGCCACAAACCGCTCCAGCCGGCGCGCGTTGGCCCGGCGGCGGGGAAAATACAGCTCCTGCAAGGCCCGGGCAATCCACACATCCACCGGAAACGCCTCCGCAAACCCGCAGGAAAACAGCAGCACGCAGTCGGCAATCTTGCGGCCCACTCCGGGCAGTTGCATCAGTTCCGCCCGGGCCGCAGCCAGCGGCAATCCGGGGAGTGCGGCAAGGTTGACCTTGCCCCCGGCCACTGCCTGGGCCGTGGCGTGGAGGTACGGGGCGCGGAAACCCATTTTGCAGGCGCGCAACTCGGGTTCGCTCAGGGCCGCAATCCGGGCGGCATCCGGAAAGGAATGCAGCGTTGGCTGGCCTGTGGGCCCGGGCAACGGTTCGCCATGTCGCGCGGTCAGCATCGCAATGATCTGCCGGATTTGCACGATTTGCTTGGTGGAAGAAAGAATGAAGGAGGCGAGGCATTCCCATGGTTCCTGGCGCAACAAACGCAGCCCATGACAAGCGTTGACCGCTTCACGCAACTGCGGATCTTCGGGAAAACGGGCCAATACGGCCGCCAAATCCACTTCCACCTGCAAATAATCGGCGAGCCAGCGCCAGTCGGTTTGGGGCCGGGCGGTTTCGGCGTGGATGCCATCCGGCACAGGGCGTAGTCGGACCCAACGCCCGTGAATCGCGCCCACCCAGGCATCGGCTTCCGCTTGCCAACGGAAGGACTGGCCGGAATCCAGCGTGGCGGCGAGGTCATAGTCGCGCACCGGAAACACGGTTGTGCAGCCGGCGGCCATGCTATTTCAGGTCGCGGCAGGCAAACAACTGCACCCAGCGCAAAACCCGGCCACGATATTGAACCGGTTGCACCCCGAGACTGGTCACGCTGGCAAACTGCTGCGTGAGTACTTCCGGCGGGGGCAGGGCGGCAGGCGCATTGGTGTTGGACTGGTCGGAAATAAAATCATGCAGCAGTTCGGCCGGCGAGCGCCGGGGATTGCCCAGCACGGTGACGTACAGTGCGTTTTGCCCGTGCCGCGCCGCGTAACCCGGCCAGAAATAATACTGGTTCTCGGGATGTTCGGTGGGCAGGCAATACACATTGGAATGGTCCGGCAATCCAGATTCCGTTTTGGGCAAATGAAATGCGAGTTGGCTGGTGATGCCGTAATGTCCGCCAATCACAAAGACGTCTGGCCCTTCCGCGAGCAATTGCTTTCGCGTGGCGCTGACCACGGCGGCGGTTTCATCCCACGCGCGCACCCGGCCGAGTGGGTCGGCTTGGGCAGGCAAAGAGCGACCGGTAGCCTGATGAATCAAATCCGTGTCATGCAGCGGAAGCACCACCAGCAAACCCAACCCCACGCCCACCGCCAGCCAGCGTTTGAAAGCGCGGGTGCCGTTCTGCCAGCGGTCATGCCAGTAAACGGCCGCCAGACAGAACAGCGGCAACACCGCGGGCGCAATCCAGTTGGGCAGCACGCGCGAGTGAAACGTCCAGCAGAAGTAAACCAGGAACAACGGCGCGCCCATGGAGAACAGGTAAATGGGCAGCGCGGAATGGCGGTGTTTGCGCCAGAAGGCAATGCCCGCCCAGAGCGTGGCCACGAAAAAAACGGGATTGAGCAGCACCAGTTCCTGAAACATGAAATCGGTCAGGAAGTTCAGGGTGGGATGCCACTTTTCACCAATGCGCGCATCGCCCGCCACATGAAAGACCGTGATCCAGTGATGTTGCCCGTTCCAGATCAGCACCGGCAGCATGCACAGCACATTCACCAGGAGCGCCACCCACGGCCCGGCCCGGCGCAGTTGTTTTCGGGCCGGCGGCCAGAGGGCGAAGCAAACCACCCAGCACAGCAGTTGCAGCAGCGCGGTGTATTTGCTGAGGAAGCCCAGTCCCATCCACAGGCCCACCCAGAACCAGTCGCGCGTGCCGGCATCGTCCTGAATGGCCCGCCAGCCGGCAATCATGGCTGCCGTCCAAAACAACACCGACAGCGGGTCAATGGTCATCAACGTGGCGCCGACGGCAAACAGCGGAGTAACATTAACCGCCAGGAGCAGCAATAACGCGGGGCGCGCGCCGATGTGCCGGGACATGAAGCGCAGCGTGATGAATCCCAGAATGGTCGCGATGACCGGCGAAAAGAACCGTACCCCAAATGCGGTGTCGCCCCACAGATGCGTCCCCAACCAGTGCGTCACGGCAATCAGCAGCGGCTTGCTGTAATACGAGAGCGCGAGGTGCTTGGACCAGACCCAGTAGTAGGCTTCGTCTTCGCTCAGGTCAATCACCCCCGCGGCGAGATACGCCAGCCGCCCGAGCAACAAAACAATGAGGGTTGCATAGCCCAGGCAGAGCCACTGGCGTTCGCGGAGTGCGGCGGTGTCTGCGGGAAGGGAGGCCGCCGCGGGTGGGGCCGAGAGCGGCACGAGGGCGGGCTGTTTTTGCCACCAGAGCGGAAACCATTTTTGGCCCGCCCAACGCCACAGTGCATTCAGCGCCCAGACTCCGGCAAACCCATACCCGGCCCCGACGATGTAGCCCGTCAACACGTCGGAGGGAAAATGCACGCCGTTGTACACACGGGAAAAGCCCACCAACGCGGCCAGCGGCACCATGAACCACAGGCTGCGCCGGTAGAAAATGAAGGTAATCATGGTGGCGGCCGCCCAGTTGGCCGCGTGCGACGACGGCATGCTCTTGCTGAAACCGATGCCCAGCAACTCGTGCACGTCCGACAGCACCAGCGGTGGCCGGTTCCGGCCGATCAATTCCTTGAGCGTACTGCAGATGAGGGAATCGCCCAGCGGCAGGATGAGCGCCAGCAGCAGCACATACAACCGGCCGCGGGTGCCACCTTTCCACAGCAACAGCAGGCCGATGCCGATAATGGCCGGAAAAAAGAAGGCATTGCCGCTGGCGAACGGCATGAGGGCGTCGCAAAACGAATTTTGCAACGTTAGGTTGATAAAATGAAACAGCCTGGTATCCAGCGCTAGCAGCCAGTGCATGCGGGCAGTGTAACCGAGAATCCCGCGTTGAAAACCTATTTGCGAGCCGGCCCGGTCAAAATCGCCTTTCAGTGACCATCGGCAACGACAACTTCAATATCCTGCCGGCGCAGTTCCTTGACCAGGTCCATTGGCGCCTGCCTGTCGGTGACAATCACGTCAATCGTTTTCAGGTCGCAGAGGGTTGAGAGCGATTGCCGGTTGAACTTGGTGTGGTCGAGACAGAAGATGACTTTTTGCGCCGCGGCAATCATAGCCCGCTGGATTTCGATGAGCAGTCCGTGCGAGTTGCTGATGCCGGCGCGCGAAATGCCGCCCGCACTCATGATGGCCACATCGGCGCGAATCTTGGAAAACGCCTCTACTGCCAGCGGCCCTACCAGCACGCCCAGACGGGGATAGATGACCCCGCCAGAAACGACCACCTCGGCCTTGTTGGCGCCGGAGAAGAGATTGGCGATGGGCAGGGAGTTGGTGACGATCTGGGGCGATTTGCTTTCCAGATATTTCGCCACGTGAAAAACCGTCGTGCCCGCATCCAGAATCACGGTCTGGTTGATCTGGATGAGTTCGGCGCAGGCCTTGGCTATGGCCTCCTTCTCCTCCAACTGCAGGGTGTCGCGGGTGGAAAAGGTAAATTCGTCGGACTTGGGGTTCACCAACCGGGCGCCGCCATGGGTGCGCCGGATGTGGCCCTTGCCCTCCAGCACGCCGAGGTCGCGCCGGACGGTGGAAACCGAGGCATCCACCTGTTCGGAAAGCTCATCCAACGAGGCAAACTCCGTCTTGAGCAGGTACTCCTCGATCTTCTTTTGCCGCTCTTCGGGTTGCATGACAGGTAGAGTGTGGAAGATTTTGGAAGATTTTGCAAGAAATTATTTGACAATCTTCCACAAATACCGCAAAACACACCCATCATTATGTCCGCCACTTTACAGTCCGCGCCGCCGCATCGGGCGGTGGTGGAGCACCTGGTCCGGCAGGCCGTGTATGCGCGCCTGGGCCGGACGCTGCCGCAATCCGCCGGCGCGCCGAATCCGCTCGTCGTCAATGTCAGCGCCCGGCACTGTCATCTCACGCAGGAAGCGGTGGAAGCCCTGTTTGGCAAGGGCCACCAGTTGCAGGTCCACAAATGGCTGTACCAGGAAGGGCAGTTTGCCGCCAAGGAAACGTTGACCCTGATCGGGCCGCGCAGCCGGGTCATTTCCAATCTGCGCATCCTCGGGCCGTGCCGCAATTTGAACCAGGTGGAGCTGGCCTACACCGATGGCATCGCGCTGGGGTTTGATTTGCCTTTGCGCAGTTCCGGCGACATCAAGGGCACGCTGGGCTGCATGTTGATGGGGCCGGCGGGCTTTTTTGAAATGGAGCAGGGCGTCATCCGCGCCATGCGCCACGTGCACATGCACCCGGATGACGCGAAGCATTACGGCGTCAAGCCCGGCGGCACGATGAAGCTGAAAATCGGCGGCGATAATGCCATCACCCTCGACAAAATGCTGGTGCGCGTGGACCCGAGCTTCAAACTGGAAGTGCACATTGATACCGACGAAGGCAATGCCTGCAACCTGCAACCTGAAACCTCCTGCGAATTAATTCGTTAATTGATCCTTTAATTTCTCCAATCTCAACCAACAACCACAGACCACAAGTTATGAGCGAAGCAATAGGAATGATCGAAACCAAGGGCTACACCGGCAGCATTGAAGCCACCGATGCCATGGCCAAGGCCGCCAACGTGACCATCGCGAAAACCATCGCCATCGGCGGCGGCTTGATCAGCGTGATCTGCCGCGGCGACGTTGCCAGCGTCAAGGCGGCGGTGGATGCCGGCGCCAAGGCTGCCGGCAAGGTGGGCGAACTCAGCGCCGCGCATGTTATCGCCCGGCCGCATGATGACCTCGTCAAAGCCTTTCTGAGCGAGGCAGTTGCCAAGAAATAACCAACTTTTAACCTTTAACACTCTTAAAGAATTTATGGCTCAACAAGCAATTGGAATGATCGAATGCAAAGGGCTCTGCGCGCTTTTCGAAGCCGCCGATGCCGCCCTCAAGTCGGCGAACGTGGAGTTCACCGGCTGGGAAAAAATCGGCTCCGGTTATGTCACCGCCTTTTTCCGCGGGGATGTGGCCAGCGTCAAGGCTGCCACCGACGCCGGGGCCGCTGCCGCCAGCCAGGTGGGCTCGGTCGTCAGCGTGCAGGTAATCCCGCGCCCGCACGACGGGCTGTCCGGGCTGGGCAAGTGGCTCCAATAATTTCGGAACGCGGATTGCGGAATGCGGAATGAACGGCTGTTGCCGCATTTTGCCATCCCGGCACCGCATCTGCTTTTGATGAAGATTCTCGTCGCCAATCTCGGCACGACCTCGCTCAAGTGGCGGTTGTTCGATCTTTCGGACACCGCGGAACGCCTGTTGCACAAGGGCGGCTATGAGCGCGTGACCGATTATCCCGCGGCGATTGAGAACTGCCTCGCGGAACTGAAGACCGCGGGTTTCATCGCCAGCGAGACCGAACTGGCCGCCGTGGGTTTCAAGACCATCATCGCCAAAGGCATCACCGGTTGCGTGCGATTGGACGCGCCGGTCATTGATGCCATGACCGCGTACAATGGTCTGGCGCCGGCGCACAACCCGCCGTACATTGCCGGCATCAAACTTTTCGCTCAGCGGATGCCGTCCGTGCCCTTGGTGGGGTTGTTTGAAACCGCGTTTTACCAGTTCGTGCCCGAGGCCTTCAGCCGTTACGCCGTGCCGGACGCCTGGCATCAGGCGGGCATCCGCCGCTGGAGCTTTCATGGCGCGAGCCACAAGTTTATCGCGGAGCGCAGCGCGGAATTGCTGGGCCGCCCCGATGTGGCGGAGCGCGTCCGCCGGCTGTATCTCGACGGCGGCAAGACGGCCGTCTCCGGGGCGCCGTTGCGGGTGATTTCCTGCCATCTCGGCGGCAGTTCCAGTGTCACCGGCATTTTGAATGGCGCGGCCATCGGCAGCAGCATGGGTATGAGTCCGCAATCCGGACTGCCACAAAACAACCGCGTGGGCGACCTCGACGCCGAGGCGATTCCGTATGCCGTGAAGACATTGGGCATCAGCATCGAAGAAGCGCAGCGCCAGCTTTCCAAGGAATCCGGGCTCAAGGGCCTCAGCGGGGTCTCAAACGATATTCGCGAAGTCGCCACGGCGGCAGAACAGGGCAACGCCCAGGCCAAACTGGCATTGGACGTCTATGCCGCCAGCGCCCGGCATTGGATCGGGAGTTTCCTCCTGGAACTGAATGGCGCGGACGCCCTGGTATTCACCGCCGGCATTGGCGAAAACCGCAGCGACCTGCGCGCGGCCATTTGCGCCAACCTGGACCAACTGGGCATTGTGCTCGACCCGAAACTGAACGCCGCCACCCGGGCCACCGAGGCGGTCATCAGCGCCGCCCATTCG
>DATJIU010000092.1:0-8290 GCA_035492855.1 Dongiaceae bacterium | reverse complement strand
GCCATCAACTCGGTGAGGTCGAGGGGGAAGCCGTAGGTGTCGTAGAGTTTGAAGCTGAAATCTCCACAAACCACACGCCCTTCACCTATCGTATCAACAAGCAAGTTTTCTTCAGGAAGAATTATTCGGGTGGGATTTAGTGTGGTCGCAGGAAGATGCGGATTATTTTGGTAAGTTCGTTGCAATATTTTTTCGCCAGCTTCAAAATATTTTACCGCTTTTTCAAACAGCTCAATCCCCTTGTCCAACGTCCTGTTAAACGCCTCTTCCTCGATCCGGATGACTTCCTGAACGTGATCTTTCCGGGAGCGGATTTCTGGAAAGACCTCGCCCATGGTGGCAGCCAGCACGTCCACGAGTTTGTAGAAAAACGGCTCGGTAAATCCCAGCGTGCGGCCGTAACGCACAGCGCGGCGCAGGATGCGGCGCAAAACGTAATTGCGGTCGGTGTTGCCGGGTTGGATGCCATCGGCAATGGCAAAGCTCAGCGTGCGGATATGGTCGGCGATGACGCGGAATGCCACATCAATCTTCTCCTGCTCGGTGTCGCCGGCGCTACCCCGTTTCGGCAGCGTGGAACCGTATTTCTTACCGCTCAATTTTTCGATGGCGTCGAAGATGGGGCGGAAAATATCCGTCTCGTAATTGGAAATTTTGGCTTTCGCAAAATCTGTGAGGCCCTTCGTGCCCTGGATGATGCTGGTGACGCGTTCAAAGCCCATGCCGGTGTCCACGTGCTTGGCGGGCAACGGCGAGAACGTGCCGTCCGGGTTGGCGTTGAACTGGATGAAGACGAGGTTCCAGATTTCGATGCAATCCGGGCTGCCCTGATTGACGAGCTTGCCCCCGGTTTTGCCCTCGGGCGTAAGGTCCACGTGCAACTCGGAACACGGCCCGCACGGACCAGTCTCGCCCATCATCCAGAAATTGTCCTTCTTGTTGCCGTTGACGATGTGAATTTTGGGATCGAGGCCCACGCTGCGAAACTTCTCGGCCCAGTAGTTGAACGCCTCCAGGTCGAACTCGGACGGATCGTTCTTGGAACGGTCCGGGTTGTACACGGTGGCGTAGAGCCGGGCCGGCGGAAATTTCCAGATGTTGATGACGAGTTCCCACGCCCAGTCAATGGCCTCTTTTTTGAAATAATCACCAAAGGACCAATTGCCCAGCATCTCGAAGAAGGTGTGGTGGTACGTATCGAGCCCCACATCATCGAGGTCGTTGTGCTTGCCCCCGGCGCGGATGCACTTCTGGGTGTCGGCGGCCCGGCCGGGCGTGTAGGGGCACTGCGTCTGGCCGAGGAAGATGGGCACGAACTGGTTCATGCCGGCATTGGTGAACAACAGGTTCGGCGAGTCCGGCATGAGGCTGGAAGACGGCACAATGGTGTGCTGCTTCGACTTGAAGAAATCGAGAAACGACTGGCGAATCTGGCTGCTGGTCATCATGTTATAATTTTCATGTCAGGCGCCGCTGCAATCCTCTCGGGAATGCCGGGGTGGCGGCTGCCGAAATCAGGCCGGAAGGTTAATTAAAACCCGGCGCAAGGCGAGTTGGATTTTTGGTGGGAGAAACACCCTGCGAAGGCGGGCCAGCCGGTTTGGCTGCTCCAAACCCCCGAAACGAAGCCAAACGAACCCAATTTGTCGGGTCACAAATAATTTCCTTAAAGTATTAATTTTCAATGTTATACAAAAACTCCATGCCCCGAAAAATTTGGGTTCGTTTGGTAATTTTGAGTTTTTCATCTGCCCGCCAAGGTTGCCTCAGAGCCGCCTCGGCGGATTCGGCCGCCGGATTTCCCTGCGTTACGGGTTGCGTCACCCGGCGGGGCGCACTTCCTGGGCCAGTGGTTTGATTTGGTTGGATCGGGCCGGATTCTGCCGAATTCAGGGGGCCGCTGCGGGGCCACCACGTGCTGGAACAGCCAAGGCCCAACGACTCCGCCGCCCCCGGCCGCAATGTTCCAATCCCGATCCTCCAGGCGAGACCCCGGACCGGGCTTTCCCTTCTCATGACCGCCCTTGCGCTCATACCATCCGACAGAATACCAGACCGGAAGCGCAATAATACAGTCCAAATCGCTTTGAACTAAAAATGGTTTAAATCGCTTGTCGTTCCAAGACTTGGGAAGGTCAATTTGTTTAAAACCTGACCTGGATTCGGCCGCTGGCGCGGCGCGCCCCACTGCGGGTAGCCCCCGTTGGAGAAGGCGCATGAAAAGCTGAGGACATGACCGGATGACACGTCCCCTCGCCTGCTTCGGCTCGCGGCGCTATGGCTGGTGCAACCGGTAAAACTTGGCCGGGTTGGTCAGAGGTACTACGACGGGATTGGTGGCGCCGCTTACGGAATTGGTCCAACCTGCGGCCGCCAAGCCCGGGTTTTCTTGCAGCACGAATCCAGGTGTGGCCGGCGCCCAAGAAATGGTGGCGTGGCCGGCTGTGGCCGGCACAATGGTCAGCACTGGCGCGCCCGCCACCTGGACGGCCGTGGGCAGCGCCCAAAATCCGCCCTGCACGGCAAACTGCCCGTTAGTCATCACCCCGCCGGCATCCGGCTGGCCGATGGTGCCGCTGACCGTGTACACGCCGCCGGTGCTGGTGCCGCCACCGCCGGCAATGGTGTGCCAGTCGATGGAATACTGCTGGGCGACGGCGGAAAGTTGCATCGAACCAAAAAGTCCGACCAGCCAGACTAAAATCTTATATTTCATCGGATGAAATCAACCCCGAGTCACCAGTTTTGCAGGTAGTCTCACTCTGCCACCACTCTGGGCTTTAAGCCAGTTTTTTCGAAACGCCCCTTTACGGCTGGTAGAGCCGGAACAGTTGTACCGGGCGGTCAATGCTGCTGGTCACGGCATAGTTGGTATCAATGACACCGTAATTGCTGGTCAGCACGGACCAGGTGTTGGGTAAATCAAGGGTCGCATTGGTCTCCAGGAGAAAACCGGAGGCATTGGTGGGCCAGGTCAGCAGCACCGCCCCCGACAGGGGCGCAATATGCAACAACGGCGCAGCGGACTCCGTCGCCGGTTGGGCGAGGGTGAAGATGCCGCCGCCATCATTGGGCCCGCCGAAACGGGCAACGCCAAACAACTGCCCCCCGGCAGCGGATAATCCCACGTTAACCGGGGTCCGTAATCCGGGAACACTGTTGGTGAAGTGGTGCAGAATGGCATAGCCCGAGCCGTCGGTGTTCACCTGGTACACCGTGCCAAAGCCGGTACCGTTGGTGCCGCCCGCCGAAGTGACTCCGTAAAGTGTATGGCCCAGCAGCAGCAGTTTGCCGGTGGGAGTTTTTCCATCCGGCTTGTTCGTGAATGAGTGCAGGACCGCATACCCGGAGCCGTCGGTGTTCATTTTGAATACAACCCCACCGCGCCCCGACCCGATTCCCGGCAACAACGTGCCGCCGCCCGCCACCCCGTACAAGGTACTGCCGTCGCAGATCACGCCGTAGTCGGGAGATCCGCCCAATTCGAGACCGTCAAATGAACGCAGTACGGCGAACCCGTTGCCGTCGGTCCCAATCCGGTAGATCACGCCATAAAAATTGGTCCCGCCCTGGTGGGTGGTGCCAAAAATGTAAGTGCCATCAGTGGCCAGGGCGCCGCCAGGATGAGTTCCCGCCAGCACTCCCGGCACGGAACCGTTGGCGGGATAGTTGTTGGTAAACTGTTTGAGCTGGGCATAGCCGGTGCCGTTGGTGCCGATCTTGAACAGAGTGCCATTGCCGCCCAAACCGCCGTTGTAGGTGGTGCCGTAAAGGGTGTCACCCAGAAGCAATAATCCCGCCTCCGGCAAAATGCCGTCCGGAAAGCTCTGGCCGGAGGTGTTGAAGGCATACAAGGTTTCAAATCCGGTGCCGTCCGTATTGATTTTGAACACCGTGCCACCATTCCCGACCCCGTAGGCGGTGGTGCCATAAAGGATATCGCCGCCGAGAGTCAGTCCCCCGAGATCATGGGGGGTGGCGTTCGAGCCGGTGTTGGAAAAGGTCTTCAGCACGGTCAGACTGGTGCCGGTGGTGCTCAGCTTGAAGACCGTTCCCGCCGAATTGTTACCATTCGTCCCGTGCGCACTGGTGGTGCCGTAGATCCAGCCATTGGTGATGAGCAGTTCGCAGTAGGGGGTATCCCCTTCGGTAAAAGTGTCAAAAAAGTGCAGCGGGGTGATATCCGCCGCCACCAATAGTGGCGTCAAAAGAACGACCAAAGCCATCAGCCATCCACCGCAAAGTCGCAATTGTTTTTTCATTTTCTTCCTTCTGAGGGGAGCCGGCCGTCAGCCAAAAGCTTGCTGATTATTAATGCGAACCAGTCAGTTTTTCAAATGTTATTCATTATGTTATCAAATTACCGCAGGGTGCAAAAAAAATGCCGGTTGCAGAAGCAACCGGCAAAATGAGAATGGTGGTGGGGGTTATTTCTTGAACAAGCCTTTGAGGCCTTCGCCGACTTTGTTCACGGCCTTGCCGGCTTCGCCGGTGACGGCGCCCGCAGCGTCTTTGCCCACATTGCCGATGGCATTGCCGGCGGCTTGCACCACGCTTTGCAACAGGGGCTGCAGGATTTGCTTCACCAGTTCCCCGGCGGTGACGCCCAGGTGTTCAGTGCCGATATTTTGCAAATGGATGGGCGGCAGCGGCACGGTGAGGGCCTTGCCTCCGAGCAAGCCAGTGCTGAGGTTGATCTTGCCGCCCTCAATAACCACGTCCTGCACGTAGAAGGTTTTCGATTTTTTGGCCGCGCCCGGGGTGGTGGCCGGCGCACTGCTTCCGCCCGCACTGGTGGCGGCTTCCACGTTCGCCAGAATCTTGCTGAGGTTGTTGCCGCTCAGCCCGCCTTCCAGGGTAATCTCCGGCGCCTGCAGGTTGATTTCCTTGATCTTGATGGTGTCGGACATCAGCGAGCCAACATCCACCGCCACTTTGACGGAGCCGATTTTAATGGCCGAGGGCGTCTGGTAACCTTCCGGGTTGCCCACGAACAGGTCGCTCAACTGGCCGCTGCCGGAAAACGGCGAGAGGTTCACGCCGCCCAGCTTGATTTCCACCTGGGTGAGCCTGGGGCCCACGGTTTCCACGCCTTTTTTGACGATGCTGTTCAGGGAAAAGAACACCACCACCAAGCCTACAATCACCAGCGCCACAACCGCCAGGCCGAGGCGCAAGATCCACTTTTTCATAGTTCAGGGTCGTTCAGGTTGGGACGTCGCCCCGGCCTCAGCCGCGGGCTTCGTCGGAGTTTTCCAGGAAGCCTTGCAACTGCCGCACCCGGGTGGGATGCCGCAATTTGCGCAGCGCCTTGGCCTCAATCTGCCGGATGCGTTCACGCGTAACCTTGTACTGCTTGCCGATCTCCTCGAGCGTGCGCTGATAGCCGTCGCCCAGGCCGAAGCGCATTTCCAAAATGTTGCGTTCGCGCTCGGTGAGCGTGGTGAGCACGTCCTTGAGCGTTTCCTTGAGCAGGCTGTAACTGGTGACATCGGACGGATTTTCCGCCGACTTGTCCTCGATGAAATCGCCGAAGCTGACCTCGTCGCCATCGCCCACGGGGGCGTGCAGCGAAATGGTCTGCTGCGCCATCTTGAGCAGCGAATTGACGCGGGACACCGGCAGGTGCATTTCATCGGCCAGCTCCTCGGGGGTGGGTTCGCGCCCGAGTTCCTGCATCAAATGCTTCTGGGTGCGCCAGAGCTTGTTGATGATTTCGATCATGTGCACCGGGATGCGGATGGTGCGGGCCTGGTCCGCAATACTCCGGGTAATGGCCTGGCGGATCCACCAGATGGCGTAAGTGGAAAACTTGTAGCCGCGGCGGTACTCAAATTTCTCGACGCCCTTCATCAGGCCGATGTTGCCTTCCTGGATGAGGTCCAGGAAGGACTGGCCCCGGTTGGTGTATTTCTTGGCCACGGAAATGACCAGGCGCAGGTTGGCCTCGGCCATGTGGGTCTTGGCCTGGTGCGCCTGTTCGGCGGCCTTCTTCAACTGGGTGAAGATTTTCAGGTACTCGTCCACCTCGGTGCGGACGAACTGCTCCAGCGCGCGGATGTTCTTGCGCTCGGCAGCGATCAGTGCCTGCTGTTCCGCCGACTTGCGGTGCGCTTCCAGCTCGGTGATGCGCCGCAGGCTGGAGAGGAATTTGTCATGCACGTTTTCGGCCACGACAATCATTTCTTCCAGCACCTTCTGCTTGTAATAGAACTTCGGGAAGCCGGCCTGCAGCTTCTTGTCGAGCTTCTTGAAATCGTTGAGGGCGCGGTTGCGGCGGGGCTTGTTGGCGGCCTTCTGCACGGCGGCATACTTGTCGTCGGCCTTGAGGTCCATTTCGCGGACGCGCTTGACCATGCGGCGCAAATCGCGCAGATGCTGGTCGCGGCTGGCGACCTTCTTGTCCACAATCACCCGGTCAAAGCGTTCCTTGGGCGGCTCGGAGAGGAGTTTCTCGGCCAGGGCCACGTGCTCCTTGGCGGTGAAACCAAAGCCGTAGATGATGCGTTTCATCTCCAGTTCGGCCTCCTCGATGCGCTGGCAGATCTCCACTTCCTGCTCGCGGGTCAGCAACGGCACCTTGCCCATCTGGCTCATGTACATCCGGACGGGGTCGTCGAGGATGTCGAGCCGGCTGCGATCGGCGGCCTCCTCCTCTTCGGACTGCTCGGTTTGCTGCTTGCTGCGAGACTCCTCGGCGTTGTCCACGATCTCGATGTCCAGCGTCTTGAGCTTGGTGTAGATCGTGTCCAGGTCGTCCGGGGTCAAATCATCGGGCAACGCGTCATTAATGTCGTCGTAGGTCAGGTAACCCCGGTCATGCGCCAATTGCACCAGCTTCTGAATGACGGTCTCAGAATCGTTGGCCTTGACGTCGCCCCCCAAAGTCAGCGGCATGAGCGGGTTTTCCCCGGCCTTGACCAGCGGGGTCACCGGATGACTCCCGTGTCCGTTGGTGCCATTTTCCCCGGCGGCCTTGACCGCGGCTTTGGCTTTGACTTTGGCTGGCGTTGAAGCAGTTTTCGGCGGGTGGTGGCGTTCCACCTTGGCCGCCGGCTGCTTGGTTTTCTTGACGCTGCGCTTTTTCGTCGTTGCGCTGCTGTTCTTTTTCGATTTCATCTTCAAAAAGTCACCGTAAAATCACATTCCCGCCTCTATCCGACAACTCAATCCATCCCGGCATTCACATTATATAGTGTAACTTTGGTTTTGGGCCACAACCCACGGAGTTGCGCGGGGATACTGATGAATTCACCCAGGCAAAGGAAACCTCGGACTACCGAGACACGCCATTATCCATACCTTTAGATAAAATTCAAGAACTTTGCAGCCGGGAAATGAAATAGTTATCCACCGATTTGACAGGGGTTTGGGCGGAAAAATGAGTGTTCCACTCAAGTTTCAACAGGTTGGCTCGCCGGGCTTTACTGCCGTTCGTATTCGCCTTTATTGACCCGTTTGAGGACCGTAAAACCCGCCTTTTTGGCGTCCGAAATGGACAAAGGTTTGAGTTTCAGGGGCGAATTGAAGGAGGAAATGATTTTACGGACCGGCTTCTTGCAGGCCGGGCAATGGGTTAACTCCTTGGCGCTCAAGGGACGCCGCAGGGTGAACTTACCCCCGCAAACCTTGCATTCGCCGTCGCACAACTCGTATTCGTACAGGGGCATTTTCGACTTAAAGGCTTGGTGATTGGATAGTTAAACTGATTATTTGCTGCTTTCCGTCATTTTCTTGATGAACGGGCTAAACAGGTCAATGGGCACCGGCAGGAAGGTGGTGGTGTTATGTTCGCTGGAGATTTCCCGCATGGTCTGGAGGAAACGCAGTTGCAGCGCGATGGGTTCGGCGCTGATGAGTGCGGCTGCCTGCACCATTTTCTCGGCGGCTTGGAATTCGCCTTCAGCATTGACGATCTTGGCGCGGCGTTCGCGTTCTGCCTCGGCTTGTTTGGCCATTGCGCGCTTCATGCTGTCCGGCAGGGCCACGTCCTTGACCTCCACGGCGGTCACCTTGACGCCCCACGGGTCGGTTTGGCGATCAATAATTTCCTGCAATTGCTGGTTGATCTTGTCGCGATGCGAGAGCAATTCATCCATTTCGGCCTGGCCAATGACTCCGCGCAAAGACGTTTGGGCGATGAGCGAGGTGGCCTTCCAATAATTTTCCACCTTGATGACCGCCGCCACTGGGTCGAGCACCCGGAAATAAACCACGGCATCCACCGTCACCGGAACGTTGTCCCGGGTCATGGTTTCCTGCTTGGCGACATCAATGGTCACCACACGGA
>DATJIU010000091.1:0-20003 GCA_035492855.1 Dongiaceae bacterium | reverse complement strand
GTGCGCAGCAATTGTTCCTCGATGCGTTTGCGTTGGGTAATGTCCGTGTTGATGGCCAGCACGGCATGCGGCAACCCCTGATGATCGCGCATGAGAGTCCAGCGCGCTTCCACGACGACCTCCGTGCCTTTGCGATTGCGGGCCACGAACTCGCCGCTCCAATCGCCACGCTCCAGCAGAGTCTTGCGAGCGGCGGCATAACCCGAGGAATCCTTTTGCAACAGCTCGGCGATATTCTGCCCCAGAGCCTCGGCGGCACTCCAACCATAAATCTGCTCCGCACTCTTGTTCCAGTATTGGATGTGGTCCTCCAGATCACGCACAATGATGGCGTCGGACGCCAAGTCCAGCAACCGGGCCTGGTCGCGCAACTGCATCTCAGCCTGCTTGCGCTCGGTGCTGTCCTGGAACATCACGGCAAACTGTCCGGGCGCGGTGCGGTAGGCGTAAGCCTCAAAATGCCGGCGCAACACGATGGAGTAATGCTCGAAGTGAATGGCTTCGCCGGTCTGGGCCACCTGGGCGTAAACCGCCAGCCACCGGGGATCCTCCCCGGGCAGGACCTCGCTGAACCGCCGCTCCAGTACCTGCTCGCTTTTGAGGCCGGTGATGCGTTCAAAGGCCGGGTTGATTTCTTTGAACCGGTAATCACACGGCTGGCCGGCGGCATCATAAACCAGCTCATGCAAGGCAAACCCCTCGGTCATGCCGTTGAACAGGGTGCGGTAACGGTTTTCACTCAGACGCAATGCTTCGATGGTCAGTTTTTGTTCGGTGATATCCTCTTTAACCGCGAGATAGTGGGAGATCTTGCCCCGGGCATCGAGGATAGGACTGATGGCGGCGTGCTCCCAGAAAAGTTCGCCGTTTTTCTTGCGGTTGTGGAATTCGCCGCGCCATTCGCCGCCAGAGCTGATGGCCTTCCAGAGCTCCTGGTAACCGGTGGCGGGCATTTCCCCCGATTTGAGAATGCGCGGATTCTTGCCCCGCACTTCATCCAAATCGTACCCGGTCTTCTGGCAGAACCGGGGATTGACGTACTCGATGTTTCCGGCCCGGTCGGTGATGACGATGGATGCAGGACTTTGTTCCACGGCATGCGACAGTTGGCGGACCTTTTCCTCCGCTTCATGCCGGCCCGTGACGTCCTTGGTCACCAACAACAGATATGGCCGGTCGTTTTTGTTGAAGGAACTGAGCTGGCAGGAGAGCCAGAGTTTGCGCCCGAAGGAACTGATGCCAAAAAATTCGACGCTTTGTTTTTCACCGGTTGCGAGCACGGCATCGGCCCGGGCAATCAAGCCGGCTTCGCGCCAGGAGGGCAGCTCGCGGAAGTTTTGCGCCAGCAGGTCGGCCACTTTGGCGCCTGCAATCTCGGCCGCGGCAGGGTTGGCCTGAATACACTGCCCGGTGGCCTCGTACACCAAAATACCGCAGGAGGCGGCATCGATTATCTTGCACGCCAAATCGAGAGCTTCTTTCAAATCATGCCCATCGGCCAAGGCGGTTTGACGTTGCGGGTTGCTCCACATTTTTCCCTCCCGGTTGGTCTGTTTCTGCGCTTAATGGCTTTGAGTATACAATTCCTCAAATGAAATGTAAAACAAATTCGCTAATTGGACCTATTAGACGACGTCACCCCCGGTACGCATTCATTCCCTCAATATCACCAGATAACCGAAGGGCAGGGGATGGGCAGAAATGCAAAAACCCGCCCGCGGGGAGCGGGCGGGCTGGAGATTAAAGTACGGGTTTATTTGGCGGCGGTGTAGTTCGCGCCGATTTTGGACCAATCCAGTACGTTCCAAACGGCTTTGAGATAGTCACCACGCTTGTTCTGGTATTTCAGATAGTAAGCGTGTTCCCACACATCCACGCCGAGCAAGGGCTTGCCTTCGCAACCTGCCACGGCTTTGCCCATCACGGGAGAGTCCTGGTTGGCGGTGGAAACGATTTCCAGCTTGCCGCCATTGACCACCAGCCAGGCCCAACCGCTGCCGAACCGGCCGAGGCCGGCGGCTTCAAACTTGGCCTGGAAGTCGGCAAAGGAGCCAAAGGTGGAATTGATGGCTGCGGCCAACTCACCGGTCGGTGCGCCGCCGGCTTTCGGTCCGAGCAGCTTCCAGAAGAAGGAGTGATTCCAATGGCCGCCGCCGTTATTGCGCACGGGGCCGCGAATGGCATCCGGCACCGAGGCCAGGTCGGCAATCAAAGCGTCCAGCGACTTGGCTTCCAGAGCCGCATTGCCGCTGATGGCCTTGTTGAGATTGTCCACATAGGCCTTGTGATGCCGGTCATGATGAATTTCCATCGTGGTGGCATCAATGTGCGGCTCCAAAGCATCCTTGGCGTAGGGGAGAAGTGGTAATTCAAACGGCATAATATTCCTTAGGTTGATGGTTCAGGTGGTAGCAACGTCCTGTTGCTTAGGCAACAACACCATTGCCGATAGGGCTAATCTACAAAATGATTGCCAATGATACAAGGTGCAATTCAACGGCCCGGCAGTTCAGGCGGCCAGCTCCACAAAGTTCCGGAGCAGTTGCAGCCCGACACCCTGGCTTTTTTCCGGGTGAAACTGGGTGGCATACACATTGCCACGCCACACTGAGGAGGCAAACGTGTCGCCATAGTCGGTGCGGGTTGCCGCAATGGCGGCATCCTGCGGTTGGGGATAGAAACTGTGGACGAAATAAACGTAACTCCCGCTCTTGATGTTCCGGTAAAGGGGACAATCCGGCCGGGTGATTTCGATCCGGTTCCAGCCGATCTGGGGAATCTTCAGCCCGGGACGCTCGGTGAAGCGCACCACCTTGCCGGCGAAAACGCCCAACCCCGCCGCGCAACTGTTAAACTCTTCGCTCTTTTCGAACAGCGCCTGGTAGCCCACGCAGATGCCGAGAAATGGCCGGCCGGTCTGGATAAAATCCCGCACCCCAGTCAGCAATTTCTGGCGTTCCAAGGCCAGAATGCAATCGTCAAAAGCACCCACGCCGGGCAAGACCACAGCCTGGGCATCCCGCATTCCGTCGGGTTGGTGGACGATTTGCACCGCAGCCCCGACCTGGAGCAGGGCCTTGTGGACGCTGCGCAAGTTGCCGGACCCGTAATCGAGTAACGCAATCACTGTCACAGACTAACGGCTGGGCCGGCGACTGGCAACCGGATTGGCATCAGCCGATTTGCGGGAAGGAAGGAGAATTTGCCCGGTCAGGGGTGGCAATTCTTGGCTATCAGTGAACCATATCCGGGTTGCCCTGATTTCCCCCAATTCCTATAGCATTGGCATTCGCTCATTGTTTATCCGCCCGGCCCAGGTTGCCGGGGGAAAACCATTTTGAATTAACCACGGAATTTTATGGAAACACTCGCCGAACCCAAAGCCGCCCCCACATTGCAAACCCTGCCCGGCGACGATGTCCGCCAATGGATGTGGCGGTTTGCGGACCGTTATGAATTACACCTTTTGGTGCAGGCCGCCCGGGGTGTGGCCCGTGGGCCGGTGGCCCGGTTGGTGGCCGCAGGTGGGCGCAATTCTCATGATTGGACTGCCGCCAAGGCCGCCTTGCTGCAACATTTCGACGAGAGCGGCCTCACGGCCGCGGCACTGGATCCGGAATTTGGCGGGTACATTCCCGGGCCGAAAAATTTCGCCCTCGCGCTGGCGGCCTTTGAACTTTCCTGGGTGGACGCCGGGGCCGCCACTTGCAGTCTGGCCGGCAATCTCGGGCTGGCCCCGATTCACGAACGCGGTACTCTCGAGCAACGCACCAAATACGTGGCCAATGCCGCGCCGCTGAAGCCGGGCGAAAATCGCCAGCAGGTGCGGGCCGCCTTCGCCCTGACCGAGCCGCTCCCGTTCGTAGGCGTGGAAACCGGCATGCTGGCCGGCAAAGTCCGGGTGGTGGAATGGCCGGAAGGTGGCGAACCCAAACTGCAAGTGGACAAACGCGGCCGGTTCATCACCAACATGGGCTTTGCGAACGTGGTCACAGCGGCGGTGGATTCGGATGATCCCCGCATCAAGGGCAGTTGCATGGTGATTCTGGAGGAAAGTGATCCCGGGGTATGGGACCGCGGCACCGCCACCAAGAAGCTCGTCCACCAGCTTTCCTCCACCACCGACCCGGTGTTTAACCTCACCGTGCCGGCTCATCGCATTGTCGGCGGCTACACCGTCAAGGATGGCGTCATTATTCCCAACTATTCCCACAGCGAAATCATCGAAGCGGTGTTTCGCCGCACGCGGGTGACCGTGGGCCTGATGACGGCGGCCAAGCTGCTTTCCGCCGTCGAGCCGGTGATTCTATACCAGCGTCGGCGGTTCCGGGGCGGGCAGGGTGCGCCCGGCACGCCCCGCTATGAATTGGGCATCCAGCAAAAGGAAGACGCGCTGCACCGGCTCGTGGACATTTGGGCTACCGGTGAAGCGAGCGCTTCGCTGGGGTTTGCCGCGGCCCGGCTGTTCGACGAGTTGGACCCTTTGGAAAAGGACAAGGATCGCATCCTGGCGGAAAAGAATCTGACTGGCCGGGCCATACTCCGGGAAATGGGCCTGAAACAGCAGAAGGCCTTGGAACTGTTGCGGCTTGCCTCCCTGCCGGAAACCGGATGCGACGCGCAACAGTTGCAGGAGTTGGAAGCCGACCCTTTGGTCCGGTATGCGCTGCTGGATGCCCAGGCAAACGTGCTGTGTCCGGCGTGCAAGCTCTGGAACACCGGTCATGGTGCCAACATGATGCGGGAAGCTGTCAGTCTCATGGGCGGCTATGGCGTGACCGAGGATTGTCCGGGTTTTCTCGGGCAAAAATGGATGGATGCGCAATTGGAGGCCACCTACGAGGGGCCCGAGGCGGTGCAGCGGTTGCAACTCTCCGTCACCATGACCAACGAATTGTTTCTGGCGCAGTTCCGGCAATGGATCGTCGGGTTGAAGCGGATCGCCTCCGCCCGGCCCGGTTCGGGGGCCTGCGCCCTGGCCACGGCCATGCAGTTGTGGTCTTGGACCCTCAATCACGTCCAACACGCGACCGATGCCGATGGGGTGAAGCTGTTCCACAAGACGCGACAGGGGGTGACCTTCCCGCTGGCGGATGCGCTTTGCTGGCTGCTGGCCGCGCGTCAGTTCATCCTTGATGTGGGGGAACTCGAAAAACAGACGGAAGTTCCGGCGCTGGACGAGAGTCTGGCCGGGACGATTCAATTCTTTAACCAGTTGTGCCATGTCCAATGCGCCCGGGCCGCTGGCGAAGTAAGCCGCATCTGCACCGAGATTGTATTCGGTTACAACCGGCATCCGGCATGGGATGAGGCCAGTTGCCAGGCATGTTATTGCGCGGAGGAATTGGAATCGCTGGAAGGCATCATCCCCGGCATTGATGGCTCGGCGCGCGTGTGCTCCGACGTCTCCGAGGCCGGCGAACCACATGCTGTAAAGGCCGGACCGTGCGTCAAATTCACCGGGCTGGAGAGCTACCTGCGGTTGCGTACCAAGTTGGATGGCTGTCTGACCGGTTTCCGGCTGGCCAAGGATGGCGCAGCCGAGGCCCTCACCAAAGTCATGACCCGTGAAGCACTGGATTATCCGGTGTAGCCTATGAATCCTGATTCCGTTTCCGTAGAACGTGCCCGCATGGACGTGGACATCGTTTGCGTCGGATTTGGTCCGGCCACGGCCGGATTCCTCACCGAGCTTTCCAAACGAATGCTAAATCCGGACGGTTCGCCGGCGGTGGAAAGCACCGCCATTCCCGGCCTGCCGCCGCAGGTGCTCTGTTATGAGCGCGCCGATGACATTGGTTTTGGCGTGTCGGGCGTGGTCACCCGGGCGCGGGCGTTAAAGACCAGTTTTCCGGACCTTGAAAAAGCCGGCATCCCCATGGCGGCGGCAGTGAGGGAGGAAAAGGTGCTGTATCTGCTCGATCCCGGGAGGGCGAGCCGCCGCTCCACCGCTTTGCGCCTGGCGGATGGCTGCATCCGCACTTTCAAGAAAATGCTGCCGTACGAATTGGATGCCCTGACTTTGCCGTGGACCCCAGGGTTCCTGCACAAGCAAGGGGGAATGGTGTTCTCGCTGGGGCAATTCATGCAATGGGTCGGCGCCCAGGTACAAGGTACGGGCACGGTACAAATCTGGCCGGGCACCCCGGTCGCGGCCCCGTTGATTGACCAAGACAAGGTGGTGGGCGTCCGGTTGCTGGATCAGGGAGTGGACAAGAAGGGGCAGCAGACCGCCGGATTTGCGCCGGGCATGGATATCCGGGCTGCACTAACCGTGGTCGGTGATGGTCCGGTGGGCGCCATCGGCAAACAACTGGATGAGCATTTTGGCCTGCCCAGCGGGAACCACGTCCGCGACTGGGCGGTGGGCATGAAATTTGTGGTGGACCTGCCGGAGAATACCACGCTCAATCCCGGCACGGTATGGCACACGTTCGGCTACCCCGAGCCTGAGATTTTTGGATTCTTGTATGTGCATCCCGACCGGGTGGTTTCGTTGGGCATATTTGTACCCTCCTGGTTCGACAGCCCGGTGCGCACCGCCTACCGCTATCTCCAACACTGGATGCAGCATCCCTGCCTATGGCGGCATCTGCAAGGCGGCAAGCTGCGTTCCTGGGGGGCAAAAACGCTGGGAGAATCGGGGCGCCGGGGCGAACCGCACCTGGTGGGGGATGGCTATGCGCGCATCGGGGAGGGGAGCGGCAGCACCAATGTGCTGACCGGCTCCGGGGTCGATGAAGCCTGGGCCACGGGCACGCAACTGGCGGAAGCGGTGCTGGAACTGCTCAAAGCCAAAAAGGAATTTACCCGGGAGAATCTGCAGACGGCCTACGTGCAACGCCGCCGCTCCAGCTGGGTGGAAGCCGAGGCCCGCATTGCTGAAAAATCCCGTGATGGCTTCCACAAGGGCGTTGTGCGCGGCATGCTCGGTATGGCCTTGTCCGGACTAACCCGGGGCCGACTGAATCTGCACGGCGAACCAAAGGCTCCCTGGCAGCGCGTTCCCACGGTGGAGGAATACTATCGCGGCCGGATTCTTCCGGAAGAGATCCAGCAGTTGCGCAAGGAATGCGCCGTGAAAGGAACTTCGCTGCATGGGGCGTTGATGCACCGCGCCGGCTGGCCGGCGATCCCATATGACGGACAGTTGCTGATCTCTCATCAGGACGCATTGTTGTTGGGCGGCAAGGTGCAGGCGCCGCCGGGGTATGAGGATCATGTCGTATTTCTCTATCCTGAACTGTGCGAGCAGTGCGGTACGAAAATTTGCATCGAAGCCTGCAGCGGCCAGGCCATCGCGCCGGGCGAAACCGGCGTGCCCGTTTTTGACCGGGAGAAATGTGTCCATTGCGGCGCGTGCCTGTGGAACTGCGCCACGCCCGTGCCCGGCAATCCCAATCGCACCAACATCGCCTTCCGTTCTGGTACCGGCGGACTGCATTCGGCGGAAAATTAGCGGACCGCAATTCAAAGTTTGTGTTTTTGACGGCGTAACCCGCCCGATGCGGGTAAGGATACGCTTGCCTTCAAGCTTGGGACTTGGTGAAGTGAATGCCGCGCTATGCTTTGTGCCAAACCAAGTCCCTTATGAGTTTTCCCGCGGCACTGCCATTGGGCACCATTCTGATCGCTGACGACGACGAGACGCACCGGCTTCTCACCCAGCGGTTATTGGAAGCGCAGGGATATGTTTGCGATTGTGTTTCCAGCAGTACCGAGGTGGAGAGCCGGCTGCAGGCCCGGGAATATGACCTGCTGATTTCTGACATTGACATGCCGGGCAATGAGCAACTGCAGCTCATCACCCGGCTGCCGCAAATTCATCAAGGCCTGCCGGTAATTCTCATCACCGGCGTGCCTGACATGCAAACCGCCATGCAATCGATCCGCCTTTCCGTGGTGGCCTACCTGACCAAGCCGTTTGATTCTGGCGAATTGATTGCGCACGTCCGCCAGAATGTGGCCCGCTACCGCTGCTACAAGGCAGTGGCCGGCAGCCGGCAGCGGATGCGGGAAACCTATGCCGCCCTGGAACAAATGGAGCTGTTGCTGCAAAATCCGGGCACACCCGAATCGGCCGCCACGTTGCCCCAGGCCTTTCTGGACGTGATCTTGGGGAATGCAGTTCAATCGCTCATGGATTTCCGGGTGTTGGCCGAAACTTATTTCTCCAACAAGGCGGATACCATGGCGGCCTTGGAAAAAAGCCGCCCCGCTGTGCTCATGCAGGCCATCTGGGAAACCATTGGGGTTCTGGAAAAGACCAAGCACTCATTCAAATCCAAGGAACTGGCCGAGTTGCGGGTTAAATTGGAAGCTTTGGTGGGCAAGTCACACAAACCCACCCTGAAATAAAAAGACACAAAATCCCTGCAAGCGACTGAGATTATGAGCTTAATACCGCAGAAAAGCGGTTTCCAGCGACCGTTTTAAGCCTCCAGGCTGAAACTAAAGCCCTCTTCCCACGCTTCCTCAAAAAAAGGATTTAAGTCTCGGGCATTTCAACCGATTAGTTCATTGAACAGCACTATGGGGCTGTGACAGCTTTTGCGGGCCGGTTATAAGGACCGGCAAGTAGAGAGCACAATCTAAGGATCACTCGCGCAGAGTGAGCTTTGATTGTGCTCTTTTTGTTTTCCGGGTGCGGTTTATTGAGGTGGTTTCGGAATTATAAATATGAGCATTGCGAACGCGACGGCGGAACTTAAAGACTTGGGTAATCTTACCGGCAAGTATCTGACCTTCACCCTGCAGGACGAGTCCTATGGGATTGAAGTGTTGAAGGTGCGGGAAATCATCCGGCTGAGTAATATCACCGCCGTGCCCCAGATGCCCGACTACGTGCGCGGGGTCATCAACCTGCGCGGGCGCATCATTCCCGTCATGGATTTGCGCCGGCGGTTTGGTTTCGCCGCGGCGGCGGCCACGGACCTGACGTGCATCGTGGTGGTGCAGGTCAAGACGCCGGAAGGCAAGCTGACGCCGATGGGATTGATCGTGGACGGGGTGGAGGAAGTGGTGAATATCGGCGCGGGGGATATCGAGCCCACCCCGGAATTCGGCGGCCAGATTGCCACGGACTACCTGGTGGGCATGGCCAAAATCAAAAACGAGGTCAAGGCCCTCCTCGACATCGACAAGATCGTCTCCCTCAACGAACTGCCGTCAGTGGGTAACTAATTTTGAACCCAAACCATCAAAAGCATTGAATATGAAAAAATGGACCATCGGTAAAAGACTCACAACTGGATTCTCGGTTCTGATGCTCGTCATCGCGGGCTTTGGTGCAGTGTCCTGGATGCAGATGCGGCATGTGTCTCAGAACCTGCGAGTCATTACGGAAGCGGGGATTCCGGGGCTGACGATGTCTGACGATCTGGAATATCAGATTGCTCTGCTGCGCATCGTGAATCTCAAACACATGTTATATGACGCTTCCAAGAAAGCCGCGCTGGAAAAGGAAGCCGGCGTCACGGAGGCGGATATCGCCGACCTGATCTCCAAGTTGCAAAATCACATTGACCAGCCAGATCAAAAGGCGGCCTTTGCCAAAATACCCGGATTGTGGACCGCCTATCTGGCGGAAACCAAAAAACTGCGCGAGGCGAGCACGCAGAATAACACCGAGGCCGCCAACGCAGCCCTGGCTTCCGCCGGTTTGATTGGCAATGAGCTGATCCAGACGGTGGAATCCATCCAACAACTCAGTGCCAAACAGGTGGATGCCGGGGAAACCCAGATCAACGCCACTGCCAAGACGGCGCAATGGAGCACCGCCATCATTACGCTGGTCGTGATTTTTCTCGGACTGGTAATCTCATTTCTGATAACCCGGAGCATTGCCAAGATTCTGCAACGCCTGTCCGGAGAACTGAACAGTGGCGCGGAACAGACAGTATCCGCCGCCAATCAGGTCTCGGGCTCAAGCCAGTCTTTGGCCGAAGGTGCGAGCGAACAGGCGGCCTCAATCGAAGAAACCAGTGCTTCCTTGGAAGAGCTGTCCTCCATGACCAAACGCAACGCCGAGAATTCCCAAAAAGCCAATGACCTGGCCAAGCAGGCGCGGGTCGCAGCTGAGAAAGGCGCCTCGGATATGAAGGATATGTCCACAGCCATGGATGCCATCAAGGCGTCCAGTGATGACATTGCCAAGATTGTCAAAACCATCGATGAAATTGCCTTCCAGACGAACATTCTCGCTTTGAATGCCGCTGTCGAAGCGGCCCGAGCTGGTGAGGCCGGTATGGGGTTCGCCGTGGTGGCCGATGAAGTCCGCAACCTCGCCCAGCGCAGTGCGCAGGCGGCCAAGGAGACGGCGGCGAAGATTGAAGGCGCCATCGGCCGGGCCAATCAAGGGGTGGAAATCAACACCAAGGTGGCCGAAGCGCTCAACGAAATTGTGACCAAAGCCCGCCAGGTGGATGAATTGGCGACGGAAGTGGCCGGGGCGTCGCGGGAACAAACGCAGGGGATCACGCAGATCAATACCGCAGTGAGCCAAATGGATAAGGTGACGCAGAGCAATGCCGCCAATGCCGAAGAAAGCGCCGCTGCGGCCGAAGAGCTTAATGCCCAGGCCACCGTGATGAAGAGTTCGGTGAATGAGCTGATGCAATTGGTTAATGGCGCCAGCCAAGGCGAAAGCGTGCGGAGAACCATGCCGGCGACAAATGCTGCCGCCGCGACAAGATCAACAGTACGCCCGTTGCCCGTCGCCAGGCTGAACGGCAATGGACATGCCCCGGCGACGCCACAATTGGCCTCCACCGGGAAGAACGCCGCCGCCATCCCCATGGATGACGACTTTAAGGATTTTTAACCAACTGCGGCAACTGATTCCCCAAAAAAAGCTTGGCAGGTACTTTGGGTGGCAAGTGGGGCGTGGGGTGGGTGGACCGCTGAGTTTTCGCTGGCACCCTGGCTGGGGCCCTGGGAGAAACTGCGGCTGCGTCCAACCCGTATACCTTATCCCGGCGATGCGGGCGATGCCGAGTGGACTTACGCACCCGCTACCTGCCCTTGATAAAACCTGACGCCCCGCAGAGCCGGGAGCACTCCCGACGGGAAGGCTTTAACGGGCGGTGGTGGCGGGGCCGGGCGGGGTGTCCTTGGCGTCTGATGCCCAACGACCTGCCCCCTGGCACATTGTCCCACAGCAGACCCAATGCTGGCTGCGCGCCGGCTGCTTTGAAGGCCCGGCAGCAGATTTGTTCCTGTTGCTGCACGCGCTGGCCGAACGCCATACTGTGCCCAGTGTGATGATCTCGGACAGTCGCACCCTGCCATCCACGCCGAAAAATGGGTGGAGCGGGTCGCGTATGGCAGGACCAAGCGGTGAAGGGACAGCAAGATGCATGCGGCGATAGATACGCTGGGGTATCTGCTGGCCGTAAAAGTGACGCGGCCAACGAGCAGGACGGGGCGCCCACGGTATTGAGTTGTCAGTAGTAAAAAATCCCCAAGGCAAACACGGCTTCATGTTGTTGCCGTGCCGATGGATGGTGGAGCGGTCGTTTGCCTGGGCGGCCCGGGGTACATCTCGTGGCCCGCGACTATGAAGGGCTGGCCACCACACTCGCCAGCCATCACGGGCCCGCTTCCCTGCCACGCGCATGCTCCGATTCTGCTTCGCAGAACAACATGGCAGGCTCTAAGTAACTGCGTGAAAAGTCGATTCAGCTAATTGACGAAAATTGTCAAGTTTGCAGCGTATTTTGCCGATAAACTAGCGTACTGAAGGACATGATGTTTGTTATGTGTAAGATTTCGTTTGCGCGGTCGCCGTTGAAACTTTCGCCGGTCGGAACCCCGTCGACCTTTGCTCTGCCAAGTCCGCTGGCAACTGAAAATTCCGAAGCTTAAACTCACCACGTTCCACAAGTTTATGTTCAAAAGCCTGAAGCTCTCCTCCCGTCTGCTCCTGTCATTCCTGATTGTGGCGGTCATCACTGTCATTGTCGGGGCCGTGGGCTACTATGGTGCGGTACAAAACGACGCCACGGTGGACGAATTGGGCAAAGCCAGCATGCCCAGCGTGAACGACCTGCTGACCATCAAATCCGAGGCTGGGAACATCCGGGGCATCTTCCGCTCTCTGGCCATTCCAGGACTGTCCGATGAAATGCGCCGAAACCAGTATAAAAGCCTGGCTGACGCCCGTGAAAATTACCAGGCCGCGTGGACCAATTTTGAAACCATGCCCCAAGACGCCGATGAGGTCGCGCTCTGGAAAGAATTGGGCCCTGCCTGGGAAGCCTGGCGCGCTGAAAACAACAAGGTGCTCACTCTCTGCAAGCAGTTTGATGAAAAAGGCGTTCCGGATGCCAATGAACTGGCCTTCAAGATTGAGCAGTTCATCAAGGACCATTACGCCGTGTCGCAACATGCCATGCAACTGCTCCAGTCGCCCGACGCCAAGTTCGACGGCGGCACAGACCCTACAGCTTGCAATTGCGGCAAATGGCTCGCCGGTTTCAAGACCGATAATGCAGCGCTGGCTGCGCAGGTTCAGGCCCTCACCGAGTCGCACCGGCAATTCCACGCGGCTGTGGCCAAGCTGAAAGAGCTCGCCGCCGCCGGCAAGACGAATGAAGCCCTGGAGGTGTTTCAGAAAGATATGGCCCCGGCAATGCAAACGGTTTTCAAGCATTTTGACGACATCCGGGGTACGGTCAGCGAAGCCCGTACCTTGCTGGTGCAAATCCAGGAGGAAGTTTTGGGCGCCCAGGCGGACCGGCAAAATGCGGCGCTTGCCCTGCTGGACAAACTTGTTGCATCCCATCGTGCGGGCGCGGACGAAGAAGTCCGTACGGCGGACCTGCAAACCAACTTTCTGAAGGCTTTCTCGCTGGTGGCGATGATTGTCGGCCTGATTGTGGCCATGAGTCTGGGCCTCCTCGTGACCCGCTCGATTACGCGGCCCATACGAACCGTGGCGGATTATCTCTTGCAAGGGTCGGCCCAGACGGCGTCAGCCGCCAACCAGGTGTCGAGTTCCAGTCAAACCCTGGCCGAAGGGGCCAGCGAACAGGCGGCTTCTGTTGAAGAAGCCAGTGCGTCGCTGGAGGAACTTTCCTCCATGACCAAGCGCAACGCCGAGAATTCCCAGAAAGCCAATGAGCTGGCCAAACAGGCCCGCTCTGCCGCTGAAAAAGGGGTGGCCGACATGCAGGCCATGTCTGCCGCCATGGATGCCATCAAGGACTCCAGCGACGAAACCGCCAAGATCATCAAGACGATTGATGAGATTGCCTTTCAAACCAATATCCTTGCGTTAAACGCCGCGGTGGAAGCCGCCCGCGCCGGCGAGGCCGGCATGGGCTTTGCCGTGGTGGCCGATGAAGTGCGCAACCTCGCCCAGCGCAGCGCGCAGGCCGCCAAGGAGACGGCGGCAAAGATTGAGGGGGCGTTGAGCCGGACGACGCAGGGCGTGGAATTGAGCAGCAAGGTCGCTGAGGCGTTGAATGAGATTACCGTGAAGGTGCGCCAGGTGGACGAACTCGCCACAGAAGTGGCCGGCGCCTCCCGCGAGCAGACGCAGGGAATTACCCAGATCAACGTAGCCGTGGGCCAAATGGACAAGGTAACGCAGAGCAACGCGGCCAGTGCGGAGGAAAGCGCCGCCGCTGCTGAAGAGCTCAACGCCCAGGCCGAAATGGTCCGGCAGTCGGTGGGCGAATTGCTTCAATTGGTAAACGGGGCGAGTCAAACTCCAAGCGCAGGCAAGGCAACGACTCCGGTCACCTCCAAGGGCAGCAGTCCGGCCAAAACGACCATTCGGCAAAACTCGGGACTGAAGGCTAACGGCAGCACCCCGGCCCCGGCTGCGCCGCACTTGGCGCCCAGTGGGAAACGTGCAGTCAGCGCCATCCCCATGGATGACGATTTCAAAGACTTTTAATCCCAAACCAGCATTACACATGACCATCGGTAAGAAGCTCCTGCTCGGATTCCTCACTTGCGCCCTGATCACCTTGCTCGTCGGCACGCTCGGTTACTACGGCCTTACCCGGGCCTCGGTGGAGGCTGGTGACATCACCACCAAAATCAAGGAACGCGGCCTGTTCCTGGCCACGGCCGTGGATTTGGCGCGTTCCGCCCAGGTCACGTTCAAGAAACAGGTGCAGGAATGGAAGGATCTGCTGTTGCGCGGACTGGATCCCGCAGCCTACGACAAATATCTCCAGGGCTTTGAAACCCAGGAAAAGCTCACCCAACAGAGCCTCACGGACCTCAAGGCCTTGTTGGAACGGGAGCACATGGACACCAAGCTGGTGGAAGAATCACTTCGCACCCATCAGGAACTTGGGGTCCGCTACCGCGAAGCACTGAAGTCGTTTTCCCGCGACAAGCCGGATTCTTATCGCATCGTTGACAGCCAGGTCAAAGGCATGGACCGTCCGGCCACCGACGCCATTGACCAAATTGTAACCCAGATGCAGAAAATCAACGGCGACGTGACCCGTGATCTGGAAACCAATTTTCACCGGGAGGCACGCCGGACCAAATGGTTTGCCCTTGCTGGCATGATTGCCGGGGTCTTGATTGCCCTGGCGCTAGGCCTGCAGTTGAGCCGGTCCCTATCCCAAAAACTGCGGCAAACTGCCGCGGCCTTGGGCGTGGGCGCCCAACAAGTGCATACCGCCGCCGGCCAGGTTTCCACCTCCAGCCAGTCATTGGCCGAGGGTTCCAGTGAGCAAGCCGCTTCAATTGAGGAAACCAGCGCCTCGCTGGAAGAACTTTCCTCCATGACCCAGCGCAACGCCGAGAACGCGCAAAAAGCCACCGTCCTGGCCAAAGAGACCCGGACCGCCGCCGACAAGGGCGCCACCGACATGCAGGCCATGACCGCGGCGATGGATGCCATCAAGTCGTCGAGCGATGAAACGGCCAAGATCATCAAAACCATTGATGAAATCGCCTTCCAGACGAACATCCTCGCCTTGAATGCCGCAGTGGAAGCCGCCCGCGCCGGGGAGGCGGGGATGGGCTTCGCCGTGGTGGCTGATGAAGTGCGCAACCTGGCGCAACGCAGTGCGCAGGCGGCGCGCGAGACCACCGCAAAAATTGAGAATTCGCTGGCGCGAACAGCGCAGGGCGTGGAAATCAGCGACAAGGTGGCCGCCGCGTTGAATGAGATTACCGGCAAGGTGCGCGAAGTGGATGAATTGATCGTGGAGGTGGCCAGCGCTTCCCGGGAACAAACCCAGGGCATCACGCAGATCAATACTGCGGTGGGGCAGATGGACAAAGTGACCCAAGGCAATGCCGCCAATGCCGAGGAAAGTGCCGCCGCCGCCCAGGAACTGAACGCTCAAGCCACCATCATGCGCCAATCGGTCGTTGCTTTGCTCCAGATGGTTGGCGAGAGCCTGCATGAGACCGGCACGGGGCCTGCCGCTGCCGTGGTCGGTTATCCCGGAAAACCTGCCGGGCCCGCCCCGGTACGGTTGGGAAGCAATGGCGCCGGCAAAGCTCCGGCGCGGGAAGCCGCCGCCCCGGCGGTCCTGGCCACGAACGGACATCGTAACCCGATTCCATTGGACGACGATTTTAAAGATTTTTAAGCCAGTTTCCGATCAGGCAATCGGAATAAACAACCCCGGCGAGGATTTCCTTCGCCGGGGTTTAATTATTTTGGCTTAAATTACGGCACAGGTTATTCAGTATTGCTTGACCGAGGTCAAGGATTTGGTTGCGGCCGGCGGGCACACTGTTCTCGTGATGGCGGCACTGGCTCAGGCCGGAGGGCCGCTCAACCTTAAACCATCTATCAAGAGAACATGTTTTGCTATCAATGTGAACAGACTTCCAAAGGCACCGGCTGCACGGATTTTGCGGTGTGCGGCAAAGACGAATCCACGGCCATTTTGCAGGATCTGCTAATCCACGCCACCAAGGGCATTGCCCAATACCAGCATCGCGCCCGCCACTGGGGCGCCACGGACGGCGCTCTTGACCGGTTTGTCCTGGAGGCCTTGTTTACCACGGTCACCAACGTGAACTTTGACGCCGCCGACATCGCCCGCCTCATCCGTAAGGCGGCCGGTTTGCGGGATCAGGCCAGAGCCGTTTACCAGGCCGCCGCCGTTGGCGCGGGGCAGCCGGCGGAAACCGTGAAAGGCCCGGCCACTTGGCAACCTGCCTCCACTCCGGAAGAATTGGTGGAGCAGGGGCGGGCCATCTCCTCCTTGATCCGGCGCGACCAATTCGGTCCGGATGTGGCCGGCTTGCAGGAATTGTTGCTCTATGGATTGAAGGGCATGGCTGCTTACGCCGAACATGCTCGCATCCTTGGAGTGGAATCGGATGCGGTCTACGCTTTCCTAAGCGAAGCGCTCGCCTATCTGGCCGAGGAGACTCCCACAGTGGAAACCCTTCTTGGGCTGAATCTCAAATGCGGGGAGGTAAATTTGCTGGTAATGGAATTGCTCGACCGCGCCAATACCACGGCCTACGGTCACCCCGTGCCTACTCCGGTGCGGGTGGAGTCAGTCCGGGGCAAATGTATCTTGGTTTCCGGGCATGACCTCAAGGACCTGGAATGCCTGCTCAAACAGACCGAAGGAAAGGGCATCAACATCTACACCCATGGCGAGATGCTGCCGGCGCACGGTTACCCGGGACTGAAGAAATATCCGCATTTGATCGGCAATTACGGGGGGGCCTGGCAGGATCAAAAGGACGAGTTCGCCAAATTCCCGGGCGCCATTCTGATGACAACGAACTGCATTCAGGAACCGCAGGACAGCTATGCCGGACGCATTTTCACCTGCGGTCTGGTGCAGTGGCCGGGTGTGACCCATATTGCAGACCGCAACTTCGCTCCGGTAATCGAAGCTGCGCTCGGAGCTCCGGGCTTTGCGGAGGATGGCGCCGATAAAACCATTCTTGTGGGTTTCGGCCACAATGCGGTGCTGGGGGTGGCTGACCAGGTGGTGGCGGCGGTGAAATCGGGGGCGATCAAGCGCTTCTTCCTGATTGGCGGCTGCGATGGCGCCCGCACCGGGCGCGATTATTACACTGATTTTGCCCAGGCGGTACCGCAGGACTCCGTCATCCTCACGCTGGCTTGTGGCAAGTATCGTTTCAACAAGCTGGATTTTGGCACGGTGGCCGGCATCCCGCGGCTGCTGGACATCGGACAATGCAACGACGCGTATTCGGCCATCCAGATTGCGGTGGCATTGGCCAAGGCGTTCGATTGCGGGGTTAACGACCTGCCATTGTCGCTGGTATTGTCCTGGTACGAACAGAAGGCCGTGGCCATCCTGCTCACGTTGCTGCATCTGGGCATCCGCAACATCCGGCTCGGGCCGACGCTCCCGGCATTTGTAACCCCCAATGTACTCCAGGTGCTCGTGGAAAAATTCAACCTCATGCCGATTCAAACCGTGGAAAAGGACCTTGGGGCCATCCTGCAAACTGCGGAATAAGAATTGGTGCAGGCATTTTAGCTCCGGGAACGGCCAAGGCTGTTCCCGGATTTTGTTTGCGCGACAATTCGTGGCAGAAGTTGGCCAATATCGGGCGCGACCCACCTCTGAAAAATCATTGAAATAGTCGCATCGTGCCCGAAGCAAAGATCTGTATTGGATGAACGTATCTGTCATTCTCGCCCATCCGAATCTGGGCAGTTTCAACCACGCCATTGCCGCCGCGGCGGCGGAAGCGTTGGAACGCAACGGCCATAAGGTTTTCCTTCATGATCTGTATCAGGAAGGTTTTGACCCGCTGTTGCCCGCGGCGGAGATTGCCCGCGAAGCCCGCCTGGATGACATGCTCGCCGGGCATTGCCGCGAAATTACCGCCGCCGATGGTATCATCGTGGTGCATCCCAATTGGTGGGCCATGCCACCGGCCATTCTGAAGGGCTGGTTGGACCGCGTTCTGCGGCCGGAAGTGGCCTATCGCTTTGTGGCCGGCAAATCCCAGGGGCTGTTGCAAGCCCGGCAGGCCTTGGTATTCAACACCTCCAACACCCCGCTGGCATTGGAGCGCGAGTTGTATGACGACCCGCTGGAAACGCTCTGGAAAAAGTGCGTGTTTTCCCTGTGCGGAGTGCCCTGTGAACGCCGGCTCTTCAGTGTGATTATTACCAGCACCCCGAACCAACGCCGGCTTTGGCTCGCTGAAGTTCGCGATCTGGTGAGCCGCCGGTTCCCGGCGCATCCGGATCCGGCCAATTAATTTCAATCAACACCTCAGCAATTATGAGCCTTGCCTATCAAATTATTGTATGCGGGAGCATTGTGCCCGACCCCTTGCAGACCCTGGAACCGGTGGCTACGCCCGCCGGCCCGGCGTTGAAAAACGAGCAAATGTTGCCTGCCATCCTGGACCCGTGGGCGGGGCATGCGCTCTATGAAGCGGCAAATCTTGCCAAAAACGTGCCCGGCAGCAAAGTCTGGCTGGTGAGTCTGGGGCCCAAGGCCAAATTGCAGCAGGTAATGATGACCATCGCGCAGAAAGTTCCCTTTGAACTGGTGGCGTTGGACGGTCTGGCCAGCGGCTTTGCCGACGCCGCCGAAACCGCCGCCGCCCTTGCGGAAGCCATCGCCGCCATTCCCGGGCTGGATAAATCCCGGTTGCTTGTGTTTGGCGGTTGGGAATCCGCTTCGCGCGGGGCGGGCTGTACCCTGCAACTGGTGGGCGAGCAACTCGGCATCCTCGACCAGTTCCAAGGGGTGGATGAACTCAAGGTTAACCCCGACGGCACGCTGGAAATTCTGGAACGCAACGAAGGCGGGCAGCACCAGATTTCGCGTTGCGCCGGCGCGCCGGTGCTTATCGGATGGGCCACGGGCAACCTGCCCGAGCCCAAGAACAATCCCCAGGTGGGCATGCTCAACATGCGCACTGTGATGCCGGCATTGCAGAAGGCCAAACCGGTCAAGCTGGCCGGAGCGGGACTTTGCTACGCCAGTGTCAGCCTGCCTAAGCAGCAGCGCGCCACCAAAATCGTCAAGAACCTGCCCCCGGACGAAATCGCCCGGGAAATCGTGGATTGGATCCGGCAATAATCTTATTTCTGCCATGGAAAACATTCTTTTTCTCGCTCATACGGAAACCACCGGGCAGCTCGGAGTAGCGGCGCTGGAAACATTGGGCAGTGCCAAAACCCTGGCAGCCGGTCTCCCGGGCGGTACGTTCACCGTCGGTCTGCTGGGGGAAACGGTGCAAGCGGCGGCCAACCAAATTGCCGGCTGCGGCGCGGACAAATTTCTTGCCGTAACCGGCGCGGATTTTGCCGCATCCCGCTATGCCTCCGATGCCGCCGCTGCCGAGGCTCTATGCCGCGCAGCCGGCGCCACGGTGGTGCTGGCTCCGGCCACACCGCGGTTTGCGCGCTGCCTGGCGGGTGTGGCCCGGCGATTGCAGGGGTGTGTGGATACCCATGTCACGGGGTTGACCGCTGTTGAGGGCAAGTTGCAAGTCCAGCGCTGGTACTATCGGCAACGGATGGAGGCGGCTTTGTCGCGCCCGCAACGTCCCTGGATTATTTTGGTGGACCCCGGCAGCCAGCCGGTTTTCAACTGTGCCAGTGGCACGGCTGATTTAGAATCCGTGTCTGTAAGTCTTCCGGACGCTGCCCGGCGAACCACGGTGGTAGGGGTGCGGGCTCCCGCCAGCGATGCCCAGACCATCCGGCCCGACGCCAAATTGCTGTTTGTCACCGGGGCTGGCTGGACCAAGAAACAGGCCGATGGTCAAACCCACGTGCCGGAAGCTGAGCAACTCATCCGCACCTTCCTGCAACAATCGCGCGCATCGCTGGGCAGCAGCAAGTCGCTCGTGGATTTGGGCGGGGAAGGGGAGGCAGTGTTGTCATTCCTGTCACACCTGAACCAGATTGGACAGACCGGGGCTACGCCACGGCATCCCAAGGGTCTTTCCACCTGCTGCCATGGCGAGGAACCGCATACCGTGGGCTGGCGCTTCATCAACGAGCGCCGCGCCATCAGCCTGGATCCCAACTGCGGCTGGGCCCGGGGCAAAGC
>DATJIU010000090.1:0-4684 GCA_035492855.1 Dongiaceae bacterium | reverse complement strand
GCTGGAATCCTACCAGGAAATCATGCGGATGCAGTTATAAGGGAATTAAGGAACCATGAATCAAAATCTTGCCAAACTGCTCAATCAGCTCCGCCAGATCTGGAGTCAACTCGGCGCCGGGCAGCGCATCACCGTGGGGCTCTCCACGCTGGTGTTGCTCGCCGGGCTGGGCGCCCTGGGCTACTGGTCCTCGCGCGCCGATTACGGCCTCCTCTATGGCCGGCTGTCCGATACCGAGGCCGCCAAGGTCATTGCCGCCCTAGACGACGCCAAGATCCCGTACAAGGTGGGCGCCGGCGGTGGTTCCATTCTGATCCCCACCGACAAGGTGGCCACCATGCGCATGCAACTGGCCAGTCGCGGCATTCCCCGCGGCGACGGCGTGGGTTTTGAGATTTTCGACAAGCCGAACTTCGGCATCTCCGACTTCATCCAGCGCGCCAATTACACCCGCGCCGTCCAGGGCGAACTGGCCCGCACCATCAGCCAGCTCGACGAGGTGGAATCCGCCCGCGTTATGATTGTGCTGCCGGAAAACCGGTTGCTGCTCGACAAGGACAAGTATCCCACCGCCTCAGTTTTTGTGCATGTGCGCGGCAATTCCCAACTGGAACCGCAGGCCATCAATTCCATCCGGTTTCTCGTGGCCAACTCCGTGGAGGGCCTCAAGCCCAATCACGTATCGGTGGTGGACAACCTCGGCAATGTGCTCTCCGAAAACACGGACGGCGATTCCCTCTCCGGCCTGACGGGCACGCAATTGGTCGCCCGCCGCAACCTGGAACAGTATCTGGCCAAAAAAGCGCAGGATATGCTGGAAAAGGTCCTCGGCCCCGGCCAGGCGATTGTCCGGGTTTCCGCCGACATTAATTACGACACCTCCAGCCGCACCGAGACCAAATATGACCCGGATGGCCAGGTGGTCAAAACGCAAACGAAAAACGATGAAAGCACCGATTCCTCCACCAGCAACGCCGGCAGCGGTCCGGTGGGCATTTCGGCCAACACCAGCACCGACACCAATTCCACCCAGGTGGCTGCCGCGCCGGTGACCAATTCCAAGAACCGCACCACCACTTCCACCATCTCCTATGAAGTCGGCCAGAGCGTCATCAACACCATGCAGTCGCCCGGCAGCCTCCGGCATCTTTCCGCGGCGGTGACGGTCAACGCCAAGTATGAGGGCACCGGCACGGCCCGCAAAATGGTGGACCGCACCCCGGAGGAACTGGACAAGCTGCGCCGCATCGTCATCAACGCCGTGGGCATCCAGACCAACTCCGACGGCCTGCGCAGCGATTCTCTCACGCTCGAAGAAATTCCGTTCAACGACCAGTTCGCCACCGAAATCACCCAGGAACTGGACCAGCAGCAGAAACATGAATTCTGGTGGAATCTCGCCCGCAACTCGGTCTATCCCGCGCTGGGGCTGGTGGCACTGCTGATCTTGCTGCGCATTTTCAAACGCACCCCGGTGCAGGAAATCCCCATCGGCGTGCCCGTGGGCCGTCTCATGGGCGCCCATGGAGGCAATGGTCACGGTAATGGCAACGGCCACGGGAATGGGAATGGAAATGGAAATGGCCATGGCCTTCCCTTCGGCCAGTGGTCGCGCGAGCCCGAGCCCGGGGTCGTGACCGTCGATGTGCTGAACCGGCTGATCAAGGAAAACCCCGTCAATATGACCCAGGCCATCCGCGACTGGATGACCAAGGGCCGCACCCCGGAGAATTGAGCCATGGCCGAAATCGCCACTGAAAATCCCGCCGAAGCCGCCGAAAACGGCGCGTTGAACAAGACCCAAAAGCTGGCCGCCCTGCTGGTCATGCTCGGGCCGGACAGCGCCGGCGCCATCCTCAAACAGTTTCAGCCCCGCGAGATTGATGCCATCTCGCGCGAGATGACCCGGTTCAACCTCATTACCCGCGATCAGCAGGACGAGATCCTGCGCGACTTCTCCGGCGTGGCCCTGGCCGCGGCCACCTCTGTTTCCGCCGGACTGGATGTCACCCGCACCACCCTGGAAAAGGCGCTCGGCAGCTTCAAGGCCAGCGACGTGCTCGGCCGGGTGGTGCCCGCGCGCGCCTCGGCCGGCGCCATGCAGGCAGTTACCGAGATGGATCCGCGCCACATCTTCAACCTCGTCCGCGACGAGCAGGTCCAGACCATCGCGTTTGTCATCAGTTATCTGTCGCCGGAAAAGGCCGCGCAATTGCTGGGCTTGCTCCGCAACGACCAGCGCGACCAGGTGATTGAACGGCTCGCCACCCTGGCTCCCACCCCCGTCGAAGTGGCGGAAAAGGTGGTGGACGTGTTCAATGCCAAGCTCGGCGTCAAACAGACCCGCGCCCTGACCCAGACCGGCGGCGTCACCACCGCCGCGGACATTCTCAACGCCATGGACAAGGGTGTCAGCCGCGAACTCCTCACCAGCATTGAGGAACGCAACGCCGACCTTTGCCAGGCCATCCGCAAAAAAATGTTCACCTTCGAGGACCTGCTCCTGCTCAATCCGCAATCCATCCAGCGCATCATGCGCGAAGTGGACATGCGCGACCTCACGCTGGCCCTCAAGCGGAGCACCGAACCGCTCAAGAAGCTGTTGCTCTCCAACATCTCCCGCCGCGCCGCCGAGACCGTGCAGGAAGAAATGGCCTTCCTAGGCCATGTCAAGCTCCGCGACGTCGAAGCCGCGCAGTTCCGCATCATTGATGCCGTCCGCAAACTCGAAGCCGAGGGCGAAATCGACCTCGATGAAGCCCGCGCCGGAGAATATGAAATGGTCTGAAACCATCGCGTTCCCCCGCCCGCCCCAGGACGTGCGCCTGCTCTCCCCCACGGCGCCCCCCGACTGGCGCGAACAGATGCGCCAGCGCGAGGAAGCCGCTTTCCAGCGCGGCCGGCAGGAAGGCGAAAACGCCCTCCGCCAGCAGCTCGTGCAGCAACGCAACGAAATTGCGGAACTGCTCAACGGCATCATCGCCTCGCTGCGCCAGGCCGTGCCCCAGGTGGTGGCCGAGACGGAAACCGCCGTCATCCAGCTCGCGCTCGAATCCGCCGGCAAGATTGTGGCCAGCCTGCCCCTCAGCAGCGAAATGGTCGAGGGCGTGATCCGCGAGGCGCTCCGGCAGGTCGAAGACACCGCCGAGATCATCATTCAATTGCATCCCGAGGATCTGGCGCTGCTGCGCCAGCATCACGCGGCCATTCTCACCGGCGTGCCCGAACTCGGCCCGCTCCGGTTTGTCGGCTCCGCCGATGCCACCCGCGGCGGCTGCCTGGTGCAAACCCGTTTTGGGCTTATTGATGCCCGCCGCGAAACCAAACTGGAACAGCTCCGGCAAGCGCTCACCTGATGAAACCCGCCCTATCCTGCCCCTCAAACCGCCTCAACACCGCGCTCAGCCGCGTGCGCAGTGCGCGCGTGACCGAGACCTGCGGGCGCGTGGTCCAGCTCATCGGGCTGGTGGTGGAATCCGAAGGGCCCGTCGCCGCCGTCGGCGAAGTGTGCCGCATCCAGTCCGCCCGGCATGACGAGGTCACGCTCGCCGAGGTGGTCGGATTCCGGAATCATCACTTGTTGCTGATGCCCTTGGGCGAAATCCGGGGGATCCATCCCGGCAGCGAAGTCATCGCCACCGGCGCCCCGTTGCGGGTGGGGGTAAGCGATGCCCTCAAGGGCCGCGTGATTGACGGGCTCGGCCAGCCGATGGATTCGCTGGGGCCCATTCCCGCCGCGCATTCGGTCGGCTTGAACCTGCGGCCGCCGCATCCGCTCAAGCGGCAGCGGATTGACCGCGTCTTCGCCACCGGCATCAAGGCCGTGGACACCTTTACCCCGTGCGGCCGCGGCCAGCGCCTCGGCATTTTCGCCGGCAGCGGCGTGGGCAAATCCACCCTGCTCGGTATGATGGCCGCGCACGCCGAGGCCGACGTGAACGTGATTGCGCTCATCGGCGAACGCGGCCGCGAAGTGCGGGAATTTCTGGAACGCGATCTCAACGAAAAAGGCCGGCGCAAATCCGTGGTCATCGTGGCCACTTCCAACGAGCCGGCGCTGAACCGCGTCAAGGGCGCGTTCCTGGCCATGGCCATTGCGGAATACTTCCGCGACCTCGGCCAGAATGTTTTGCTGATGATGGATTCCGTGACGCGCTTCGCCATGGCGCAGCGCGAAATCGGCCTGGCCGTGGGCGAGCCGCCCACCTCACGCGGCTACACGCCCTCGGTTTTCTCTTTGCTCCCGCAACTGCTGGAACGCGCCGGCGCCGGCGAACAGGGTTCCATCACCGGCCTGTTCACCGTGCTGGTGGAGGCCGACGACATGAACGACCCCATTGCCGACTCGGTCCGCTCCATCCTCGACGGCCACATCGTGCTGACGCGCGAACTGGCCACGCAAAATCATTACCCCGCGGTGGACGTGCTCGAAAGCGTCAGCCGGCTCAACCGCGACCTGCTCCCGCCGGACAAACTGGCGCTCACCGCCGCCGCCCGCGAGCACCTGGCTGTGTACCGGAAAAACCAGGACCTCGTCAACATTGGGGCGTATCCGGCCGGCAGCAGTCCCGTCATTGACCGGGCCATTACTTTGCACGAGCCGTTGAACCGGTTTCGGCGGCAGGGGGTCACCGAAGGCGTGGCCCCGGCCCAAAGCTGGACGCAACTGGCCGCCGCCCTCGCC
>DATJIU010000089.1:0-18184 GCA_035492855.1 Dongiaceae bacterium | reverse complement strand
GTGCATGGGCTTGCCCCGGCAGGATGTGGTGGCGGCCGCCACCAACGCCGTGGCGGAAGAAGCGCCGCCGTTGCGTCCGGATACCGAATGGATTTATGCGCCGGGCTACAACACCAACCTGAACGGCGTGGCGCTCATTTCATTGCAGAGCAACCCCGGGGCGAAAGGGGTGCTGCTGCTGGACTTCTTTGGCGGCAGCACGCCGAGTTGGGGCGGGGTAAACTACGTGGTGCCCAGCGCCGCGAACAACCTCACCATCCGTGACGTGTGGAAGCGGGTGGCGGAGGATTACATGCCGTTTAACATCAATGTCACCACCGACGTCAAGGTGTACCAGGCCGCCTCGCCGTTGAGCCGGCAGCGTTGCTGTTTCACCGACACGCCGGTCACTGCGGCGGGCGTGGCGTACGAAGGTTCATGGAACTGGGACAAGTCCACGGTGGATACGCCCTGCTGGTCGGTGTACACCACCGGCAAGGCCTCCGCCGAAGTGGCGGCGCATGAACCCGGCCACACCCTCGGGTTGAGTCACGAAGGGCAGGAAACTCCCAATGGCAACGGTACCACCACGCACAACGAGTATTATGCCGGCCACGGCAGCGGGGCCACCGGTTGGGCGCCCATCATGGGGGCGGGGTACTATCAGCCGGTCACCACCTGGTCCAAAGGTGAATACCAATACGCCAACAATCCGGAAGACCAGCTCAACATCATCGTCACCGCCAACCTGAATGTCGCCTACCGCGCCGATGACACCGGCAGCACGCTGGCTACCGCACGCTACCTGGAAGTGTATCCCGATTCCAGCGTTTATGCCGAAGGCGTCATTGGCCGCACCGCCGAAACGGATGCGTTTCAGTTCACCACCACCGGCGGCGACGTGGCGCTCTTTGCCAATCCCGTGGGTGACTGGGCCAACCTCGCCGTGGCGGTCAGCCTGGCCGATGCCTCAGATACCATCCTCGCCAGTAACAATCCCACGGACACCATTGGCGCCGGCATCACCACCAACCTGCCGGCGGGCACTTACACATTCCGCGTTACGGGCGTGGGCCGGCTGGATCCGTCCAACACTGGTTTCAGCGATTATTCCAGCCTCGGTTATTTCTCCATTGCCGGTTTTGTGACCGGCGCGCGGCAGCCCACCCGGTTGCAGGTAATGGAGCACGCCACCAATGGCACCGTGGTGGGGACCATCGTGGCCGCCGATACCAACAGCGCCCTGGCCTATGCCATATTGTCCGGCAACACCAACAGCACCTTCTCCGTGGACAGCAATGGTGTGGTGCGCGTGGCCAATAATTCCAAGCTGGACTATGACAATCTTTCCACGAATTCGCTGTTCCCCGTGCAGTTCCAGATGTTCGTGAACATTACCAACCTCGACAATCCCGGCCTCACCGAGTTGAACCGCCGCGTGATTGTCGCCGTGCAAAATGAAACCTGGAACCAGCCGGTGGATTTCACCGGGTTCAACGCCGGGGTAATCGTGCCGTACTACGCCACCACCGCCGCGCCCCAGGCCACCGGCTTTGATGTGCCGAACAACTGGGCGTTTTACCAGGCCGGGCTCAACGGCAATCCGCAGGCCGGCGGCAGCGGCGCCAACCAGGGCCTGCCCCAGAGCGGCCAGTTCAACAGCCTGTTTGACAATACGGTGTTCCGCTTCGGACCGTACGGAGGCAACAACGCGTTGTTGCTGGGCGCCGGCGGGCATCCCAGTTCCGGCACGCTCGTTTTCGCCACGCCGCGCGCTTATAACACCATCGCCGTGCTGGCGGCCTCGGCCAATGGCGGCGGCACGGGGACGATGATCTTCAACTTCACCAACGGCACCCACCAGTCCTTCAGCTACAATGCGCAGGACTGGTTCAACACCACCGCCAACGTGGCGTTGCAGGGCTTTGGCCGCTGCCGGCTCGGGCAGGCCACCTTCAGCACCGATGACAATGGCGCCTCGAACCCCAACTTTTACCAGACCACCATCAATCTGGCCGCGCTCGGTCTGAACCAGGCCATTGCGTCCATCACGTTTAACAACGTCTCCGGGGCCGGAGGCAACCAGAGTTGTGGTATCTTTGCCATCAGCGGCGTGCCCATGCCGCCGGACCTGACCATCACCACGCAGCCGCAATCGGTGACCAACACGGTGCCCGCGACGGCGGCCACCTTTACCGCAGCGGCCATGGGCGTCGGCCCGCTGGGCTGGCAGTGGTATTTCAGCACCAACGGCCTGCCCGGCACATACACCCTGTTGAGCGGCAAGACCAGCGCCACCCTGACGTTGGCGGCCGTCTTGCAGACCAACAGCGTGGGCAGTTATTACGCGGTGGTGACCAACAGTTCCGGCGCGGTGACCAGTTCCGTGGCCCGGCTGACCATCTTCCGCGCGCCGGTCATCACCCGGCAGCCCAGCCCGGCCAGCCTCACCCTGTTCGTCGGCCAGAGCAACCTGTTCTCCGTGGCGGCTATCGGCGCCACGCCCATTACCTATTACTGGCAGCGGAATGGCAGCACGGTGGCGGCGGGCGCCAACGCCAATTATACGCTCACCAAGGCGCAACTCGCCAGCGCCGGCGATTACACGGTGGTGTTGAGCAATCCTTACGGCTCGGTGACGAGCAGTGTGGTGTCGCTGAGCGTGGTAGCCGCGCCTGGCAGTTACCCGTATCCCAGCGCGGTCCTGGCCGACAAACCGCTGGGCTACTGGCGGCTGGATGAAACCAGCGGCAGCGTGGCGCACGATTACGCTGGCGGCAACGACGGGTTGTATCACAGCGTGATTTTCGGCCAGCCCGGCTGTAATGCCTCCGATTGGGATCCTGCCGTTCAGTTCGGGCCCGGCAGCGCGATCAACAGTTACGTGGGCGGCATCCCCGTGGATTTCGGCGCCACCAGCAACCGCAGCTTCTCCATCGAAGCCTGGGTGAAGGGCGGCGCGCAAACGACCGATGCGGGTATTGTCACCCGCGGTACCGGCAGCGGCGGCGAGCAGTTCAACCTCGATACCGGCGGCAACAACCATGGTTTCCGGTTCTTCATCCGCGACAGCTTTGGCAACGCGCATCTCGCCAGCGGCAACATTACGCCCAACGGCCTGTGGCATCACGTCGTGGGCGTGTGCGACAAGGACAGTAAGACGGTGCTGCTCTACGTGGATGGCGTGACCAATGCCGTGGGCACCATCGAAGTGGCGGGCGGCATTTTGAGCACCACCAATACCATGAGCATCGGGTCGCGCCAGTCCGGCACCACTACCTTCAACAACCAGTTCCGGGGCCTCATTGACGAGGTGGCGGTTTACAATTACGCCCTCACCCCGGCGCGGGTGACGGCGCATTACAACGCCCAGGCCGTGGTGGTCTCCGTGCCGGTGACGCTGCAAAGCGCCTGGGATGGCACCAATCTCATCCTGAGCTGGCCCGCGGGCAAACTGTTGCAGGCCCCTGCAGTGACCGGCCCGTGGACCACCACCAGTGCGGTTTCGCCCTATACGGTTTCGCCGAGCGACACGACGTTTTACCGGCTGCAAAAGCCGTAACCGAGGTGATTGTGGTGAGGGACCTGGTTTTGTCGCAACCGACAGGCTGCGAGGCGACAGAATCCCTCAGCGCCGCGAGACAAACGGGTTGTCCTTGATGTAAAACCGCAGCAGCCGTTTGGCCCAGGCGCCGGCGTAATCCACCCCGATGCGCGGGCGTTTGACGATGGTGAAGGCCGGCGCCTCCGGCGGCTCGGCCACGAAAAAGTCGTCGCTGAGCAAATCGTGGCCGTTGCGGCGGCGATCAATCCCCATGGCACGGCACAACAGCCCCGGTCCCTGGGTGCGACCCTCCAGATGTTGCACCGGCTCCACCGCGCGCAAGAGCACGGCGGAGGCATGCCCGGCGCGTTCGGTAACCACGTTCATGCAGTAATACATGCCGTAAATAAAATAAACGTAGGCGTGCCCCGGCGGCCCGAACATCACTTCGGTCCGCGCGGTGCGGCCCCGGGCGGAATGGGCGGCCAAGTCGTGCGGGCCCAGATAGGCCTCCACTTCCACGATGCGTCCGATGCGGTCGCCACCGGGCAACCGGTGCACGAGCCAGTGGCCGAGCAACTCGCGGGCAACCTGGACGGTGTCGCGGTCATAGAAGGCGCGCGGCAGTTTTTGCATGGGCGGAAGGTAGCAAACCCGTGGCGGAGATACAGGCGCAACTCCCGCCTGCGAATGAAACTTGCCTCCGGGCGGCAAAACCGCATAAACAAGGGCAACGATGAACTGGCTCGACCACGTCACGGAGTTCTGGCCGCACCTCGTGGCCGGGTTCGGCTTTCTGGCCGCGCTGCTGGCTTCGATCCATGCCCTCTTGCACAAGCGCGATTCCCGCGCGGCGGCGTTGTGGCTGGGCTTCATCTGGTTTCTCCCGGCGGTCGGACCGTTGCTCTACATTACAATGGGTGTAAACCGCATCCGGCGGCATGGACAAGCCTTGCGGGCCGGCGGCGCCCCGAGCGATGCCTGCGGGCGGCTGCCGGAAAATTTGGGCGAGCCCCACCAACTGGAGGCGGAACACTTGCGCATGCTGGCGCGGGTGGTGGACCGCGTGGCCACGCGCCCGCTGGTGGCGGGCAACCGCGTGCAGTCGCTTCAGAATGGCGATGCCGCCTTTCCCGCCATGCTGAAGGCCATTGACGCGGCCCAAGTTTCCATTTCGCTGGCATCCTATATTTTTGACAACGACCCCACGGGCCGGGAATTTGTGGCTGCCCTGGGCCGCGCGGTAGCGCGGGGCGTGCAGGTGCGCGTGCTGGTGGATGACGCCGGCGCGCGCTATTCTTGGCCGTCCATCATGGGGCCGCTGAAACATGCCCGCGTGCCCGCTGCCCGGTTTCGGCCCACCCTAAACGCCTGGCGGTTGACCACGCTGAACCTGCACAACCACCGCAAGCTGCTGGTGGTGGACGGCCGGATCGGCTTCACCGGCGGCATCAACATCCGCGCCGGCAATGTGCTGGCCAACCAGCCGCGGCGGCCGGTGCAGGATTTGCATTTCCGCCTGGAAGGCCCGGTGGTTGGGCAGTTGCAGGATGCCTTCATCAACGACTGGGAATTTTGCACGGGCGAGACGCTGGAGGGCGAAGCCTGGTTGCCGCCCCTCACCCCGCAGGGCGAGGTGATTGCCCGGGCCATTACGGACGGACCGGACGCGGATTTTGAGAAGGCGCGCTGGACGCTGCTCAGTGCCCTGGCCTGCGCCCAGACCTCGGTGCGCATCCTCACGCCGTACTTCCTGCCCGATCTCGCGCTGGTCAGCGCGCTCAATCTCGCCGCGTTGCGGGGGGTGCAGGTGGACATTCTGCTGCCGGCGGTCAACAACCTGCCGTTCATGCACTGGGCCTCCCGCGCCATGTGGTGGCAGGTGCTGGAGCGCGGCTGCCGCATCTGGCTCACTCCGCCGCCGTTCGATCACTCCAAGCTGATGATTGTGGATCAGCACTGGGTGTTTCTCGGCTCGGCCAACTGGGACGCGCGCAGCTTGCGGCTGAACTTTGAGCTGAACGTGGAATGCTACGGCCGCTGCATCGCGGATGAAATGGAGGCCGTGGTACGGCAAAAATTGCAGGGCGCCAAAGCGGTGACGTTGGCCGAAGTGGATGGCCGGTCCCACCCGGCCAAACTGCGGGACGCCGCCTTCCGGCTTTTCACGCCTTACCTGTAACGCCCGAGGCGAAGGTTTCAGCCAGGGCCACGGCTTTGAGCATGGCCTTGGATTTGTTGATGGTTTCCTGGAACTCACCTTCGGGGGTGGAGTCGTTCACCCAGCCGCCGCCGGCCTGCACGTAGGCTTTTCCGTCTTTGAGCAGCGCGGTGCGGATGGTGATGCAGGTGTCCAAATTGCCGTTGAAGCTGAAGTAGCCCACGCAGCCGGCGTAGGGCCCGCGCGTGGTGCCTTCCAGTTCGGAAATGAGCTGCATGGCGCGGATCTTGGGCGCGCCGCTCACGGTGCCCGCCGGGAAGGTGGCGCGCATGAGGTCGTAATTGGTTTTGCCGGCGGAGAGCTGGCCCTCCACGCTGGATACGATGTGCATGACGTGGCTGTAGCGTTCAATAATCATGAGGTCCTTGACCTGCACGCTGCCGTAATCGCACACGCGGCCAATATCGTTGCGGGCGAGGTCCACCAGCATGACGTGCTCGGCGCGTTCCTTGGGATCGGCGAGCAATTCCTTTTCCAGGGCAACATCCTCCTCGGTAGTGGCGCCGCGACGGCGGGTGCCGGCGATGGGGCGGATTTCAATTTTACGATCCTCGCAGCGCACGTGAATCTCGGGCGAGGCGCCCACCAGCGAAAAACCGTCCAGTTCCAGCAGGAACATGTAGGGCGAAGGATTGACGGAACGCGCGGCGCGATACACATCGACCGCCGGCGCGGAGGTGGCGACGCTGAAGCGCTGCGAACCGACGACCTGGATGATGTCGCCGGCGGTGATGTATTTCTTGGAGGTCTCGACATTGGCGAGGAACTTGTCCTGGGCAACGTTAGAGGTGAAAGCGAGCGCGGGCACCTCGGCGGGCACGCTGACGGGATGATGTTCGCTGGGCTGTTCGAGCAGGGACAGCAGGCGCTCGATTTCGTCCACGGCATTGTCATACGCGTCCGTGGGGCTGGACGCCTCGTCCACGGCGGCGTTGACCAGCACCGTAATGGTCTGGGCCACGCGGTCGAACACGAGCAACTGGTCGGCGACGATGAAATAGAGCGTGGGCGTGCCGAGGTCATCGGCGGCGGGCCGGGGCACGACCGGTTCGACATCGTGGATGAATTCGTAGCCGATGAAGCCCACGGCGCCGCCGGTGAAGCGCGGCAGTCCGGGCAACGTGACGGGCCGGTACTTCTGCATGACGCGCTCGACCACTTCGAGGCCATCGCGCACGGTGTCTCCGCCGCCTCCGGCGGGCGCCACGGTGAATTGTTGGACGACCTTGCCGTCCTCGAGGACTTCCACCCGATCGGCGGTTTGCTTGATGACGGCGCGGGGATTGCAACCCACGAACGAGTAGCGGCTGAGATGTTCGCCGCCTTCCACGGATTCAAACAGGAATGATTCGCCCTGGCCCCGGATTTTGCGGTAGGCCGAGAGGGGCGTTTCAATGTCCGCCAGAATGCGGCAGGTCACGGGGATGAGGTTGCCCGTGCCGGCCAGCTTCAAAAATTCATCGCGCGTGGGTGAAATCATAGACTCTCCGGGATATGATTACGCCGGTTCCGCCGAATGCGCCAGAATGAAAGCAGGCTGTAGAGGATGACCGCCGCGGCGTAAGCCAGAACGCCCAAGCCGATGCCGAACGGCACGACCAGCAAATACTGGTCGGTGCTGGAACAGGCCACCAACGTCGCCCCGACGACGGCGGTGAGCAGGGTGTTGCCAGCCAGACAGAACAGATAGAGCGGCAGCGGCGCGGCGAGAATGCGGCGCACATGCCAGTCGCGATACGCCTCCTCGCCCAGGGACCGCATGAGCCAGGCGGATTGGAAATTGCGCGCGGCCACCAGCACGCTGGCCGTGCCCACGGCAATGGCCGTAACCGGCCATTGCGCCAGCCACAGGCAGAGTCCGAGATTGGCCACGGCGCCCCATTGCCAGCCCAGCCAGCGGGCGATGGGATTGCCTTCGAGCACGAGCCGCGGGGTGGCGATCCAGGTGCTGAGAAAATCCATGCCCCGGGCCCAGACCAGCAGGGTCAGCCAGAACAAATATTCGCGTCCGGCAAAAGGAATGGAGGTATCCATACGCCGAGCATGCAAAAGGAGGCGCGGAGAAACAAACTATTTGCCACCGCCGGCGACCTGCCGGGGGCAAAATACGCCCCAGCGATGCGTCAGGTTGGCGGAACCCGTCACGCCATGGGAACAGCCTCCCAGCTGCCTCGCCCGTCACTTCTTCTTGTACATCTGCTCGGGCGTGAGGATTTGGGGCTCGGTAGTCTTGAAGGTTTCACCGCGGCCTTCAATGGAGCGGAAGAAACAGGAATTGTAGCCTTCGTGACAGGCGGGGCCCTTTTGCTCCACCTGGATGAGCAGCGTGTCGCCGTCGCAATCAAAGGCGATGTCTTTCACGGTCTGGGTGTTGCCGCTTTCCTCGCCCTTCATCCAGAATTTCTGGCGGGAGCGGCTCCAGAAATGCGTTTTGCCGGTGGCGATGGTGCTTTCGAGGGAGGCACGGTTCATCCAGGCCATCATGACCACGCGGCCGGTCTTTTGTTCCTGGACGATGGCGGGGATGAGGCCATTGGCATCGAATTTCAATTTGTCGTAGAAGCTCATAACGCGGCGGGCACTTTAGCACAAACCGGCCTGCAAACCATGAAAAATTTGCCCGGCCCGCCCGCCGGCCGGCGCTTTATTTGGAGGGCAGAAACGTAAAGGCCACCGCCGCCAGAATGCAAACGAACGCGGCAATGTGGTTCCACCGGATGCGGTCGCCCAGATAAAACACGGCAAAGCCGCTGAAGACCAGCAGGGTGATGAGTTCCTGGATGATTTTCAGTTGCGGCGTGGAATAATACGAACTGCCCCAGCGATTCGCCGGCACCTGGAGCAGGTATTCAAAAAAGGCGATGCCCCAACTGACCACGATGACCAGCAGCAGCGGGCGATCCTTGAACTTCAAATGCCCGTACCAGGCAAAGGTCATGAAAATATTGGAGCCGCAGAGCAGCAGGATGGGAAACCAACGGGACGACATGAGCAGGTTCATAAGGAAAATGAAATCATTACGCTCCTTGGGCCAGAACGCCCCGGAAACATGAGGAGGGAAATAGCACAGCGCCGGATAACAGGCAAGCCGCGCGGGCGCCGCCAGATTTTTCCGCGAACCACCGGTTACGCAGCGACCAATATGCCCCGCGCCTGGGTGGCGGCCTGGGCGGTGGCGGTCAGCAACGCCTGCTGGCGGCGGGTGTGCAACCCGAACGCCAGGGCGACGGCATCGGTTTCATTGATGGCGTAATCGCCCGAGTTGGGCGTGTCCACCAGGTGCGCCACGCGGTTGGCCACATGCACCACGGCGGACAGATGCGGCACCACGCCGAGCACCGGCCGGTGATGGTTGCCCGTGGCTTCCACAATCCATTCCGGCAGCCGCCACACATGCAGCAGGCAGGCGCCCACTTCGGTGTGGTCCGTGCCCAACACTTCCCGTTCGGCGGCCACGCTGCCCAGGCCTTCGGCGACGCGATGCTGGCGGATGGCGGCGTGCACTTCGGCGCCCAGCACCTGGGCCATGACGAGTTTGCCGACATCGTGCAGGAGTCCGGCGGTGTAGGCCACGGCGGCATCGTGCTCCTCGTACAGTCCCTGGTCCACCATGGTTTTGGCGGCGGCGGCGGTAGTGAGCGCATGCTGCCAGAGGTCTTCCACGGGAATGCTGTAACCACTGTGGCTGCGCATGGCCTGGCTCATGGCCAGCGACATGACCATGTTGGCCACCGCACCGTAACCCAAAATCAACAGCGCCTGATCCACTGACGACACCGGTTCGCTCAACGCGAGCGCCGAGGAATTGCAGGCGCGCAGCAGCTTGGCGGTGAGTGCGGGGTCACCCTGAACCAGGCCGGCCAGCTCATCGTTGTTACAGTCCGGCTCATCGAGCAGGCCGATCAGTTTCAAAGCGGTGGCGGGAATTTGGGGGAGATTGCGGGCGCGGGCCACCATCATGGCGGCGGTCATGGGTTCGCTCATGGATATTCCTAATGCATGCCAGGGTTTAAAACGAAACGCATTATGCCTCTTAATCTGATTGCCCGCGAAATTAGGGGTTCGGCCACGGGACGCAAGCAAAAACCCGCAACAAAACGCAGCCAAACCGCGCGGGATTCCCGTCCTGCGGCGTGGCCGCTATTTTTTCAGGTCCACTGAACTGACGTTCCAGCGCTGCCAGTCGGAAAAGAACATTTGTTCCGGGAGCAGGCCGGAGGGCATATGGTTCAAGGGAAATCCGTTGGGAATCTCCTTTTTGACAAAGACCTCCAATATAAAACTGCCCCAGTTGTTGTCGCCGCCGCGGACCCAATCCTGGAGCAACTTAAAATCAATGGTTTGGGGCGTGAGATACAGGGCCTGGATGGGCTTGAGCCGCGGGGCGTCGTTGATGGCAAAGAATTCCGATTTGGCGTTCAGCGTGAGCTCCAGGCACTGGCGGTCGCCGTACCAGGCCACGGCGGCGGGCACATCACTCATCATCAATTCATCCGGGCGCATCCAGCTGCACGTCTTCTGAATGATGGGCGGATAATATGGCGGATAGGCCACCGGGTTGACGTGCGTGGTGATCGGCAGCATCAGCAACTGGAGGCACACCACGATTCCAAAAACCCCGATGACGCCAAAACGGAGGTAAGTGTGGGCAAAGGTGACCTGATCCAATAGCAGGAAAAACAGCCAGACGCCGAATATCAAGATCACCGGATACAACAGGACCAGCAGGTTTTCGGTATTGATCAGCGGGGCATCCGCCGAAATCTGCGTCCGGCCCAGGGCCTGGACCAGAATGAGCAGTCCCAGCGAGAGGAGGATGAAATAGCGCAGCCGGTTGAGGGTGGGATTTTGAAATGCCACCAGCAGGCCCACCAGAAACAGCGGCGCCAACCAGGTACCGCCAATCAGGGGCACTTCATTTTGCAGGATTTCCCGGGCGTTGTTGGTGAGCTTGCCCAACAGCAGCCGGGGACCGATCTGTTGAAACACCGGTGTCAGGGAACGTTCCAACTGGTGCTCCGGGAAAAGGGAGGTGGCTTCGATGGGGGCAAATGAAGCCAGGCCAAACGGCATGCCGCTGAGGTGGACGTTGCGCGCCACCCACGGCGACAGCACTGCCAGGAACGCCGCCAGGGTGGCGATGGTCAGAATGACCCGGCGTTGGGCCCCGACGTACAGCACGAACAGGAGCGCCGGCACAATCAGCCAGCCGAAGGAATACCGGGTCAGCGCCCCGACCCCCACTATCGCCCCTACCGCCAGCGCCAGTCGGGCCACCCGCCCCGGGCTGGCCGTGCCTTCCCGCGCGGCCTTTTCCAAGGCCACCAGCGCCCAGCACAGGCCCATGAAAATGTTTATCAACAGCAGGGTGGACAAGCCCGAGAACGCGAATTGCCAGAGCAGATTGCTCCCCGCCAGCAGCAGGGCCGAGACCCACGCAATGCCGGGGTCAAACAGACGGCGTGCGAGGAAGAACGTCTGGGCAATGAGGACGAAGAACAGAAACTCATTGAAAAAGGCGATGAGCAGATCCGGCTGATACCGCTTGAACCGGTGTTCCTGGCTGAGAAAGGGGGCGTTGGTGTTGACCGGGTACTTGAACGGCAGGGTCTTCATCAACCCTGCCAGCATCAGCGGGTACACGGGCGCGTTGGCGAGGTCGGGATGCGGGCTGCGGAGGCGCGCCGGGTCGGCATCGTTCGGGTCGGCCTTTTGCTGCAGCAGGTAAATGCTGAAGGGCCGGATCAGTTCGGTGGAAAAGCCCTTGCCTTCCGCCAGATTGCGTCCCACCTGCGCGGCATCCATGGCTTCGGAATTGGAAAAATTGCGAAAGGAAAGCCAGTTTTGCAGCAGCAGCAGAAAGATCACCACCAGGGCCACCATGCCGAGGCGGACATAACGCTTCTCCCCGCCCACCTCCAGTTTATAAATGATTTCCTGTAAAAACATAATCAGAGATCTTCCAACTGATACACATGCAACTTGCGGTGCAACGTCCGCCGGCTCATGCCGATTTTTTTTGCCGCCAGCGTGCGGTTGCCGCCGGCTTCTTTCAAGGCGCGAATCAGGAGCTGCTTCTCCGCGTCGCGCACCGTCAGTTCGTTTCCGCCCAGCGCGAGGCCCGGCCCGGCTCCCGCCGGCCGGCCCCCGGCCCGCACCGAGGCCGGCAGGTCGCGCAGCGTGATGCGCTCGCCATGGCACAACACCACCGCGTGTTCCATGGCCGTCCGCAACTCCCGCACGTTGCCCGGCCAGTGGTACTGCACCAGGGTTTCCATGGCGTCGGACGTAAAATCGGCGACAACCTTATGGTTTTCCGTGGCAAACTCACGCAGAAAATTGTGCGCCAGCAAGGGAATGTCCCCCGTGCGTTCCCGCAACGGCGGCAGGGTGATCTCCACCACCCGCAGCCGGAAGAACAAATCCTCGCGGAATTTGCCCTCGCGCACCAGGGTCTCCAGATCCTTGTTGGTGGCGGCCACCAGGCGCACGTCCGCAATTAGAGTTTTGTTGGAGCCCACGCGTTCAAATGTTCGCTCGCCCAAAAACCGCAACAGTTTGACCTGGGTGGACGCATCAATTTCACCAATCTCATCCAGGAACAGGGTGCCGCCCTGCGCCATCTCAAACCGGCCAATGCGCCGCTCGTGCGCGCCGGTGAACGCGCCCTTCTCGTGGCCGAACAGTTCGCTCTCCAGCAGGGTGGGCGACAGCGCGGCGCAATGCACCGTCACCAGCGGCGCGCGCGCACGCGGACTGAGCTGGTGAATGGCCTTGGCGATGAGTTCCTTGCCGGTGCCGCTTTCCCCGTGCAACAACACCGTGGCCCGGGTGGGCGCCACCTGCCGCACCACTTCCAACACTTCGCTCATCGCCACAGACTGGCCGATGATGTGTTCCAGGCCGAACCGCGTGTCCAGTTGCTGCCGCAAGGTGACGTTTTCCGTTTCCAGATTCTGCTGCCGCAAGGCGCGGGCAATGCGCATCTCCAGCTCGTCAATCTGCAACCGGCCCTTGGCAATGTAATCATCCGCGCCCTGCTTCATGGCGTTCACCGCCAGCTCTTCGGAGCCGTAGGCGGTCATCAAAATGCAGATGGGCGGCTTGGGCAGCGACTTGGCGCGGGCGATGAGCTTCATGCCATCCTCGTTGGGCAGCCGGAAATCGGTGAGGAGCACATTGAAGGGCTCGCGCTCTAGCAGTTCCATGGCCACGGCGGCATTCTCGGCAATATAGACGTCGTAGCGATCCTCGAGCGCGGCCCGCAGGCCTTCGCGCGTGGGCTTCTCGTCATCAACAATCAATAAAGTGGGTTTGGCTGCGGAGTTCATGGGTGGTTTTCATCCGCCGGGGCGGAAATCGGCGCCTCCAGCAACCGGGTCTTGCGTTCGTGCAGCGGCAGCCAGATACGGAAGGTGGTGCCGCGGCCCACATGGCTTTCCAATTCGATGCGCCCGTTATGCGCCCGCACAATGCGTTGCACAATCATCAGCCCCAGGCCCGTGCCTTCCTTTTTGGTGGTGAAGAAAGGGTCAAAGATGCGGTTGATCTGCTCCTGATCAATGCCGCCGCCGGTGTCGGCCACACTCACCCATACCCCGTCCTGGTTATGCCCGGTGGCCAGGGTGAGCGCGCCGCCGGTGGTCATGGCCTGCATGGCGTTTTTGATGAGGTTCACCAGCACCTGTTGGATTTGGTTCAGGTCTGCCGGCGCGGCTGGCAACTGGCGGTCGCACTGGATATTCACCGTCAGGCCGCGGTTATCGAGCTCCGGTTTCAGCAGCTCCAGGGTCTTGTGCACCGCGTCGTTCAGTGATACCGGGCGCAACTGGGGTGGTGCGGGCCGGATGGCCTGCAAAAATTGGGTGACAATATAATCCAGCCGGTTGATTTCGCCCTTGGCCACGTCAAGATACTGTTCCAGCTTGGCCACGCCGGGCGCGGCAGTTTCAGGAACTGCGCCGGCAGCAGGCTTGGCGGGGCGCAGGCGAAAACCGCGCGGGGCCGGAGCAGCGGCTTTGGGCGGCGGCGTCTTGAGTTTCTTCAGCTCCCGCTCCATCAGTTGCAGATGAATATGCAGGGCGTTCAGGGGATTGCCGATTTCATGCGCCACGCTGGCGGCCAACAGGGTCAATGCCTGGATGCGCTCGCTTTCAATGGCGGCAAAGGTCTTCTGCCGCGCCTCGGTGGCATCGTGCAAAATGAGCGCCACGCCGGAACTCCCGGCGGCCTCGCCATCCAGCGCGGCGGCGTAGAGGCGCAGATAGCGCGGCCGGGGATAGCTGATTTCAAATTCGTGCCGCACCACGCCGGGACCACCGGCGGCATCGTGGGCAATGATGTTTTCCCAGTCCAGCTCCGGCAATATCTCCCGGATGGGCCGGCCTTCAATGGCGGTGGTTTGCAACCCGAGCAGCCGGGCAGTGGCCTGGTTGTTGTAGAGCACCCGCCCTTTTTCATCCACCACCACCAGTCCGTCCTCAATGGCGTTGAACAGGGTTTCCAGAAAGGTGCGTTCCCGGGCGAGGCGCTGGACGACCGTTTGCAAGCCCTCGGTGTCCAGCCGGCCGATGCGGCCGAGGACCTTGTCGAGAAAGCTGGAGTTGGGCTTGATCATGCGGGTCAGAACCAGTTCTTCTTGCGGAAATACCAGTAGGTGGCCAGCGTGGCGACCAGGGTGGTGCTCGCCGCAATCAGATAACCATGCTTGCTATGCAATTCGTGCATGTTGTCAAAGTTCATGCCGAACCACGTACCCACCATCATCAACGGCGTGGTGATGACCGTAATCAGCGTGAGGAGCTTCACCACTTCGCCCGTCTGGTTGGAGGACATGTTCAAATACACCTGCAGAATGCCGGTGAGTGAATCGGTATAGCTCTGCGCCAGTTCCCCGATGTGAAAGAGCGCATCGTAAACGTCGCGGAAATAGGGCACGAGATGCCCGCGTACCAGCTTGAACTCGCCCTGGGCAAAGCGCCCCAAAACCTCGCGCTGCGGCCCGATGATCTGGCGCAAATGCAGCACCTCTTTCTTGACCTGCAAGATGCGGTTCAACGTTTCCTTGCAGGGATTTTGCAAAGCGAGCTGTTCCAGGTTGGCAATCTCCAACGACAACTCGTCCAGCGCCGGCTTATAGTTGTCCACCAGCATGTCCAGCAGTGAGTGCGCCACGCGGTCGGGCGCGCGCGCGATGTGTTCCACCCCTTTGACGCAACGCTCCTCCACCACGGCCACCGCCCGGAGCGGCACATTGTGGTAGGTCACCAGAAAGTTCTTGCCGAGGAAGAAGTCCAGTTCGCTGGTGGCAAACTGGCCATTCTGCCGGCTGTAATCTACCGCATGAATCACCATGAACAGGTACGGCGTGAACAGGTCCTCTTCCTTGGGGGTGTATTCTTCCACCTTGGGCGAAGGGCTCACCGTAATGCAGTCTTCAATGGAAAGCGGATGGAAATGGAACACATCTTCCAGTACCGCCTTGGCTTCCTCCGGCGTGGCATTCTCCAAATCCACCCACAGGAACAGGTTGGTGTCCGCCAACAACGTGGGCATGAGGAACATCTCAATGTTCTTGGTATGTAGCCGCCCCTGGGTGGTGAAGGCGAAGGATCGAATCATACGCTAAAACATTATAAATGTGTTAAATATGCGCCAAGTTGTCTCAATACAATAAGCCGATTTTTCCCCATGGCAAGTGCCAAAATTAACCAATTTCACAATTGGAAACACCAGAAGAACAGCGCTTTAGAACCTTGACAGAAAAGGAGTAGCAAGGCGGAGCGCTACCTCTGCTACAACTTCGATGAAAAACCTTTAGGAAAGCAGCGTCGCCGGCGCGTCAGCGGGTTTTAGCTTTCGCCACCATAACCACATCCCGAAGCCGGTCAGCGCTCCGCCCAGATGCGCCAGGGAAGACACCTGGCTGATCCCCACGACTTGCTCCCAAGCCCCGAAGCATTGCAGCAGCATCCACAATACAAAGGCCACCCACGCGGGAAACCGAATCCAACGGAAGTAATAGAAAAAGCGGAACAGGAATCCCAAGCGCGCCCGCGGAAACGCCAGGGCATAGAACGCCAGCACACCCGAGATGCCCCCGCTGGCGCCGACGCAGGGCGCCATGCCCCGGGGATCCGCCAGCGTGTGCAACACATCCCCCACCGCCGCCGCCGCGAAGATCAGCCCCAACAACCGCCAGCGTCCCACGTAATCTTCCACGTTGTCGCCAAAAATCAGGAAGAAATAGAGATTGCCCAGGAGATGAAAAATTCCGGCATGCAGAAAAAAGGACGTCAGCACCGTCAACCCGCCATAACGCCAGAACTCCGCCGGAATCAGGCCGAACCGGTGGACGGCATTTTCCAAATCAAAAAACGCCAGCACACTGATCCCCAAAATAATCGCTGCCAGCGACCAGGTGACCCAAGGCCGCCGGGTCACCTCGTGGGCGTCCAGTTCCACGGGGAAGCCCAGCATGGCCGGCAGCCATTTCCAGCCCTCCTCCGGCGCGGCACCAGCCAAGCCTTCCTGCGCCTGCTGCAGTTCCCGCTCCCGTTCCATTTTCCACAAAGCGCCCGCCTCGCGCCCCCGCATGGCCAGCTCTTCCGGCGGCACGATCACATCTTCCGGCAGGACTTCGAACTGGCCCGGGCCCAACCAGAGGGCGGTGCAGGGCCGGCAGGTGTCCAACATGAGCGCGAGTTCGGTCAGCGCCACTTGCTTCATGGGCGACGCACAGAACGGACACTCCCGGCTCGACTGCGCGGCGGTCGTGTTCATCTGGCGAATCAGCTTTCCGGCGAACCGGTCGCCGGCCGTCCGGCGCAACTGGGCCACCGTCAGGGCGCGGCCGCCGCATTGGTCGCAGAAAAAATAAATGCCCTCGCGCTGGCGAACGGTCCGCAATGCAAGCTGGCATACGGGGCAATTGGGCACGAAACGAGCCTAAAACGCCGGCTCGCGGGCTTCAATTGTAATTTCCGGCAAAACCTGTAACGGCCCGCGTTTGACGCCTTCCGCTTATCGCTTTAACTTCACCCTGATGTTTGAACTTGTCGCGCCCTACGAACCCGCCGGCGACCAGCCGCAGGCCATTGCCGGGCTCACGGCCGGCCTCGCCGCCGGGGCGCGCCACCAGACGCTGCTGGGCGTGACCGGCTCGGGCAAGACGTTCACCGTGGCCAACGTCATTCGCAATCTCAACCGCCCCACGCTCGTCATCTCGCACAACAAGACGCTCGCGGCACAGTTGTACGCGGAGTTCAAGGGCTTCTTCCCCAACAACGCGGTCGAGTATTTCGTCAGCTACTTCGATTATTACCAGCCTGAAGCCTACATCCCGCGCACCGACACGTTCATTGAGAAGGATTCCAGCATCAACGCCGAGATCGTGCGGCTGCGGCTCTCCACCATGAGCTCGCTGTTCTCGCGACGCGATGTCGTGGTGGTGGCGAGCGTCTCCTGCATTTACGGCACCGGCAGCAAGGAGGACTACGAGGCCATGGTCATCCCGCTGTTTGTGGGCCAGGCCCTCTCGCGCGAACAATATCTCAGCCGGCTGGTGGACCTGCAATACACCCGCAACGACATCGCCTTCGAGCGCGGCCAGTTCCGGGTGCGCGGCGATACGGTGGAGGTCTGTCCCGCCGGCCGCGAGGACGGCCTGCGCGTGGAGTTTTTTGGCGACGAGGTGGAGCGCATCACGCGTTTTGAACCCTTGACCGGGGAAAAACTGGAAGCAATCAAGAACACCATGATTTTCCCGGCCAAACAGTTTGTCACCACCGGCGACACATTGAAGCGCGCCATCCTGGCCATCCGCGAAGAACTCGGCGACCGTATTGCATGGTTTGAAAAACACGGCAAGCTGCTCGAAGCCCAGCGCATCAAAATGCGCACCGAGTACGACCTGGAAATGATGGAGGAAATGGGCTTCTGCTCCGGCATCGAGAATTATTCGCGGCACATCGCCAACCGGGCCGTTGGTTCCCGGCCCGGCACGCTCTTTGATTTTTTCCCGGACGACTACCTGCTGGTGGTGGACGAGTCGCACGTCACCATTCCGCAAATCGGCGGCATGTACGAGGGCGACCGGTCGCGCAAAACCGTGCTGGTGGAGCATGGCTTCCGCCTGCCCAGCGCGCTGGACAACCGGCCGCTGAACTTCCTGGAATTCCAAAGCATCCAGGGCCAGACCATTTACGTCAGCGCCACGCCCGCGCGGCGGGAGATTGAATGGTCCCGGAGCAGTGCTGGGGCCCCGCCGACACCCCCGGCCTCACCCGGCAAGGCTGGCATCCCGTCTGTCCCGGCCGGTCCGGTGGCGGCCCAGCCCGGCGTCATCGAACTTGTCGTGCGCCCCACCGGGCTGGTGGACCCCAAGGTCACGCTCAAGCCGCTCAAAGGTCAGATTGATGACCTCATCGAGGAAGCGCGCA
>DATJIU010000088.1:0-4746 GCA_035492855.1 Dongiaceae bacterium | reverse complement strand
GCTTCAACCTATGACGAAAAAGAGCCTGTTCCTGATTGGTCTGCTGGTCGTCCTGGCCGGCATCTATGTCGTCTATTTTACCGACTGGTGGAAGCCGAAGCATATTCACATTGCCTCCACGGTGCGGGCCAACCTGCTGGCGCGCCAGCAACCCGGCAACGACGCCGAGCCGCCTTACACCATCAGTTTTTCGCTAGGCCAGGAATATGGCGTGACCGCCATCGAAGTCGTGCCCGCCGCCGACTACGCCCAAGATCCAAAGACCCACCGGCTGTGGCATCTCACTGCGGAAGCCGCGCCGGCTCCGGTAAAGGGCTTCATCTACGGGGCGAACCTTCCCGGCCTGAATTCCTATGTCGCCGGCACCCCCCCCTACCCGCTGGCGCCGAACGTGGAATACAAAATCATCGTCCACGCCGGGCGTTTGCAGGGTGAACACAATTTCACCATCACACCCCAGACGCCGGTGAATGCGGAGTAATCCGGCGGAAGACTGGCCGGCAACACCGCTCCAGTGCCGATTAAGTGACTGGCGAAGCTGCCGGCATGGCCGCAACGGCATGCCATTGCCGTCGCAACCAGAACAGCAGGACAATCCCGGCAATGGCAAAGGGAGCAAAGCAGATCCATTCCATCCGCCATGGCGATGCCATTAAGGTCGCGCCAGAGAGCAGCAACCACGCCGCTACGACATCCATGGCACTCTTGTAGGCAAACCCCAGCCAAAACCACCGCCAAGTTCGCGTCATCACGGCGTGCAATATCATTACCACGGCGGCCACATGAATGATCAATGCCAGCAGCCGTTCGAAAGCCGGCGCCAAGGCGTTCCCCCAGGCGCCGGAATCCCGCCAGATGCCCGCCGCCTCCGTTCCCCAGCTAACCAACAAGCCGACAGCCACGGCCTCAAATGCGCCGAACCCTGTCCCCAATGCCAGGGCCTGGGGCCAGGTCCAGTTGCGCCGGCGCAAGAGCGGGGCCACCAACAGAAAAATGCCGCACTCGAAAATGCCCGTCAACAGGCCCAGGTATCCCCAATTTGCCCAGTTCGCAACAGTTGGAGGCAGGATGGCATGCAGCCCCTGTTCCACCGGGGTTTTGGTCAGAACGGCAAAGAGCGTTTTCAGCGCCACCGACACCGTCCAGAGCCCGGCCCCCGCGGCCCAGATCCGCCACGAGACGCGCCACCGCAACCCGCCTGCCGCCACCGCCCCCACGCCGACCAGAATCATCAGCGGCCCCGCTGCGCCAGCCGCGATTTCGCGCATCCGCGACGGATGTTGAAAATCCGGCGGCATAACCGCGCCGCTGACTTCCAGGCGGAGGTGGCGCAGGCGCAAATAAGTTTTTGGCGCATCCGCCGGAGATTGAAAGCGCAGCCATAGCGTACCTTTCACTCCGGCCGAGGTGCTTGACAGGAATGCGGCCAGATCTGCCGTTTGCGCACCAAACTGGTCAACCCCAACCGGTCCCTCCAGCTTCAATGGGAGCGGATGCCAGTTGGTTCCATCGGTGGAGCCGGTCAGTTGCAACGGCGCCAAGTTTGCCTCCAATTGCAATCGTTGCAGTGGCGCGGCATCCAGAGGGATCCGGTAGCGGACACACCCCAAGCCGGGCGCCAGCACCCGGGTTTGCTGGATGACCCACGTCGCCGTCTGCTCCTGCAAAAAACGCTGCTCGCGCGCCGAACCATCGCAGGGAAAAACCAGCACGGCGGCAGCAGACGCCACGTGAAGGCCGGCAGACCACAATCCACCCGCCAGAAAAAACAACACCGCCAACAGCAATGCCTGCGGGCGCGGTTTCATAGGCTTGCAACAGATAACCCTGACTCCGCCAGCTCCCCTGGCAAGCGCATTTGCCGGTCCAAAATTGCCAAAAGCAGGTGTTTTTTGGGCGCGTCATTCGCTTGGTTGTGGCCGGCAATGCCTGGCGCTGTTTAAGGGACATTGCCGGGCGTCGCCTTCTGCGGTGGATCCATGCACTCGCCCCAGTGGTTGAGGAAGAACTGTTTCTTTACCGGCAGAAAAGTATCCGCCCGGCCGATGATGGGCCGCAGCGCGGTGGTCATCTGCACCATCACCAGCATGAAAATGATTACCCAGGTGTTGAGCCCCGCCCGCGACCGCGCCTGGGTGTGCGCAAAGCCCGCATCCAGAAAGCGCAGGCCGAACATCGTGGCCACAAACCAGAACGCCAGATGTAACGCCCCCATGAACACCAGTGATTCGGTGGATTGCGAAAACAGCCACGCCACCGGCGCAAAGCCCAGCAGCAACAGTGTGAGCAACAGCAGCAACCCCGCCACCAGCCCGAAAATTTCCGCCAGCCGCGCTTGCGAGCCGCTCAGGCAGGCGAAGATGTAGAGGCTCGGCAGGCAGATCAATGCGGAGATCAGCAGCCCGCCGGAAACCTTCACCGGCGCCTGCCACCATTGTTCGTGGCCGGAAAAGGATCCCACCACCAAACCGTACACCAGACTACACAGGATGCCGCCCAGCAGCATGAAAACCACCAGCCGGCCGCTGCCCGGCTGGCGCAACTGGTATACCAGCCGGCGCGGCTGGCGCAGAATGGCTTCGATCACCCCGATGGCACTGGAGATGGCCACGCGCTCCGCCGGGTCCTCGCCGAGTGGGCGCTGGCCGGGAATCGGCGGCGGCGTTGCCGGGGGCGGTGGCGGCGGAAATTGGGAGGAAGCGGCGGCGGGCGGATTCGTTTCGTTCATAACGCAATGAGGTTGGGGTTAATTGTCGGTGCAAAAGCTGATGATGGTGTGCCACACGTTCTCAAAGAAATTTCCCTGGAAGGCGATGTCTGGCCGGAGGAATTGCACCGGCAAATTGGGTGCGCCAATGAACGGCCGCAATATCCAGGAGAGCTGGCTGCCCAGAAACAAATTGCCCAGCAACCACGCCACCAGAACCCGCCGGGCGATGTGACGGTCGCCGTGCGCCAGCCGGGTGAGCAATTGGAACAGCCGCGCATTGCCCACCACCCCGGCAAAGGCAATGACGCCCACGTGAACCAGCTTGATGCCCAGGTACGCCAGCGACCGGCTCGCGCCCGGCACCAGCGGCGGCGCGTTCCATACCAGGAACGCCGCCAGCGGCGCGAACGCTCCCAGAATGGCCGCCGCGATGGTGAAACTGAGCAGCACCGCCTGAAGCGACTGGCGCACGGTAAGGTTAAGCCCCAACAACGGCGCCAGCATGGCATTGAGCAGCGCATTGCCCAACGTGGTGAGCAGGATGATGAGCGGAAACTTGAGCGCGACATACAGCGCTTGCTCCGGCGCACGCCACCAACCCATTGCCGCGCCGTAACAGCCGGTGCCAATCACGATAACCGCCAGGTCCCGGGTCACCCGCAAACCGCCACTGTGCAGCCAGCCGTGCAATAATTCCGCTTCGCCGCGTAACAGTGCGGCAAATTCTTGCCGGCCCGGGTTGGAAGGCTGTGCTTGCACGAGGATTGATTCAATCTGTCACTTTTTCCCGAATTGGCAACGGCTGGCGGAAAGAAATGTTCGGAAAATAGGGCAGCAATGGCGCGCTCATCAGCACCAGTGCCACCGCAAACAACCCCCAGTCGAAACGGACCGGCAGCAGATGCCGCAGCGCCACCCCGGTGCCGTCCACCACCCGGAGCGCATCCGCCATGAAGACGTACAAGGCCAGCAACGTTCCGGTCCCGCAGGCGGTCCAGATTTTCCAGGCGCCAGAGCGCGGGGCCGGCGCCGGCTCAAACTGGCTGGCCAGCGTGCCCCACAGAATCATCAGGCCGGCAATCAACACCGGCGCGAGCACCGGCCCCCACCACGGCAGCGGCACCAAAAATAAAATATCCCAGTCCCACACCGAGTGCGGCCAGCCGCATAGCACTTTCAGGAAGACGTAATAAAAAATGTCCCAGACGCCGAAGGCGATCATGGTGTAGCCCAGCCGGGCCCGCCAGGTTTTGCCGGCCAGCATTCCCACCGTCAGCAACATAACCAGCGTGGCCAGTTCCCGCACCAGTTCAGCGAGGGCAAAGCCGCCGATGCGCGGCAGCGGTTCGGCCTGGTACGGTTCGACGCGGTCAATCATGGTACGCAAATAAAACACCACCGCCGCCTCCACCCACGCCATGGCCAGCGCGTAGGTGACCACCACCAGCCAGCGCCCGGGTTCTGCTTTAAGCGACAGGGATTTCATCGGGCGTGCAATTCCAAGGCTGGCAGGGTGGCCAGTGTATGGAGGTGTTGTTCCACGCCGGCAATTACCTCATCGGGCGTGGAAGTTCCGGCGGTGAGGCCCACCGTTTCCGCACCGGCAAACCATTCGGCGCGCAAATCCGCCGCCGTCTGCACGTGATGCACGCGGGCGCAATGCCGGCCGCAGGTGTCCACCAGTTCGCGGGTGTTGTTGCTGTGCGCGCCGCCGATGACCACGACCACGTCGCTGCGTTGTGCCAGTTCCACGGCGGCGTGCTGCCGCTGTTTTGTGGGCTGGCACACCGTGTCCACCAACCGCACCTCCGCCTGCGGAAACCTCCGGCGCAGAGCCGCCACCAATTCGCGCACGCGTTCGATGGGTTGCGTGGTTTGTGCGGCGATGCCATACCGCGGCCGTTCGCGCAGCGCGGCCACATCGGCCTCGCTCAATACCACGTCGAACTCCGCGAGGTCTTCCGTCAAGCCGCGCACCTCCACGTGCTGGCGCTGGCCGATGATGACCGGGTGATAGCCCTCCGCCACCAGCCGGG
>DATJIU010000087.1:0-6279 GCA_035492855.1 Dongiaceae bacterium | reverse complement strand
TTCCGCGTGCAGGTGCAACCATAGCCCTCCCAGTTACAACCTGATTTCTTGATGTGTCTCATGGATTTTGCCGTCAAACCCAATACCTCCACCGGCACCAGAACGCCCCACCCCGGCAGGCGCGCGTTCACCTTGATTGAACTGCTGGTGGTGATTGCCATCATTGCCATTCTGGCGGGGCTGCTGTTACCAGCATTGGCCCGGGCCAAAAAAATGGCGCACCGCACCACCTGCATCAACAACATCCATCAGCAGGGGGTGGCGCTCGTCATGTATGCCGATGACAATTCCGACTACTACCCGGTCTGGCCCGTCTGGGTGGCGTATGGCGGTCAAAGTTCCACCTTGAAATCCGGCGACCCTGGATTCGGCGCGGTGGCCCCCAACGGCGGCAACGTCAACGCCACCAACCGGCCACTGAACAAATATGTCGCCAAAAATCTCAGCATCTTCCATTGCCCGGCCGATCAGGGCGACGCCAATTATTCAGACGTGAAGTCCTGCTGGGAGGCCTACGGCATCAGCTATTACATGGCTTTCTGGTTTGATACCCTGGGTGTCCGGCACGTGGGCGGCGCTTCCGACTGGTCCTGGCCCCAAGCCGGAAACCTTGGCCCCATCAAATCGAGCGAAATTTCCCTGGCGCCCAGCACCAAGCTTATCCTCGGCGACTTTCCCTGGTACGGGCGCAACGTCAACAACGGCGCCAGTGCCTGGCACAATGACCGCGGCCGGCCCCTGTTTCCTACCCTGTTTGGCGACAGCCACGTGGCCAATTTTCTGTTTCCCAAAACCCCGCCCACCACGGTCAGCCGCACGAATGCCTATTGGTGACATTTTTTTCGCGCCGCTTGCCGGGATTTGGCGTACGCTGTCGCCACAACCCCGGATGCCACGCCATTGTCCAAACCCAATGCCCGCAACTGTCGCTCGCACCTGACATGATCACCGCTATTCCAACCGGAGCCTCCACTCTCAAGGCCAGCTATCGCATGGGTTATATCTGGCTCATTTCCATTGTAGCCGCGATGGGCGGTCTGCTCTTTGGCTGGGACTGGGTGGTCATCGGCGGCGCCAAGCCTTTCTTTCAGCGCTATTTCGAGCTGACCAGCGAGGCCCAGATCGGCTGGGCCAACAGTTGCGCCCTCATCGGCTGCCTGGTGGGCGCCCTCGCCGCCGGCGCGCTGAGCGACAAGTTTGGTCGCAAACGGCTACTCATCCTCGCCGCGCTGTTATTTGCCGTCACCTCGCTCGGCAACGCCCTGGCGCACCATTTTTCCGTCTTTATCGCCTGGCGCATGCTGGGCGGCGTGGCCATCGGCCTCGCGTCCAATCTGTCGCCCATGTACATCGCCGAAGTGGCGCCCGCGCAAATTCGCGGCCGGCTGGTGGCGGTGAACCAGCTCACCATCGTCATCGGCATCCTGCTCGCGCAATACCTCAACTGGTATCTGGTGCGCGACCTGCCGGCGGGCGCTCCGGATGAATTCATCCGCACCTCCTGGTTTGGCCAGCAGGGCTGGCGCTGGATGTTCGGCCTTACCGCCGCGCCAGCGCTGTTGTTCTTCCTGGGCATGATGCTGGTGCCCGAAAGCCCGCGTTGGCTGGCCAAGAATGGCAAAATGACGCGGGCTCACGGCATCCTCGCCAGGATTGGCGGGATGGATTACGCGAATGCGGCCGTGGCCGACATCTCCTCCACCCTGGTCAAAGAAGCAGGGCAGCGCGTGCGTTTCGCCGACCTGCTGGCGCCCAAAATGCGCAAGGTCCTCCTGCTCGGCATCGGGTTGGCCGTATTCCAGCAGTGGTGCGGCATCAACGTCATTTTCAATTACGCCGAGGAAATCTTCCGCGCCGCCGGCTACGACATTTCCAGCGTGCTCAAGAACATTGCTTGGACCGGTTCGGTGAATCTGGCGTTCACCTTTGTGGCGCTTGGCGTGGTGGATCGCGGTGGCCGCCGGCCGCTGATGCTGTTAGGCTCCGCGGCGCTGGCCGTGATCTACCTGATTATGGGCTTCTGCTATCATGACGGCGTCAAAGGCCTGCCCATGTTGTTGCTGGTGCTGGCGGCAATTGGCTGCTACGCCATGTCGCTCGCGCCGGTGGTGTGGGTCGTCATTTCCGAAATTTTCCCGAACCGCATCCGCGGCGCCGCCATGGCGGTGGCCGTCTCGGCGTTGTGGATTGCGTGCTTCCTGCTCACATACACATTTCCGATCCTGAACGCGAAGTTTGGCTCCGCCGGCACCTTCTGGCTGTATGCGGCCATCTGCGTTGCCGGATTCATTTTCATTTTTTTCAAACTGCCGGAAACCAAGGGCAAATCACTGGAACAAATTGAAAGGGAACTGGTGGATTAAGCCAACGCCGGGCCAAATCCCCGGAAACAACCGAAAGGAATCCCATGCATCGTTACCATTTGAAATTACTGGCCGCTGTCGTCGTGGCGGTGGGTTGCCTTGCGGGCGTGGCGCGGGCCGCAGACGAAATCATCTGGCTTGATTCGCTGGACCTCACGACGATGCGCCAGGGCTGGGGCACGCCTCAGGTTAACCGCTCCATCCGTGAGACCCCGCTGTCGCTGGGCGGAACGAAGTTTCAGCGCGGCGTCGGCACACATGCGCGCAGCACCTATCGCCTGAACCTGGCAGGGGGAACGGAGAAATTTGAGGCGACGGTAGGATTGGACGACGCGGCGAACGGCCCGGGCTCCGTGGTCTTTCAGGTGATTGCCGACGGGAAGAAACTGTTCGATTCCGGCGTGATGCACTCCAACACGCCACCCCAGGCGATTTCCGTGGATTTGCACGGCGCCAAAATGCTCACCCTGACCGTGACGGACGCCGGCGACGGCGTGGCGTACGATCACGGCGACTGGGCAAATGCCCGTTTCACCGTTTCCGGTGCGAAACCGGTGCCGTTTGTCGCGCCCGTGGAGGCGCCCTACCTGCTCACGCCCCAGCCGGGACCCGCGCCCCGGGTCAATGGACCGAAGGTCTATGGCATGCGCCCAGGCCATCCGTTCCTCTACCGCATTCCGGCCCAAGGCGAGCGTCCCATGAAATTCATCGCCGCCAGTCTGCCTCCGGGCCTCCAACTCGATCCACAGACCGGCATTATCACGGGTACCAGCCCGGAGCGCGGGACATACCGCGTTACGCTGACGGCCAGCAATCCGCATGGCCAAAGCAGCCGCAGCTTCGAGATCGTCAGCGGCGACACACTTTCTTTGACGCCTTCGATGGGATGGAATCACTGGTATGCACACTACGACCGCATCACTGACGCCATGATGCGCGAGGCGGCGGACAGGATGATTTCCAGCGGCATGGCGGACGTGGGCTACCAGTATGTGAACATTGACGACTGCTGGATGAATGCGCAAAACAACCGCGACGCCGCCCGCAATGGGCCGTTCCGCGATGCCGCCGGGAATCTGATTCCCAACTCGCACTTTCCCGATATGAAAGGGCTGGCGGATTACATTCACAGCAAGGGCCTCAAGGCCGGGCTTTACACCTCGCCCGGGCCAACGACCTGCGCGGGCTTTGCCGGGGCTTACGGGCACGAGGCGCAGGATGCGAAGCAGTTTGCCGCCTGGGGATTTGATTTTTTGAAATACGACTGGTGCAGTTATGGCAGCACGCTTACAGGCTCCCCGACACTCGCCGACATGCAGAAGCCCTATTTGCTGATGGGCGGGCTGTTGCAGCAGCAAGCGCGCGACATTCTGCTCAACGACTGCCAATACGGGATGGGGGACGTTTGGAAATGGGGCGCGGCAGCCGGCGCACAGTCGTGGCGCACCGCCGGCGACCTGGGCTTTGAACTGGACCACGTCTTTGACGTAGCCCTCAAGAATTGCGAACACCGCGATTATCAAAAACCCGGCGCCTGGAATGACCCGGACTACATCCAGATCGGCTGGATTGGCAGCGCTCAGAGCGGCGGTTTGCCCGCGCCCTGCCCGCTTACGCCCACCGAACAATATTCCTTCATGTCGCTCTGGGCGCTCATGGCCAGCCCGCTGTTTTACAGTGGCGACATGACCAAGCTCGACGAATTCACGCTCAACGTGCTCTGCAATCCCGAGGTAATCGAGGTCAACCAGGACCCGCTGGGGCAATGCGCCCGGGTAATCATGCTTGATGCCGACACCTTCCTCATGGTGAAAGATCTGGCAGACGGCACCAAAGCCATCGGGCTTTGCAACAAAGGCGAAGCACCGGTGCGACTCACCGCAAAATGGAGCGATGTCGGACTCACGGGCCGGCAGGTCGTCCGCGACCTGTGGCGGCAGAAAGACCTCGGAGAATTCGACGGTAAATTCAGCACCGAGGTTCGGCGGCACGGAGTGTTTCTGGTCCGCTTGGGCACCCCCAAATAGCTGGCAAAAATGGTGGAGACGGAATTGGTGAAGATGAAGCAAACGAGAGGAACACGAACGAATGGGACACCGCGGGAAAACCGTGAATCCTCCCGCTCCGCCAACGGCAACTCCCGGACCGCCGTTATGGTACGGGTGGAGGAATTGGTATTGCCCACCTATCTGCCGGCGCCGCCGGACCGGAATCCGATGTTTCTGGAAAAGCGCGTGTACCAGGGCAGCAGCGGGCGGGTTTATCCTCTGCCGTTCACCGACCGGATCGCGGAAAAACCGGTGGACCGCAAATGGAAAGCGGTCTGGATCGAAAACGAATTTCTTCGTGCCTTGGTATTGCCGGAAATTGGCGGGCGCATCCATGTCTTGCAGGACAAGACGAATGGCTACGACCTGCTCTACAATCAGCCCGTCATCAAGCCTGCACTGGTAGGCCTGGCCGGGCCGTGGATTTCCGGCGGCATCGAGTTCAATTGGCCGCAGCATCATCGCCCCGCCACTTTTCTCCCGGTGGATTTTGAAGTTGAGGAACATTCCGATGGCTCCAAAACCATCTGGTGCAGCGATCACGACCCCATGTGCCGCATGAAGGGCATGCACGGCGTCTGCCTGCATCCGGGCCGGGCTTACCTGGAACTCAAAGTGCGCGCCTACAACCGCACGCCGTTCGTCCAGACATTCCTCTGGTGGGCCAATGTCGCCACCCGCGTGCACGAGGCGTATCAAAGTTTTTTTCCGCCGGACGTCTATTATGTGGCCGATCACGCCCGCCGCTCGATGAGTGAATATCCGTTCTGCAAGGGCCATTATTACGGCGTGAATTATGGCAAACGCGGGCATACCGGCGTGCCGGCGGGCGAAATTCCCGGCCAATTTATCCCGCCCCATTGCGGCGGTGTGGCTCCGGTGGATTATGCGCCCAATGACCTTTCGTTTTACGCCAACATCCCCGTGCCCACGTCGTACATGTGCATGGGGTCGCAGGAAAACTTCTTCGGCGGCTACGATTACCGCGCGGCGGCGGGCATCGTCCACTACGCCAACCACCATATCTCGCCCGGCAAAAAACAGTGGACCTGGGGCAACCACGAATTCGGCTACGCGTGGGACCGCAACCTGACCGATGCCGATGCACGTGGGGAGTTCGGCCCCTACATCGAAATCATGGCCGGCGTCTATACCGACAACCAGCCGGATTTCAGTTTTCTCCAGCCCGGCGAAACCAAGAGCTGGAGCCAATACTGGTATCCCATCCAAAAAATCGGCCCGGCCCAGCATGCCACGTTGGATGCCGCCGTGAGTGTGCGCTCCCAAGGACAACATTCCAGAGCAGTCCAGATCGGGGTGGCCGTGACCCGCGCCTTTCCCCGGGCCCGCGTAACGTTGTTCCAAAAAAATCGTGGCGGCAGCCCAAAACAAATTGCCCGCTTCACGTCGGACCTCGCGCCCGACGCGCCATTGCTCAAAACCATCCGGCTGCCCCGAGGCGTTGCGGAAACCGCTTTACTCGTGCGGGCGACCACGGCATCCGGCGCGGAATTGATTTCCTACCAACCCAAGCCGCGCGTCAAAGGCAAGGTGCCGCCGCCCGCCACCGAACCGCCGCCGCCGGAGGCCATCGCCAGTGCCGATGAACTCTTCATCACCGGCCTGCACCTTGACCAATACCGGCATGCCACGCGGTCACCCGCCCTTTATTGGCGCGAAGCCCTGCGCCGCGACCCGTTGGATGCCCGCTGCAACAATGCCCTGGGTTTGTGGCATCTCAAGCGCGGCGAGTTTGCCGCGGCGGAAAAGCTGTTCCGCCGGGCCATCGAACGGCTCACGCGGCGAAACGGCAATCCCTACGACGGCGAGGCGCTCTACCACCTCGGCCTCTGCCTGCGTTATCAGGC
>DATJIU010000086.1:0-6430 GCA_035492855.1 Dongiaceae bacterium | reverse complement strand
CACCTTGGGGGCGCGGCTGGCCACCCGGGCGTCGTGCGTGGCAATCACCAGGGTGGTCTTTTGTTCCTCCCGCAAGGCGCACAGCAGGTTGATGATTTCCTCACCGGTGTGCGAATCCAGGTTGCCGGTCGGTTCATCGGCCAGAATCAATTCCGGCGCATTCATCAGCGCGCGGGCAATGGCCACCCGCTGTTGTTCGCCGCCGGAGAGTTCATAGGACCGGTGCTCCAGGCGACCGCCCAAGCCCACGCGCTCCAGCAGTTCCGTGCCCCGCTGCCGCGCCATGCCGGCAGCCATCCGGGAGATGCGCGCCGGCAGGCAGACATTTTCCAGCGCATTGAGTTCCGGCAACAGATGATACGCCTGAAAGACAAAGCCCACCTTGCCATTGCGCAATGCCGCCAACCGCGCGGCGGAACTGGTGGCGAGGTTCTGTCCGGCAAATATGATTTCGCCGGCGTCCGGCCGGTCCAGGCCGCCGAGCAAATGGAGCAACGTGCTTTTGCCCGCGCCGGAAGCGCCCCGCAGGGCGAGGAAGTCGCCACGCTGCACGGTCAGGTCCACGCCCCGCAACACCTCCAGCTTGCGCTTGCCCATCCGGTAGGTGCGGCACAAACCGCGGGCTGCGATCAAGGCCTCACTCATAACGCAGCGCCTCCACAGTGTTAAGCCGGCTGGCGTGCCACGAAGGCAGGGCTGCCGCCAGCAGGCAGATTATTAGCGAACCGCCGCAAATGATGGCGATGTCGCCCGGCAGGACCAGGGCCGGCAGCCGGTAAAAATGGTAGATGTCCGCCGGAAAAAGCTGCATGCCGGTCCACTTGCGCATCAGCAGCAGAAACTCGTTCCGGTAATGCACGGCCGTCAGGCCAAGGCCCACGCCGCAGATCACTCCCGCCACGCTCACGATCAGGCTTTGCAGCACGAACACCGTCATCACCTGCCGGTTCGTCGCGCCAATCGCCTTCATCAGCCCAATCTCCCGGGTCTTCATCATGATGAACGTGATCAGGGTGCAGGTGATGCCAAACGCCGCCACCAGCACGATGAAAAACAGGATGTAGAGCATCATGTTCTTCTCCACGAGCACCGATTGCAGCAGCGAACTTTGCTCAAACCAGGTGCGAATGTTGACGTCGTAATCCAGCGTGTGGAGCAACTGGGACCGGGCCACTTCCGCCTGCATGGGATCCACCAGCCGCACCAACAGCCCATGCACGGCGTCCGAGTCTTCGAGATTGTACAAGTCCTGCGCATTGGCCAGCGAGGTGATGATGAACGCCGTGTTGTATTCCTCAAAGCCCACGTCGAAAATGCCGCGCACGTCATAGTCCTGTGGCAGCACGCTCACCTCGCCCTTGGACTTACGCATGCGCTCCAGGTCGCCCATGGAAAAAATGGAAATCTTGTCACCCACCCGCAAGCCCTGTTGCGCGGCAAATCCCGCTCCCAGAATGACGCCGCGCCCGCTCAAATCGAATGTGCCGTCGGTGATGCTCTTGGGCAGGTCGCTGACAGAGCCTTCGCGCCGCGGATCCACGCCGCGCAGATACGGCGCCGCCCAGCGGCTTTCGCCATCGGCCTCCTGGCCCAACTGCACCAGCACCGGTCCCACGATGAAGGGCGCCACGCCGCGCACCAGTTTGTTGGAGGCAATGACGCTCTCCATGTGGACGTAGTTTTGCATGGCGCGGTCGCCGGCGGAGGAAACGGTGAGGTGCGCCTGGAAGCCAAACACCTTTTCCTTGAGGTCGTGGTCAAACCCGCTCATCACGGCGATGACGATGATGAGCACCGCCACGCCCAACATCACGCCCAGCACCGAGATGAGCGTGATGATGGATACAAAGGTGCGTTTGGGCCGCAAATATCGCAGCGCCAGCAGCAACTCAAAGGGCAAACCAGACATGGGGAAAAGCTTAGCGATTGTCGGCGGCGGGAGCAATGCTACGTGACGTCGGATAAAGCGCCCGCACGGAATCCCGTTGCAGGGCGACGAGGGTGAACACCCCCAGCACCGTGCCGAGGGGCATATGAATGCAATTCAGGCCGGCCACGACCAGCGAAAACATCCGGTGCCGCTGCCGGTGCAGAAAAATTCCGGACAGCACATTGATGATTGCAAACGTCACCAATACCACCCCGCCGAAAATATAAAACCAGATGAAGACCTTGAAGAAGTCGGGGGGAAACGGCGGCGCATTTTTGGCGTCCTTCCACATGGCCGGGTTGCCAAAGAAGGCGTGCATAAAAGCGTAGTGCAAAAACAGAAAGCCGATGCCCAGCAGGGACAACCCGGCGCCCACAAAATGAAAAATCGCCAGCAACCGGAGATGCTCCACGTCCTTGACTCTTTGGGCGTCAGCGTCGGCGGTGGGAAATACGGGCGGGTTCATAGGCGCACCCTAGCAACCCCCATCCCCGGTTTCAAGTTATGCCCGGTTGCATCATGCCTCGGTTTGAGGCGGGTGGGGTCAGGTGAGTATGCAAGTTTCATAATGTATCGCAATCGGGGCGGCGCGCCGTCCCAGGATTGTCCGGCAGAAAAACTGGTTTGATCTGGTTTGATTGGGCCGGATTTTGAGGCCAACGGCGGCATCCCGGCTCTCGGAAGAATGTTGGCCGTGGCAAGGCGGACCGGCCGCAATGCCATACGGCCCCCAAGCGAACCCCCAAACGAAGCCAAACGAACCCAAACTCGCAGAGCGCCAATTTCCGTTGCAAGTGGCTTTGCCTGAGGCAGCAGCACTGCAAATGGTCGCGTAAAAAATTGGGTTCGTTTGGTAATTTCACTTTTTCGCGCCACAGCTTGGGTAGGGCGGGCAGTCCCCTGCCCGACGCAGCGGCGTCGGGCGAAACGCCGCGAGCCCTCGGGCAGGATGAAGCATCTGTGCCTGGCCCCGACGGCGCGCACGGAGTGGCGCGCCCTACCCAGTTGCGCTGGAGTGTGGCAGTCCGTTGTGGGCTTCCCCCGGAGAGTGGCCAGCCTTGTCCGCGCGGGACTTCGCCTCCGCTGTGGGCATGGCCGATTGGAGCGCGACATCGCCTGCCGCCACCCATTGCTACGCCCGGGACCGGGCGCACCCCGGACTCGGGCCGCAGGCCCGACGCCACACCGGCCGCCGGGCCGGTTCTGGTTGCGATTTTTCGCATGCCTGAGAGCAGTCTAACACACTCGCGGAAACCATGGGGTTTAATCATTAACCCAATTTTTTGAGCTAAAAACGGGCCAGATTCCAGTTCTAATCCATTCCGGGAAAGGGATTAGCAAAAACGGAAATCGAAAAAATGGCAAAATCAATGTTAAAACAAAATGCAGCGTTAGCCCGTTCAGAAGTCCGCTCAGTCACTCACCGGGCGAGCCGGACAAAGAGGAAATCACCCGTATAAACGTAGGGCATGTAGCTAATGTGCGATTCTTCGATCTTCCAGCCCTGGCGAGCGAGCTCATTCAGCCTGGCATCGGGCGAATCCTTTTCTCCCCACGTGAGCCGGACGAATTTGTACTCCCGCTGCTCCAACGAATTGCGCTAAGCTGCAAGCAATTCGCGCAGCGTTCGGATTTGCATTTGTGTTCTCGCCGCAACGAATGGTGGTGGCCGTCTCATGATTAGGTGTCATCATTGGTCAGCCGTAAATAAAATAAAACGCCCCTCTTTTGCCGCCCGGATGTAAAGGTCGCGAACACCCTGAAACCACTCCCAAGTGTAACCAAAATCCTCGTCCGACAAAGGCGTGCTGAAACTCTTGGCATCAATGGCAAAATACCGCTGACGAAACTTGGCCTCGGTGACGGCAGGCAATGCCGCTGCAATGTCACGCACCTGCTGCGGCGTCTTGAGGCTCATAATGTAATCGGAACCGGTGTAGAGCAACTCACCGGCAAGAACTGCATGATTGAGTGGGTAGTCGCCGCCGTCCCAACTCAACCGACCATCAGCGAGCGCCCGGTGCATCGCGTCCCATGACTTGTCGCTCTCTGCGGCAAACTGCTTCTCGCGGGAAAGATACCGTTCCTCAATGAACTCCTGAAGATGCGACAGACGCTCCTGCTCGTCGGCGAGCGAGCGAAGGTGCTGTGCCTCTTTCTCAGTCAGAGCAAAATGGACTCCAAGACAACTCATAGCGATATGCAAATGTGGCCCAATCAAACCACCCTGACCTGAAACATGGCACGACGGAAAGCATCCCGGCAAACAGAAAGGCGTAATCGCGCGTTGGCTCCCAGCGCTGTGTTAGGTGACGTCGGGTGGCCGCTGCTGGATATGCTTATCATAAAAACGCAATGTGAAAACTAGCAGCAAAGACAGCCCAATCATAATACCAAAAACAAAAACTATCATGCCGGACATGAAACCAGGCAAATCAGTCACCAATCCGCCATCCGAAAACTTGACCGGCTTGCCGGGCAAAGCTCGAATACCCTGCTGATAATACGCATCGCTGCCTCTGACCCATAATACTATCAAAAACCTCTGAATCGGCACGCCGACATAGGTGATAATCAGACCCAGCCAAAGCATCCATGCAAGCTGCCACTTTGTATCACTGAGAACTCGGGTAGCGAGATCTTTTGGTTGTGCTGCTGGCTCGCTCATATTGACGGATACGCTTACCCGTAGTAATTGGCCTCCCCTCCGGATTTTGAAAATCGGAGAATGGGGTTCACGCAAACAAAGTTTGTACGCTTGGTGGCGTATTCTGTAAAGTTGGCAGTTTTGATTTTTTGCGTTGAGGCTGCTTCCCGTTGCACTGCCGGCGACGAGTTTCAGCCCTGGGTCTCCGCTTCCAGCCACGCGAGGTAGCGGCGGTTGCCCCGGTCCAGCCGGAGCACGACAAATTCCGGAGTGTCGTAGGGATGTTCCGCGAGGATGAGTTTTTCCAGTTGGGCCAGCCGGGCGCGGGTTGTTTTAAACAACAGCAGCACTTCCGCGCTGCGTTCCAGTTTGCCCTGCCACCAGTAATGCGATTCCAGCCGGGGCACGAGGTTGGCGCAGGCGGCGAGCCGGGCGGCCAGCGCGGCCCGGGCCAGCCGGCGCGCGGTTTTCAGGTCCGGCGCGGTGACGAGCACGAGGGCAAATTGGGCGGCGGATTTCACGGGGTCGCCGAAGTTACCGAAGTTGTCGGCACGGTCGGGATTACCTGTGGCGGCGCAGGCGTGAACCGGAGCAACTGCACCGCGTGCGCGGGCAGGTCCAGATACAATCCTTGTTTTCCCAGATCCGCGCCGGTCCGGTCGAATTTTTCGTCGCTTAATAAATCGTGCAACTGCCAGTCCGTCGCGGCGAGTTGGGCCCCCTCCAGCGGCACATAACACTGGCTCGGATGCGGCGCGAGATTCACCACGGCCAGGTCGAATGCCGGCGGCGCGGCGGTCCATTGTACGATCACGAAATTTCCCGCGGTGGGATTGCCCTCCCAGGCGGCGTTGGGCCGGAGCAATTTGCCCGTCCCCCGCCCCACGGCGGAGTTTTGCAGGGCGCCGAGCAACTGGTCATACAGCGCGACAATCTCCGGATTGGGCGGCGTCAGCGGCCGGCGGCCCAATTGCACCGGGTAGTGATGCGGCTCGCCAATGAGCTGGCCTTCGTGGAGAAACCGCATGCCCGGCAAGGCCAGGATGACCAGCGCCGCGGCCCGGTGTTCAGCCAGCGGCAACCGCGCGGCGATGCGTTCCTCATCGTGATTTTCCAGAAAGTGCGCGCTGGCGGCCACGTAACTTTCCGGGGCGGCGAGCAACGCGGGCCCCACGGCCGCCGTTTGCTGGTACACGAGCAAATCAAACAGATGCTTGTCGTAGGTGTAATCAAATCCCAGCGACTGCAACCGGCCTTCCAGCCCCCAATACACTTCGGCCAGAAAAATGAACCCGGGATGCGCCTGTTTGACGGCGGGGATGACGTCGGCCCAAAATTCGGTGCCGGGCGCGGGGCTGCCCGGCTGTACGGGCAGATGCGCCCAGGTGCCGGCGAAAACTTCATTGAGCTCCAGCATGGCCATGTCACACCGCACGCCGTCGCAGCGGGCGGCCACGGAGTGCAGGAGGTCGCTCATGGCGGCGCGGGCATCGGCGCGGCGGTATTCCACCTGTACGGTATCGCACCAGGGGGCAAAGTGCGGGTCCTTGCCATGCGCGATCCACAGCGGCCCCTGCCGGGTTTCCTGGAGAAAGGTGCCAGGCACTTCGGTGGCAGAATGCACGAGCCACTCCGGCCGTTCGGTCACCCACGGATGATCAAACCCGAGGTGGTTGGGCACAAAATCCAGAATGAGCTTCAGGCCCCGCCGGTGCAGTTCCTGACGGAAGATGTCCAGCCCGCTGTCGCCGCCCAAGGCAGGCGGCACCTGGTAATCGGCGATGGCATACGGCGAGCCGAGAATGTCTTCGGGCTGCCAGTCGGGCAGGAGGAAATTGTAAGCCTTGAGCAGG
>DATJIU010000085.1:0-6510 GCA_035492855.1 Dongiaceae bacterium | reverse complement strand
TTCACCGCCGGCATTGGCGAAAACCGCAGCGACCTGCGCGCGGCCATTTGCGCCAACCTGGACCAACTGGGCATTGTGCTCGACCCGAAACTGAACGCCGCCACCCGGGCCACCGAGGCGGTCATCAGCGCCGCCCATTCGCGCGTGAAAATTTTGGTCGTGCCCACCAACGAGGAACTCGTGGTGGCGCGTGAAACCAAGCGGCTGCTGGAAAACGCCCGGAACTGAATTTAAACCTCAACCTCAAACCGAAACAAAATTATGGCAATTCAAGCAATAGGAATGATCGAAACCCGCGGCCTCGTCGCCCTCGTGGAAGGCACGGACGCGATGCTCAAGGCGGCGAACGTGGAACTCGCCGGCCCGATGACCCAGGTGGGCAACGCGCTCGTGACGGCCATCGTCGTCGGCGATGTCGCTGCCGTCAAGGCGGCCACCGATGCCGGCGCCCAGGCCATCAAGGCCATCAAGGGCGAAGTCGTCAGCGTACACGTCATCGCCCGGCCGCATGCCGACGTGGACGCCGTGCTGCCGAAGAAGAAGTAATCCGGATGAACGAGGAGTGCAGGATGACCGGGAGTCATTCTGTTGCCGGCCCGGAAGCCGGACCGTTTCCTCATTCTTAATTCAGTATTCACTCTTATGTTCCTCGCCAAAGTTGAAGGTTCGGTCATCGCGACCAAGAAAGAGGCCGCCATGAACGGACGCAAGCTGCTGCTGTTGCGCCCGCAACTGGTGGACGACAAGGATCCCAGCAAGTTCCGCCCGGGGGTGAACACCATCGTGGCCGTGGACAGCGTGGGCGCCGGAATTGGCGAATTGGTGATGTTCTGCCAGGGCAGTTCGGCCCGGCTCGCCGCCGGACTCAAGGAACTGCCGGTGGATGCGGTTGTCATCGGCATCGTGGATTGCGTGGATGTGCTGGGCAAACAGATTTATAGCGCGAAGAGCTAAAGACTTCGTGGAAATGACACGGGAATAAAATGAGCGCCGTCAATGAAACTTTGATTCGGGATGTGGTGGCCGAGGTATTGGGCCGGTTGGGGGGAGCACCGGCGGCGCCGCAACCGGCAGCCGCTTCAACTGCCACGAACCATTCCTGCGGTTGTAATGGCAAGGCCGTGGCTGCGGCTCCGGCCGCGCGCGGCAAGTTTGGGGTGTTTGCGGATGCTAACGAAGCCTGTGCCGCCGCACAGGAATCCTTCCTGCAATTGAAGCAGAAGGGCGTGGCCGCCCGCCGCAAGATTGAGGAAATCGTCAAGACCCTTGCGGAACGCAATGCCGAGGCGTGGGGCCGGCTGGAGTTTGAGGAAACGAAGATTGGCCGGCTGGATCACAAGATTGAAAAGCTGAAAATCATCAAGCTCGTGCCCGGCGTGGACTATCTGCAACCGGATGCGCGCAGCGGCGACCACGGCATCACGCTCGAAGAATTTACCCCGTTTGGCGTCATTGGCGCGGTAACCCCCAGCACGCATTCCATCCCGACGCTCAGCGGCAACATCGTGAACATTGTGGGCGCGGGCAATGCCGTGGTGTTCAATGCGCATCCCAGCGCGGCCCGTTGCGCGGCCGTGGCCGTGCGTACGTACAACGAGGCGATTTTCCGTGAAACCGGCATCGAGAACATCGCCACCATCGTTGAGAAGCCGACCCTGGACAGCTTTGCGGCGATTTGCAAAAACGAATTTGTGCGGCTGTTGCTGGTCACCGGCGGTCCGGCGGTGGTGAAGGCCGCGATGATGACCGGCAAGCGCGCCATTTGCGCCGGCCCCGGCAATCCGCCGGTGTACGTGGATGACACCGCCTGCATGAAACGCGCCGCCAAGGGCATTATTGCCGGCGCCGCGTATGACAACAATTTGTTGTGCATCGGTGAAAAGGAAGTGTTCGTGCTGGATCAGGTGGCCGACCGGTTGATGGCCGAGATGGCGAATCATGGCGCGGTGAAATTGACCAGCACCCAGCTCGATGCGCTCACCAAGGCGGCGTTCACTTTCAAAGAAGGGCAGGGCGGCGGTTGTTCCCACGCGGCGGTGAACCGCGATTTCATCGGCAAAGATCCCGCCGTGCTGGCGCAGGCCATTGGATTGAACCTGCCCGCGGGCACGCAGTTGCTGTTCGCCGAGACCGATGCCAAGCATCCGTTTGTTGAAGAAGAGCAGATGATGCCGTTCCTGCCGATTGTGCGGGTCAAGAGCTTGGAGGAAGGCGTTGCCTGCTCGCTCGCTGCGGAACACGGTTATAAGCACACGAGCATCATTCATTCGCACGACGTGGAATCCATCACCGCCATGGGCCGGGCTCTGGACACAACGTTGTTTATCAAGAACGGTCCAAGCATGGCGGGTCTGGGATTGGGGGGCGAAGGTTACCTGAGCTTTTCCATCGCCACGCCCACGGGCGAAGGCGTGAGCAATCCGCGCACCTTCACCCGCGTGCGCCGTTGTGTGATGGTGGATAATCTGCGGATTTACTGATTTATGCTGCTCGCCCGAGTTGAAGGCAATGTGGTAGCCACCCGCAAACATCCCAGTTTCGAGGGATGGCGGTTGGTGATCTGCCAGCCCATCAACAACGCGGGCGACCCCGAGGGGGCGCCGCAGGTGGCCATTGATGCGCACGGCGCCGGGATGCACCAGCGCGTAGTGATTTCGAGCGATGGCCTGGCCGCCCGTCGCGCGGTCGGCGATGACAAAAGTCCCGTGCGTTGGCTCGTGGTGGGCGTGGTGGACGAAAAAGAGCCGGGGGTGCCGGTATGAAGCTGGGCACCGTCATCGGCCGGGTGACCTTGAGCGTGGCCACGCCGGGATTGGAAGGCGCGCGCTGGCTGATTGTGTCGCCCTTTACCCGGGAACATTTTCAACGCGGCAGCACCACGCCACCGGGGCTCAGCAAGGATCCGAGCCTGGTGGTGTATGACAATCTCGGCGGCGACGTCGGCCAGACTATCGGCTATGTGGAAGGGCGCGAGGCGGCGCAACCCTTTGACACGCCGCCGCCCATTGACGCCATCAATGCCGCGCTCGTGGACGAAATTTTTTACAACCCTTTTAATCAATGAGTACCGTAATCAGTGCCAAAGACATCGAGGACTTGCTGGCCCGCGGCGGGGACGTGAAATCCCTTCCCGGCGACGCCATCTACACCCCATCCGCGCGTGACGCATTGCGCGATCTGACCCGCCATTCCCGCAACGGCGCGGCCGCCGCCGCACCCGCGGCTTCCCCGGCGCTGGAAAAGAAATTGAATTCCAAGAGTCCAAAGGCGGACCTGGAGGCGTTTTTCAATTCCCCTGCCGCGCAAGCGATCAAAGAACAAATTTGCGACATCGGCCGGCGGATGTGGCAGCGGGAGTACGTGGACGGCAACGGCGGCAACATCGCCGTCCGCGTGGGCGAAGACATCGCCATCTGCACGCCCACCCTCGTGAGCAAGGGCTTCATGAAGCCGGCGGACATGTGCCTCGTGGACTTCGAGGGCAACCAGCTCGCCGGCGTCAAGAAACGCACCAGCGAAATCCTGATGCACCTGCAGATGATGAAACGCCAGCCCAAGGCGGTGGCCACGTGCCATTGCCATCCGCCGTACAGCACGGGCTTCGCCGTGGCGGGGGTGCTGCCGCCCACCTGCATGATTCCCGAGTTTGAAGTATTCGCCTCGGTGGCTATCGCGCCGTATCGCACGCCGGGTACGCCGGAAATGGGCAAGCTCGTGGCGGACCTGGTGGAGCATCACAACACCATCCTCATGGCCAACCACGGCGTCGTGTCGTGGAGTCACAATGGGGTCGAGGACGCCTATTTCAAAATGGAAATTCTCGAGGCCTACTGCCGCACCATCTTGGTAACCGCGCAGGTGGGCAAGCCGGCCAACACCATGACGCCGGGACAGCTCCAGGATCTGCTCAAGATCAAGCAAAGCCTGGGCATTCCCGACCCGCGCCACGGACTAAAGGAATGCGAGTTGTGCGACAATGGCGACTGGCGGCCCGGGGTTACTTGCGCCGTGCCGGCCGCGCCGGCCCCGGCAGCGGGCCCGGACACGGAAGCCGAGACGCTGGTCAAAACCATCACGGATCAGATTCTGTCCCAAATGAAGTAGTGACCCATCTATTATGAAAGTGACGATTATCGGTGGTGGCGGGCGGGTCGGTTCCTGTGCGGCCTTTGCCTTGCAATGCGGCGGGTTGGTGGCGGAACTGCAAATCCTGGATGCCAATCAGGACCTCGCACAAGGCGAGGCGCTCGATTTGCTGCACGGCAGCGCGTTTGCGGGCGCGCAAAAAATTTATGCCGGCGATTACAGCCGCGCCGCCGACAGCGATGTTTTTCTCATTACCGCCGGCCTGCGCCGCAAGCCGGACGAATCGCGGCTGGACCTCATCAACCGTAACGTGACGCTCTTCGTACAGATTCTCGACAGCATCAAAGCCGCCGGCCTGCGGCCTGACGCGCAGGTGTTCGTGGTTTCCAATCCAGTGGACATCCTCACGCAGTTGGCCGTGCAACGCCTCGGGTTGCCGTGGCAGCAGGTGTACGGTCTTGGCACCATGCTCGACACCTCGCGGTTCAGTTCGTTTATCGCGCAGGAACTCAATTTGGCGCCCACCCAGGTCAAGGCCCTCATCCTTGGCGAGCACGGCGATTCCATGTTGCCGGTGTGGTCGAGCGCCGCCGTGAACGGCCTGCCGCTGGCCGGTCTCCCGGAGTGTTCGCCGGCATTCCAGAACGCCGTCTTCGAACGCACCAAGGGCAGCGGGGCGGAAGTCATCAAGCGCAAGGGCGGCGCGGGTTGGGCGGTGGGCATCGCCATCCGCGACGTCATTCACGCCGTGTTGCTCGACCAGCCCAAATTGTTGCCGGTGTCCTCGCTCGTTCAGGGCGCGTATGACATCCGCGACATCTGCCTGAGCGTGCCATCCGTGGTCCGCCGTAAAGGCGTGGAAAAACACGTCGAAATCAAGCTCTGGCCCAAGGAAATGATGGCACTGCAGGCTTCGGCCCGCGCGCTGAAGGAAACTTTGGGCAAGGTGAAGGCGTAAATTTCCCGGCACTGCCAGTGCCGGGACCCGGTAATAGTTGTCGGAATTCGGTTTGCACAAATTCGGATGCGGTGTCATGCTGCGGATGGAGAAGCACATGAACCGGCAACAACTGCTTGATTTATACTACCTGGAGGCCCGGTCAAAGCTGATTGATCTGGCGGCCTTTCTGGACCGGATTGAGCGCGCCGAAGGCGCCCCGGATTTTCGCCTGAACGCTTTGAAAGAGGCATTGCCGCACTTGCAGGACCCCGGCGGCGAGCGGGCGAAAAACGTTCTGCTCCACCTGAGCGATCCCACCGCCGAACCCATTCCGGCGGCGACCACCAAAGCGGCTTGCGGCGCCTGGCCGGGGAAAGGCTGACCTATGCGCTACATTGAACCGCACGCCCACATGGTCAGCCGGGTGACCGATGACTACCAGAGCATGGTGGTGGCCGGTTGCGCCGCCGTTTGTGAACCGGCGTTTTGGGCGGGCTTTGACCGCAGCAGCGCCGCCGGCTTTCACGATTATTTCTGCCAGCTGACCGAACACGAGCCCCGCCGCGCCTCCAAATACGGGCTGCCGCATTTTTGCTGGCTCTGCCTGAACCCCAAGGAAGCCGAGGACGTGGGGTTGGCCAAGGATGTCGTGGCGCTCCTGCCGCAATTCCTGAGTCGCGCCAACGTGCTCGGCATCGGGGAAATCGGGCTGAACAAAAATTCCCGCAACGAGCTTAAAGTGCTCGAAATGCACGTGGAACTGGCGGCGCAACACGATCAATTAATCCTGGTCCACACGCCGCATCTGGAGGACAAGTTGAAAGGCACCAAGCTGACGCTTGATGTCCTGCGTGCCCATCCCGGCATCCGTCCCGAGCGCTGCCTGATTGATCATGTGGAAGAACACACCGTGAAGCTGGTGTTGGACGGCGGTTTCTGGGCCGGCATGACGTTGTATCCGGAGACCAAATGCACTTCGGCCCGCGCGGTGGACATCCTGGAATGTTATGGCAACGAGCGGCTGTGGATGAACAGTGCCTGCGACTGGGGGGTGAGCGTGCCGCTGGCGGTGCCGTATGCCGCGCAAGAAATGCGCCGGCGCGGGCATGCCCCCGCGGCCATTGACCGGGTCATCTATCAGAATCCGGTGCGCTTTTTGAGCCAGTGTCCCAAGTTCAAACTGCCTGACGCCCCCTTGTGACGGGGCGGTGCCTATGCTCCTGAAATCCGGATTACACCTGGCGTATTGCACCAACGTTCATCCTGGCCGGGATTGGGCGGAGACCTTCGCGTCGCTCAACGAGCACACGTTGCGCGTAAAGGAACGGGTGGCGCCTGCCGGGCGTTATGCCATTGGCTTGCGCCTAAGCGCCCGCGCCGCGCGGGAACTGGCCGAACCAAAAACCTTGCGCGATTTTAAACGCTGGCTGGACGTCCATGACTGCTACGTTTTCACCATTAACGGCTTTCCCTACGGTGAATTT
>DATJIU010000084.1:0-12269 GCA_035492855.1 Dongiaceae bacterium | reverse complement strand
CGCAGCTATCCCGACCTGCAGGACCCGGATGATTTCGATGCTGTGGCGTATTCGCCGGGCGGTTTCATTTGGGACAATGCCCTCAAGCATGGCAAGACTTTCCGGGATTACGGCGAAGGCACGGTGGCCGCGAAAGCGTGGAAAGATCCCAATAACAAAAAGCCCATCACGTTTCTTGATTCCTACCACGATTTTGTCAATCACACGGACCTGATCACCTACAGCAACTGGCCGGGGCTGGATTCGTTGGCGCCACACATGATGACCAACACGGTGGGCTGGGAACTGGGCATCCCGGATGTGTATCGCGCCGCGCAGTTCATCAGCGAGCTCAAGGAGTTTGAGGCCAAAGGCGAGTTGCCCAATCTCATTGTCATGGACCTGCCGAACGACCACACCTCCGGCACCGACCCCGGCAGCCCGACGCCTGCCGCCCAGGTGGCGGACAACGACCTGGCGTTTGGCCAGATCGTGGAAGCCATCAGCCACAGTTCCTTCTGGAAGGACACGTGCATTTTTGCCTGCGAGGACGACCCGCAATCGGGTTGGGACCATGTCAGCGGTTATCGCACCACGGCGTATGTCATCAGTGCCTACACCAAACGGCATGCGGTGGTGAGCGTGAATTACAACCAGACCAGCATTCTCCGCACGATGGAACTGATGCTGGGCCTGCCGCCCATGAACCAGATGGATGCCACGGCCACCCCGATGACGGCGTGTTTTACCGATCAGCCGGATTTTACGCCCTACGACTGCGTGACCAACAATGTGCCGCTGGACCAGATGAACCCCCAGCTTTCGGACATCAAAAACCGCCGGCAATGGCACGACGCGGTCGTGTCCTCCAAGCTGCCGCTGGCCAAGCCCGACCAGTGCCCGGAGAGCGTGCTCAACCAGATTCTCTGGCGCGCCCAGATGGGATTTGCCCGGCCGTACCCTGCGTGGGCGGTGACCGAAAGTGATGATGACTGAAATTTTCGGCGCGCATTTTATCTCATGAAAAAAATTGGATTCTTTGTCGTCCTGGTACTGGTGGCCGGTGGCATTGCCGTGTGGTTGCAGCAGCAAAAAGGTGCGCCGCCGCCGGCGGCTCCCGCGGCGGTCAAACCGGTGGATGTGGCGGCCGTCCGGGCCAAGGCCGAGGTCGGGGATCCGGCAGCCCAAGTCGAACTGGGCCATGTTTTGCAACAGGGCAATGGCGTCAAAAGAGATCCGAAAGAGGCTTTGGCCTGGTTTCAGAAGGCGGCCGACAAAGGCTATCCCGAGGCCTGGGTGGCCGTGGGCGAAATGACCCAGGCCGGCCAGGGCGTGAAATCCGATCCGGCCGAGGCGGCGCGATTATACCGGCTCGCGGCAGAGCAGGGCAATGTGGCCGGCCAATACGATCTGGCCTACCTGTACGAAGGCGGCACGGGGGTGGCCCGCAGCGAGACCGAAGCTGCCAAGTGGTATCAACTGGCCGCCGAGGGTGGCGACGCGCTCGCACAATATAACATGGGCATGCGTTACAAGGACGGAGCCGGAGTCAAGGCCGACCGGGCGCAGGCGTACAAATGGTTGACCCTAGCGGCGGCCCAGGGACAGGGTGATGCGGTGCAAGCCCTCAAATCTGTGAAAGCGGATCTTTCCGCAGCCGAACTGACTGCCGCCAGCCGGCTGGTGCAGGAATTTGTTCCGCGCAAACCGGCGGCGGCAAAGCCTTAGACCGGTGGCAAATTTCGAGATGGTTCCAAGAGCTGTCGAGGTGAGGGCGGGCGTAACCACTCGATCAATTCGATCCCAAAATCAGCAGACGCCAGATCTGCCATAACATCGCGGTACGGGAAGCGGAGTGCCGCTGCTTGGTTCAAGCCCGGTTAAAATATCCGGTTAAACCAGTTCCTTCCGGCGCCGGTTTAATTGCGGGGGATTCTGGCCCTTGTCGAGGCGCTCCCCGATTTGCTCCAGGACGACGTCCAGTTCGGACAGGTTGTTGATGACAAAGTGCGCCCCGGCTTCGGCCAGTTGGATGCGCGCGTGTTGAAAGGCCGTCCGGCGCTTGCTGGCGGTGAGCGCCTCCAATTCCGCCGGGCTCTTGCCCACCACGCTGCTGCTTTCCACGACCGCCACCGACCAGACCCCGGCATTCTTCGCCTCCTCCACATCCGCCACGGTGTCGCCCACCTTGACGACAGTCGCGGGCGGACAAACCTGCAGATGTTCCATGTTGCGGAAAATCATCCACGGCCAGGGCCGGCCATGCGCCACCTGGTCGGAAGCCACCCAAAAATCCGGGCGATACCCGTGTTTCCGGGCCGCCGGCGCCAGGCGTTCCATCATGGGGGAGGTATAGCCGGTGGAAGAACCGATTTTCAGGCCCAGTTTGCGTGCCTGCTCCACCGCTTCCAAGGCGTGCGGAATGGGGGTGGCAAAGCTGGTCACGGTTTCGATCAGCAGATGCTCGGCGCGTTCGTAAAGCTCGTCCAGGTCCTGTCCGTTGGGGCCGCGGCCCTGCAGGGCCCACCACCGGGCGGAAACTGCCGGCAGGTTCAAGATGGACTGGATATGCTCCCGTTTGCGGATGCCCATGAAGCGCTGCACATCGCGGATGGACACTTCCACGGCCCTTTCCGCAAAGGCCGCGCGAAACGCTTCCACCGGACACAGCGAGCCGAAATCCACCACCGTACCCGCCCAATCAAAAATAATGGCCTTGAGTTGCATGCGGCCAATATCCCTATCCGGTGTTCGCTACAAATCCGTGGCCCTTCCGCAACATCAAGGTGACGTTTGTGGCATTTCGCCGCCCCCGGGTTCCAACAGTGTGAAGAGATGTCACCGGGACGCGGTTAATGGTGAACCCCAAATGTAGGACAGGCATCCTGCCTGCCGCGAAGGCTGGGGGACTGGGTTGTGATGAAGACCGGGGCCAAACTGTTGGCCACGCGGGACAGGCGGGACGCCGCGTCCTAGGTTATTACTACTGCGCCAGCCGGTAACCCACGGCGGGTTCAGTCAGGATCAGCTCGGGGGCGGCGGGGTTGGCCTCCAGTTTTTCCCGCAAATGGGCAATGTGAACGCGGAGATAGTGCGACTGCCCCACCGCTTTTTCGCCCCAGACTTCGGTGAGCAACTGGCGTTGCGTTAAAACCTTGCCGGCATGGGTGACCAGCAGGCGGAGCAGGGAATACTCAATGGGTGTCAGTTTGACTTCCGTTCCGGCTTTCAACACCCGCCGCCGGGCCAGATCTACTTCCAGCTGGGCGGCGCGAAAAATGGCGTCCACCCCCTGGGGCTGGGTGTGACGCAAGGCGGCGCGCAAGCGGGCAAGCAGTTCGGCGCTGTTGAAGGGTTTGGTGACGTAATCATCCGCGCCGGAATCCAGCGCGGCCACCTTTTCTTCCTCCTGATCGCGCACGCTCAGAATGATGACCGGCACCCGGGTCCATTCGCGGAGGCGCTTCAGCACGGTCACCCCGCCGAGGTCGGGCAATCCCAGATCCAGCAGCACGATGTCTGGCTGGCGCTGGGCGGCCTGCACTACGCCGTCGTTGCCGGTGGCGGCGTCAAACACCCGGTAACCGCCGGCTTCCAGCGTGACCCGGAGCAGGCGGCGGATTTGCGGCTCGTCATCAATGACGAGCGCCACTGGAATAACTTTGGATGCTTCCTGGGACATGTCAGCCGGGCTCCACGATGGGCGGTTTTTCCGGTTGGGGCAAGCGCACGATGAACCTCGCGCCGCCGCCCGGACGGTTTTCCACGTGCACCGTGCCGCCGTGGGCTTCCACGAAACCCTTAACAATCGTCAGGCCCAAACCGCTGCCGCCGGCAGAGGCCTGGGGCGCGCGGAAAAATTTGTCGAAGACACGCGGCAGCGCCTCCGCCGGAATGCCGGGGCCGCGGTCGGCCACCCGCAACACCAGCATGCCGGGTTCCTCCTGGGCCGCGACTTCCACTGCGGTGCCCGGCGGGGTGTGGGCGGCGGCATTGAGCAGCAGATTGCCCAGCACATGCTGCAGCAGCGAAAAATCCAGCCGCGCCAGCAGCGGTTCCTCCGGCAACGCGGAGGTGACCGGATGCGTGGCGAGTTCCCGCCGCAATTCGCGGAGCGTGGTTTGCACCAGGTCGCGCACATCATGCCAGTCGAGGTGCGGGCGCAACTTGCCGGATTCCAGCCGCGCCACATCCAGGAGGTTGCCCACCACCCGGTTCAACCGCCCGTTGGCTTCCAGGATTTCATCCAGCAACGCCCGGGATTGCTCCGGAGTGGCCTGCTGCGCCGCCGTGGCCAGGGCGGCAGCGGCGCTGGTGCTGGCGGCGAGCGGGGTGCGTAATTCGTGGGAAATGGAATTCAACAGCGTGCGGCTGAATTTTTCCGACTCGGCGAGCAGGCGCGCCTCGGCCGCCGCCGTGCGCAGCTCCACCCGGTCCAGAATCAATGCCGCCTGCCGGGCGAAAGTTTCCAGCAGGTCGCGTTGCGCCAGGCTGAGGCTGCGGTCCGGCAACTGGACCGCCAGCACGCCAAACGTCTTTCGCTCCGTAGCCAGGGGGAGATGAAAAGCCGTGGCGCCGGGCAGGTTGTCGGTGAAGCGGCCGGCGGCCTTGCACTGCCGGAACGCCCAGTCTGCCACGCTGAGTTCTTTTTCGGACAACGGTAATGAGCCATCCGGATGAGCTGTCAGCCGGTCCTGGGTTTGGAACAGGACGCCCACCGCGCCGTGAAAGACCTTGCCGATTTGGGATACCAGTTGCCAGGCGACCTCATCGCGCGTGCTGGCTTCCGTCAGCTCGCGGGTGAACTCGTACAGCGCCACGGCGCGTTCCTCCCGGCGGCGCTCGGCCTCTTCTTGGGTGCGGATGCGGGCCACCAACTGGCCCAGCACGATCGCCACCACAAAATAAAGCGCGAACAGGATGAAGTCCTCCAGCCGTTCAATGTGGAAGGTGAAGCGCGGCGGCAGAAAAAAGAAATTCCAGGCCAGTGCGCTCACCGCCCCCGCCAGCAGCACCGGGCCCCGGCCCAGCTTCAAGGCTACCAGCACCACTGCCAGCAAAAAGACCAAGCCCGGCACCCGGGGGCCGGAGACCGCCATCAACCCCAGGTTGAGCAGCCCGGTGACGGCGATGATCGCCGCCGCCGCCAGATATTGTTCCCAGCCGGAGCGAAACGAAGAGCGCCACACCGGACCGGCGGCGCGGTCGCCTGCCTTGCCGGTGCGGACAATTTGCAGGTCAATATCCCCGCTGTCGCGGGCGAGCCGGCGCAACAGGCGGTCGCCGCGCAACCATTCCCACCAGCCGGTGCCGGCGGGTTTGCCCACAATGATCTGGGTCACGTTTTGCCGGCCGGCCACGCGCAACAAACCGCGCACCAGGTCGTCGTCGGTGGTGGTGAAGACTTCGGCGCCGAGTTCCCGTGCCGTGGCAAGGTTTTTTTCGAGCTGGGCCTGCGCCTCGGGGGTGAACACCCGCGAACTTTCCACATGCACGGCCAGCCAGCGGCAGTGGAGTCCATCCGCCATGCGCCGGGCCCACCGGATGAGCGGTTCGGCAAAGGGGCTGGGGCCCACGCCTACGAGCAGACAGTGGCCGGTCTTCCACGGGCCGGCGGCGGCCAGGGTTTCCCGGAACTCGCGGGTGTCCATGCCCACATGGTCGGCCACCAGCCGCAACGAAAGTTCGCGCAAGGCGGACAAATTGGATTCGCGGAAAAAACTCCCCGCCGCGGCGGCGGCGCGGTCGGGCAAATAGACCTTGCCTTCCTGCAACCGCTGGACCAGTTCCGCGGGCGGCAGGTCCACCAGTTCCAGAATGGCATCATCCAGGACACTGTCGGGCACAATCTCCCGGATTTCCGCGCCGGTTACCTGGCGCACCGTGTCCGCCCGGCTCTCCACGTGCTGGACATTCAGGGTGGTAAAGACGTCAATGCCCGCATCCAGCAGCTCCGCCACGTCCTGCCAGCGTTTGGGATGGCGGGCCCCGGGCACGTTGGTGTGGGCGAGTTCATCCACAAGGACAGTTTGCGGGTGCCGCGCCAGCACGGCATCCAGGTCCAGCTCGCCAAAGGCCACCCCGCGATATTCGATTTGTTGGCGGGCAATTTGGGGCAGTCCGGCGGCCAGGGCGTCGGTCTCCTTGCGTCCGTGCGTTTCCACGTAACCGATGACGAGGTCCCGCCCGGCTTTCCATTCCCGTTGTGCGGCCTCCAGCATGGCGTAGGTTTTGCCGACGCCGGGGCACATGCCGAGAAACACCTTGAGCCGGCCGCGTTGCTTGGCGGCTGCCTCGCGCTGGAGGGAACTGAGCAGCGCATCCGGGTTGGGACGATGGCCATCGCTCACAACTTCACTGTAACGAATCCAGGAACAGATTCAGCTTCAAAACGTTTACCCGGGGTTCTCCCAAAAATCCCAGGTCCGCCGGGGCGGTGCATTGCCGGACGCACTCCTGCACGCGGGCGGCGGCGAGGTGCCGCTCTCGGGCCACGCGCGCCACTTGCAATTCCGCATTGCGCACGCTGATGTCCGGGTCCAAGCCGCTGCCGGAAGCGGTGACGGCATCGGCCGGGATGGATGTCGCGGCGTCCAGGCCGTTTTCACTCCGGTACGCGGCAATGCGATCCTTGATTAGGTCATTGAGCTTTTGCGAAGTCGGGCCCAGGTTGCTGCCACCGGAATTCGCCGCGTCGTAGCCGTTGCCGGCGGCGGACGGCCGGGGATGAAAATATTTCGGGGCGGTGAAATTTTGTCCGATCAATTCCGAGCCGTGCACCGTGCCATCCTTGCCGGTGATCAAACTGCCGTTGGCTTGATGCGGAAAGGCGACTTGCGCCACGCCCCAGACGGCGAGCGGATACAACCCGCAGCATACCACCGCCAGTACCAGTGTGCCGAGCACCGCCGCGCGGAGCGGCGCCCAGAAGGAAACCGGTTCCTGCCGGACCTGCAGAGTTTCGGTTTTGGGCCGGGGGGAGGTGGCGTTGGTGGGGGCCGGCTCGGCCAGTTCAATTTGACAATGCTCGCCGGCGCGCGCGCCCCAAAGCTGCCAAGAGGGCAAGGAGGGTGAGTTTTTTTTCATATGAGTCCCAGATGGGTGATGAGCAGGTCGATCAGTTTGATGCCCAGGAACGGCACGATGACGCCGCCCAGGCCGTAAATGAGCAGGTTGCGCTGCAAAATCGCGAGCGCGCCGATGGGTTTGTACGCCACCCCGCGCAACGCCAGTGGAATCAGCGCGATGATGATGAGCGCATTGAAGATGATGGCGCTCAGAATCGCGCTCTGGGGTGAAGCCAGGCGCATGATGTTCAAGGGCGCGATGGCCGGAAACGTGGCTACCAGCATCGCGGGAATGATGGCGAAATACTTGGCCACGTCGTTGGCAATGCTGAACGTGGTCAGCGAGCCGCGGGTCATGAGCAGTTGTTTCCCGATTTCGACAATTTCGATGAGCTTGGTGGGATTGCTGTCCAGGTCCACCATGTTGCCCGCTTCGCGCGCGGCCTGGGTGCCGGTGTTCATGGCCACGCCCACGTCGGCCTGGGCCAGCGCGGGAGCGTCGTTGGTGCCGTCGCCGGTCATGGCCACCAGATGGCCCGCCGCCTGTTCCTCCCGGATGCGTTTGAGCTTGGCCTCCGGCGTGGCCTGCGCCATGAAGTCATCCACGCCCGCCTCGGCGGCAATGGCCGCGGCGGTGAGCGGGTTGTCACCGGTGATCATCACGGTCTTGATGCCCATCTTGCGCAGGTGGGCGAACCGTTCCTTGATGCCGCCTTTGACGACGTCCTTGAGCTGCACCACGCCGAGCACTTCGCGGCCTTCCACCACGACCAGCGGCGTGCCGCCGGAGCGGGAGACTTCCTCCACCGCCTGCGCGACCGGATTGGGAAACTGACCGCCCTGGTGATCCACATAAACACGCATGGAATCAACCGCGCCCTTGCGGATGGAACGGCTCACTTTGCCTTCCTGCAAGAAGTCCACGCCGCTCATGCGGGTCTGCGCGGTGAAGGGCACGAATTGCGCGTGGGGGGCGGCGACTTCGCGGCCGCGCAGGTTGAATTTTTCCTTCGCGAGCACCACGATGCTGCGGCCCTCGGGCGTTTCATCGGCGAGCGAGGCCAGTTGCGCGGCGTCGGCCAGGCGTTCGGCAGCAATGCCGGGCGCCGGCAGAAACGCGGACGCCATGCGATTGCCCAGGGTGATGGTGCCGGTCTTGTCCAGCAGCAGCACATCCACGTCGCCGGCGGCTTCCACGGCGCGCCCGCTGGTGGCCATGACATTGCGGCGGATGAGCCGGTCAATGCCGCTGATGCCGATGGCGCTCAACAGGCCGCCAATGGTGGTGGGGATCAGGCAGACGAGCAACGCGATGAGCACCGGCACGGAGAACGCCACGCCGGAATAAATGCCGAATGGTTTCAACGTCACACACACCAGCAGGAAAATGATGGTCAGCGCCGCCAGCAGGATGGTGAGGGCGATTTCGTTCGGCGTCTTCTGGCGCTTGGCGCCTTCCACCATCGCAATCATGCGGTCGAGGAAGCCATGTCCTTTTTCCATGGTGATGCGCACGACGATGCGGTCGCTGATGACCCGGGTGCCGCCGGTGACCGCGCTGCGGTCGCCGCCGCTCTCGCGGATGACCGGTGCGGACTCGCCGGTGATGGCGGCCTCATCCACGCTGGCGATGCCTTCCACGACCTCGCCATCGGCAGGGATGACATCGCCCGCCTCGCACACCACCCGGTCGCCCTTTTGCAATTCCGGCGCAGGAACTTTCTCCTCGATGCCGTTGCGGAGTCGCCGGGCCAGGGTGTCCTGGCGCGCCTTGCGCAAGCTGTCGGCCTGGGCCTTGCCCCGGCCTTCCGCCACGGCCTCGGCGAAATTGGCAAACAGCACGGTGAACCACAGCCACACCGCCAACTGGGCGATGAACCCACGACCGGTGGGCGTGGTGAACACTGCCGCCGTGGTCAGCGCCGCCCCAATTAGGGTCACAAACATCACCGGATTCTTGACCATCAGGCGCGGGTCGAGCTTTTGAAACGCGCCCCCGATAGCCGGGCCGACGATGTTCCAATCAAAGAGAGAAGGAGTTTTGGAGGTCATGGCAGTCCTTTGAAATTAAAACAGGGTTCCGTGCAGCATTTGGAAATGTTCCACAATGGGGCCCAGCGCCAGCGCCGGCAGGAAGTTGAGTGCGCCAACGAGCAGGATGGTGCCGAGTAGCAAAATGACGAACGTGCCGCCGTGAACCGGGAAGGTACCGGCGCTTGCCGGGGCGGCTTTTTTCTGGGCCAGCGAACCCGCCAGCGCCATGATGGGAATGATCATCCAGAAGCGGCCGATGAGCATGGCCAGGCCAAGGGTGGTGTTGTACCAGGGCGTGTTGGCGCTGAGCCCGGCAAAGGCGCTGCCGTTGTTGCCGGTGGCGGAGCTGAAGGCGTAGATTATCTCGCTCAGGCCATGCGGGCCCGCGTTGTTGAGCCCGGCCTTGCCCCAGTCGCTCACCGCAGCCCAGGCGGCAAAGCCGAGGATGGAAAGGCACAGCACCAGCAGCGAGAGCATGGCCATCTTGACGTCAAACGCGCCGATCTTTTTGCCCAGGTACTCCGGGGTGCGCCCGACCATCAGGCCGGCGATGAACACCGCCAGCACCACAAATACGAGCATGCCGTAGAGCCCGGCCCCGACGCCGCCAAAGATGATTTCGCCCAACTGGATGTTGAACAGGGGCACGAACCCGCCGAGCGGCGTGAAGGAATCGTGCATGGCATTGACCGCGCCGCACGAGGCGTCGGTGGTGATGGTGGCAAAGAGCGCCGAGTTGAAGATACCAAAGCGCACTTCCTTGCCCTCCATGTTGCCGTCGGCCACGGCCACGCCGAGCTGGTGGTGGATGGGATTGCCGGCGGATTCCGCCCACCAGCAGCCCAATACACCGGCCAGGAACAGGATCATCATGGCCGCCCACACTGACCACCCGTGCGCCTGGTTTTTGGTCATGCGGCCCAGGTAATATGTCAGCCCGCTGCCGATGCTGAAGATGGAAAGCATCTGGATGAAGTTGGAGAGCGGCGTGGGGTTTTCAAACGGCTGGGCGGCGTTGGCATTGGCGTAACCGCCGCCGTTGGTGCCGAGCATTTTGATGGCTACCTGCGACGCCATCGGCCCCTGCACGATGGTTTGGGGCTGGCCTTCCAGGGTGGTGGCTGAGGTGTAAGGTTTAAAGTTTTGGATCATGCCCTGCGACACCAGAAACACGGCGAAGACCAGGCAGAGCGGCAGCAGCAGGTAATAGGTCACGCGGACTAGGTCCACCCAGAAGTTGCCGAGCGTTTTGACCGAATGCCGCGCCAGCCCACGCACCAGGGCAGCCGCCAGCCCGATGCCCACCGCGGCGGAGACGAAATTGTGAATCGTCAGCGCCACCATCTGGGAGAAATACGACATGGTGGCTTCGCCGCCGTAGCTTTGCCAGTTGGTGTTGGTGGTGAAACTGACCGCGGTATTGAAAGCGAGATCCGGCGACAAGGGGCCGAGATGTTGCGGGTTGAGCGGCAGCAGGTGTTGCAGTCGCAGGATGGCGTAGGTGAACAGGCAACTCACCAGGCTGAAGAGCAGCATGGCCCAGGTGTATTGCTTCCAGTCATGTTCCCGCTCTGCGTTGACACCCATGACGCGGTAGGTGAACCGTTCCAGCGGGTGCAATATTGGGTCCAGCCAGGTGCGCCCGTGGGCATCCAGCACCTGTACGAGATACAGGCCGATGGGTTTGGTGAGGGCCACGAGAGCCAGGACATACAGGACCAGTTGCAGCCAATCGGTGGATTTCATAAGTGATGCCTCAGAATTTTTCCGGCCGCAACATGGCTACGAAGAGATAGCCAAACAGGACCAGCGCGATGCCGCCGACAATGAAGATTTCCATAAAGTTCTCCTAGAGCGACTGGCAGGCGCGCAGATACGCGACACTGGCCAGGAAGAAGCCCACCAGCGCCACCAGGTAAATCAGATCGTTCATATTCGTTGAAGGGCGGAAAACGGATTCCGTCCGACGCGATTACCTTGACGCCAGCCGGTCCAAATCCCTAATCAAGATGCGACCCGGAGGCGTTAAGATTCCGTAAAGGCGGGCGGAGAGCGGCGGTAATTTTAACCTTCCCAAAACCGATTCTGCTGTTAATTTATGAATACCGGTGCGCCTTGGGGGAAAGCATTCCTGAGCGTGCCGGGTTATTGGTTGCCGGCGTGGCGGAATTGGCAGACGCGCTAGACTCAAAATCTAGTATCTTCAACGATGTGTGGGTTCGACCCCCTCCGCCGGTACCATCTTAAATTTTCAATTTTCACCTGGGGTATCACCGTGGGATGTGCTTGCCGATTTTTTCTGGTTATTGGGCTCGGGCTGCTGCTGGCTGCCGCTCCGGTTTCCGCGCTGGTGTTGCATGTCGCTCCGGATGGGGATGATGCCTGGTCCGGCAGACTGGCCCGGCCCAACCCGACCTTAACCGATGGTCCGCTGGCTTCGTTGACCGGGGCCCGGGATGCCATCCGCCAGTTGCGTGCCAACGGCCCGCTGTCCGAACCGGTACAGGTGCTCATTGCCGACGGTCGTTATAAACTGGCCAAACCGTTTGAGCTGACTCCGGAAGACACCGGGACGGCGCAGGCATTCATTACCTACGAGGCGGCGCCCGGGGCGCATCCGGTCTTCAGTGGCGGACGGGTGATTCGCGGCTGGCACAAAGGCAGGGATGGCATCTGGCAGGCGTATCTCCCGGAAGTGGCAGCGGGGTGGTGGTATTTTGAGCAGTTGTGGGTTAACGGCCAGCGCGCCACCCGGGCGCGCAGTCCCAACCAAAATTGGTATTATATTCAAGACTTGGACGAGCAACAAATTGCCTCCGCCACCAATGGCATGACGACGGCCGTGGCCCGCCGGACCATCTGGTTGCGCCCCCAGGATTTTGCGGCGGTGGCCTCGCTGTCGCCCCGGGAGCTTCACGACGTCAACTTGGTGGTGTTTCATAATTGGGACATTACCCGGCGTTTCTGCCGCGAGTTGAATCGTACGGAGGATGCCATCATTACGACGGGCGAGTTCATGGAGCGGTCGAACCCCTGGCATAAGAACGACCGCTTCATTTTGGAAAACGCGCTGCGGTTTCTGGATGCTCCCGGGGAATGGTTCCTCAGCCGGAGCGGGACACTGTATTACAAACCATTGCCGGGCGAAAATATGCGCCGGGCCGAGGTGGTGGCCCCGGTGGTGGATCA
>DATJIU010000083.1:0-4322 GCA_035492855.1 Dongiaceae bacterium | reverse complement strand
CGCCGTGGCCAGGCAGCCGAATCCCGGCGCGCGGCGCTGCAGTTCCGCGTCCAACTGGTCCACCAGTTCGAGGCCGCGGCCGAGGTCGCGCGGCGCCAGGTGCAGCCGGCTCTTGAATTGATGCCGCCGGCGCCAGGCCGGCTCCAGCGCGAACAGCGCATGATAGCCCGGCAACTGCGCGAGGTCGCCCAGTTGCAGCCGCAACCGTTCCGGCTGAAAGAGAATGTTGATGAGGTGCAGCGATTCCAGGTTGCGGTAGGCGTGAGCCTGCGAGCCGCCAATCACAAACACGTCGCCAGCCGAAAGCGGCAGCGCCTGGCGGCCCACCGCGTGCTGGCCCCGGCCCTTGGTCACGAGCACAACTTCCGCAAAATCATGGTTGTGCAGCGGAAAGGCCTCCTGCGGTTCCCGCCGCAGCACCGCAATGGGGAAGCCGTCGGCGGAAAACCAGTCGCTGCTTTTCAGGGTGCGAAACATGCCAAATCAAATCCGGATTTTGGGCCGGCAAACGGTGTGGCATTTTTGTGCTAAAAGTTGGCCCAATCGTCAAGGAAATTATCCCCGTTCCCGCTAATATTCGCCCGACACCAAACGATTTCATGAGCACCCGACCTAATTATCGCCGATCCGTCGAACAGTCCTATAAACTGGCGCGTGAGCGCTACGCCACCTTGGGCGTGGACACCGAACAGGTTCTGCAGCAACTGGCCCGCGTGCCGGTCTCCCTGCATTGCTGGCAGGGCGACGACGTGGGCGGGTTTGAGAACTATGGCGGCGAGCTGACCGGCGGCATCATGGCCACCGGCAATTATCCCGGCAAGGCGCGCACGCCCGAGGAACTCCGGGCCGACGCCGCCCGGGCGCTCACGCTGATTCCGGGAACGCACCGGTTCAACCTGCACGCCTGCTATGGCGAATTTGGCGGCCAAAAGGTGGACCGCAACGAAATCGGGCCGGAACATTTCCGCAACTGGATTGCGTGGGCCAAATCGCTGGGCATCGGGCTGGATTTCAATCCGACCTGTTTTTCCCATCCCAAATCCGCCGACGGCTTCACGCTGTCGCACGCCGACAAAGGCATCCGCCAGTTTTGGATTGAGCATTGCCAGGCCAGCCGGGAGATCGGCGCCGCCATGGGCCGCGCCTTGGGCACGCCGGCAGTAACCAACGTCTGGATTCCTGACGGCATGAAGGACACCCCGGCCGACCGCCGCGCTCCGCGCGAGCGGCTCATTGCCGCGCTGGATGCCGTCTTCAAAAAGAAGCTCAGCCCCAAACACAATCTCGACGCGGTGGAAGGCAAGCTGTTCGGCATCGGCGCGGAAAGTTACACCGTGGGCATGCATGAGTTTTATCTGGGCTATGCGGTGAAAAATCAAAAACTCGTCTGCCTGGATGCCGGTCATTATCATCCCACCGAGAACATGGCCGACAAAATTTCCTCCGTGCTGTGCTTTGTCCCGGAAATCCTGCTGCACGTCAGCCGCGGGGTGCGCTGGGACAGCGATCACGTGGTCACCCTCACGGATGAGTTGCACGGCATCGCACAGGAACTGGTGCGCGGCAATTACCTCGGGCGGACCCACCTGGGATTGGATTACTTTGATGCCAGCATCAACCGCGTCGCCGCCTGGACGATCGGCGCGCGCAACCTGCTGCGGGCCCTGAGTTGCGCCATGCTCGAACCGTACGAGCAATATAAACAACTGGAGCGCGCGGGCGACTACACCTCGCGCCTGGCCTTGATGGAAGAGGCCAAGACCCTGCCGCACGGCGCGGTGTGGGATTACCACTGCCTGCGCCAGAATGTTCCGGTGGGCGAAGCCTGGCTCGCGGAAGTGAAAGCCTACGAAAAACAGGTCCTGAGCAACCGTCAATAACCCGTCATCTTCACTCACTCTATGAATCCATTTCTCGGCGTCGTCTTTCACTGGCTCGGCGGTCTCGCGTCTGGAAGTTTTTACGTACCCTACAAGGGCGTTAAAAAATGGTCCTGGGAAACGTACTGGCTGGTGGGCGGCTTCTTCTCCTGGATCATCTGCCCGTGGCTGCTCGCGTCCATTATGACCAAAGACCTGGTGGGTGTGCTCCAGCAGCAGGAGTTCACCACATTATGGTGGACCTACTTCTTCGGCGCCATGTGGGGCTTTGGCGGGCTAACCTTCGGTCTCACCATGCGCTATCTGGGCATGTCGCTCGGCATGGGCGTGGCGCTGGGTTATTGCGCGGCTTTTGGCACCCTGATGCCGCCCATTTTCAAGTCATTCATGCCCAGCATTCCCGTGGCGGAATCCATTGCCCAGATCGCCGCCACCACGCCGGGCAAGGTCACCTTGTTGGGAGTACTGATTTGCCTCATAGGCATCGGGGTGGCCGCACTGGCCGGATTGACCAAGGAGCGCGAAATGCCGGAGGCGGAAAAGAAAAAAGCCATTGCGGAATTCAATTTCACCAAGGGCATCATGGTGGCCACCTTTTCCGGCATTATGAGCGCCTGCTTCTCGTTTGCCCTTACGGCCGGCAACCCCATCGGCGAAGCCTCCAAAGCCGCCGGCACCAATGTCATTTGGAGCGGCCTGCCCAAACTGATCGTTGTCCTGCTGGGGGGCTTTACCACCAACTTCATCTGGTGTGTGATGCTGAACATCAAAAACCGGAGCGGCTATCAGTACCTGGCCTCGCAGATCCGGCCGGAACATGCCGGCGCGTCAGTCACCACCACGACCTCCGGCAACGGCGGCACGATGGCTCTCGTGCCGGACCTCAAGATTCCGGTGGCCAGCAATTATCTGTTTTCCGCCCTGGCCGGTACGTGCTGGTATTTTCAATTCTTTTTCTACACCATGGGCGAAACGCAGATGGGCAAATTCAGTTTTGCCTCGTGGACGTTGCACATGGCCAGCATCATCATCTTTAGCACGATGTGGGGCTGGATTTTCCACGAGTGGAAAGGTTCCAGCAAAAAGGCGCACAGCCTGATTGCGGGGGGCATCATCACCCTGATTCTTTCCACCATCATCATTGGATATGGAACTTATTTGAAGGGTCTGGCCGGCGGACAATAAAGCTGCCGGGCGGGAAGCATTATGGCGGAAAAAGTTTATCTGGCGGTGGACCTGGGCGCGGAGAGCGGTCGGGTGATGGCGGGGATCTGGAACGGGAAGAAACTCCGGCTGGAGGAAATCCACCGGTTCCCCAACGGCGGTGTGATGCTGGGCGACTCCCTGCGCTGGGATGTCCTGCGGCTCTGGGGAGAAATTCAAGCCGGTCTGGCACTGGCCGCCAAAAAGTTTGGCGCCAAAATCGTCTCCATTGGCGTGGACACCTGGGGCGTGGATTTTGTGCTGCTCAACCCGCAGGACGAAATGCTCGGCCAGCCCTATCATTACCGCGACGCCCGCACGCTGGGGCTGATGAAAAAAGCCTTCCGCAAGGTTTCGCGCGAGGAAATCTTCGCCGCCACCGGCTTGCAGTTCATGCCCTTCAATTCGCTGTACCAGTTGCTCGCCTGGCAACTGCATGCGCCCGAATTGTTGGCCGCCGCCGATACCTTGCTGTTCATGCCGGATTTCCTGCACTGGTGTCTGAGCGGAGTCAAAGCCGCGGAATTTACCATCGCCTCCACCTCGCAGTTCGTGCATCCGCTGGAACGCAACTGGGCGCTGCCGTTGCTTCAGAAAATGGGATTGCCGGCGCATTTTCTGCCCAAGCTGGTGCCGCCCGGCACGCGGTTGGGCCCGCTCCGCAAATCCCTCGCAGACCGTTTGGGACTCAAGAATGTTTCGGTCGTCGTGCCGCCCTCGCACGACACCGCTGCCGCCGTCGCCGGCGTGCCCACCACCAACACCGGCCGCGCCAACTGGGCCTACATCAGTTCCGGCACCTGGTCTTTGATGGGTGCGGAAGTGCAGACCGCCGCGCTCCAGCCGCGGACGTTGGAATTAAATCTGACGAACGAAGGCGGCATTGACGGCACCTACCGGTTGCTCAAAAACATCATGGGCATGTGGCTGATTCAACGCTGCAAGAAATCGTTTGATGAAGCCGGCAAAAGCCGCAGCTACGCCGAACTGGAAGCCTTGGCCGCCAAGGCGCCGGCCCTGCGGTCGCTCGTCAATCCCAACGCGCCGAGTTTTCTCAACCCGCCCGACATGCCCACCGCCCTGCGCGATTTCTGCCTGGCCACCCGCCAGCCGGCGCCCCGCACGCCGGGCGAACTGGTGCGTTGCGCGCGCGAAAGCCTGGCCCTGATGTATCGCGAAGTGTGCCACTCGCTGGAAGAACTTTCCGGGGAGCCTATCGAGGTCATTCACATCGTGGGC
>DATJIU010000082.1:0-3957 GCA_035492855.1 Dongiaceae bacterium | reverse complement strand
AGATTTACACCGAACTCACCGCCCAGGGGGTGGACGTGATCCTCGATGATCGTGACGACCGGCCGGGCGTGAAGTTCAAGGACTCCGAACTGGTGGGCTTCCCCATCCGCATTGGCATTGGTGAGAAATCGCTGGCCAAGGACGAGGTGGAACTGAAGCCCCGCAACGGCGCCCTGCAGGCCGTGAAGGCCGAGGCTGCCGTGGCCGCGGTGATGCAATTGGTGAAGGCCGGCTGAGTCTGATAAAGCGGCGGGCGCTTCACCGCTTTATCTTGTGGGAATCCCGCCTGCGACAGATACTTCCGGCAAGGCCGGCACCGGGCTGGCGCAAAAGCACTCCCGGCGTACTGTGGGAAAATCATTGCGCAAATGCGGCGCTGCCTTCAAATTATCTGCCGCTGCGGAGAGATGGCTGAGTGGTTTAAGGCACACGCCTGGAAAGCGTGCGTAGCTAATCCCTACCGAGGGTTCGAATCCCTCTCTCTCCGCCAGTTTGATTCTCCCCTACCCTTTAGCCGGACAAGCCGATACCACCGGACTCAAATGCAGCTGCGCACTTAGCGGTTTTCAGCCAGCGTTTTTGCCGCCGGTTCAACCACCGTCTTTGCCACGGGAACGTTGGTGCCCTTCAACGAGGCCAGGTAATCTCCCAGCGCCTGGATTTCGTTGGTGGTGCCCACCAGCGGCGGCATGTAAGCGCGGTAGGTGGAATTGGTGCTATATTCATGCAGGATGCCGAGGAAGCTGCCGATGGCCTCGCGATTGCGCTCCGCCATGAAGCCTTTCATGGAACGATAGCCATCGCGGGTGTGGCATGAGCCGCATTCGCCGCGGAACATGGCTTCGCCAACAGCCAGATTGGTATTTGCCCCGGGCCGCTGATCCACCCACAGGCTGTGGGCCAGGTAGCTTTGGGCGCGTTTCTCCGGGGTGTCGGCCCGTTCCACGCGAACGCCGTTGGAATACATGTAATGGCCAATGACGTACGGCTTGCGGAGCATTTCGCGGGCGCCTTCGCCCGAGGCGGTGGCCATGAGGCCGAGCACCAATACGGCGCAGGCATGGCCAAAGTTGAACTCCCGGGGGAAGCGCCATGCCATGAAATACACCACGCCCACAATGGTGGCCGAGGTCATGACAATGATGAGCGCGGTGCGGGTCACCTGGGTGAACGCCCCCGTGCCGATGGTGTTAATGCCGAGCGAGAGCAACACCCGCTGCGATTCCGGCACGGTCCAGAGATACCAGCCCAGCGCCACCGGCAGCAGCGCGAACGACGGTACAAGCCACTTGGCACTCCAGCGGATGAGTTCCGTCTTCAACTCGGGAAATTTGTCGCCGTCGATGCGGCTGTAGCTGACCAACGCCCAGATGCCCGCCAGCGAGGTGCAAACCAGTGTACGCATCATCAGGTTCGGCCAGTAGGTGGGGTTGAAGAACGCCTGCCAGAACCGGGTGGCCTCGTGACCCGTGCCCGCCACCGCGAGCCAGGAATCGCCCGGCATGAGCATGAACGCCAGAATGCCGTTGATGATGAACAGCGTGAAAAAGGAGGCGATGGCGTAAACCCAGCCGATCTTCAGGTGCAGTTCCGGGGACACGCGGTCCCAAGTGTAATAGTAGACCGCCGCCGTGCTGAGTTCGACGATGAAGAACACCCATTCCATGGCCCAGCCGAAAACAAAATTATGAATCAAGGCGCTGGTGGCCTCGGGATTGGCCAGGCCGATGGCAAACCAGATGCCCACCCCCGACACCGCGCCAAAAACCCCGGTGAGCACGAGGAAGAATTTGGAATGCTTGCGCAGCCGTTCCATCCAGTCCTGCCGCCCTTCGCGCAGGGCCTTGCGTTCGGCCACCGGCAGGTAGAGTCCGCCCCCCACCGCAAAGTGGGAGATCATGACGTGATAGATGGCGATGAGGCCAATCACCCAGCCACTGCCGAGATGCGGAACGTCCCAATATGGATAATTCATAGCGTCGATGCTTCAGCGTCAATGCAGCGCGAGATAACCCCAGAAGGTGGTGACCAGCAGCACGCCCACGGCGAACAGGCCGAAATACGTGGCCCGCCGGCCGCGGCGACCAGACGGCGTGGTGGTATCGTACAACGGCACCAGCAACCAGAGCACCAAGCCCAGGGTGAAGGTAACAATGCCCACGCCTTCGCCAATCTCGGCGAGCTTGCCGCTGAAAATCCGGCCGAACAGTTTCAAGGTTTGGAACGAACTCATGAAATACCACTCGGGATGAATGTTGTCCGGGGCGGGCTTGAGCGGGTCGGCCTGGTTGCCCAGGTCCCAGGGAAACACCGACGCCAGCAAGGCCAGCACGTTCAGGGCGATAAGCCACATGGCCAGGTCCTTGGCCAGGAAGTTGGGGAAGAACGGCATCGTCTTCCGCTCTGTGACCGGTTTCGCTTCCTCGCTCGGCGGCACCGCGTTGCCATGCTTTTGCACCAGCCAAAGATGGAATCCCAGCAACGGCAGAAACAACGCCGGCAGCACCACGACGTGCAGGGCGAAAAAGCGTTGCACGGTGAACTCGTTCACCTCCGCCCCGCCTCGCACCAGCGCGGCAATCTTGGGGCCGATGACCGGGAACGTGGCCGGGATTTCCAGGCCTACTTTGGTGGCAAAATACGCCAGCTCATTCATCGGCAGCAAATAGCCGCTGAAGCCAAATACCATCGTGACCAGCAACAGGGCCATGCCGCTCCACCAGCCAAATTCGCGCGGGTTCCGGTAGGCCTTCATGAAATAGACCGAGAACATGTGCCCGAAAATCGCGGCGATCATGAGGTTGGCCGCCCAGGAATGCGCCGAACGGATCAGCCAGCCGAAGTTGATGTCGTAGGTGATCTGGCGCACCGATTCGTAGGCATCCGGACCGGGCCGGTAATACACGAGCAGCAACACGCCCGTGAACGCCTGGACAATGAAGAAAAAGAGCGACAACCCGCCCCAGTAATACCAGAAGGTCTGGCCATGCACGGGCACGGTTTTCTTCTTTGCAAACGCCAGCACTTCCTGAAGTCCCAGGCGCTCGTCCATCCAATTAAACAGTTTTGATTTGGCTGTCTTCATGGGTGATGCCGGTCAGGCGCGGGAGACCACCACGCCCGTATCGGTGACGGCCACGTTGTAGCGCAACAGCGGTTTGGGCGGCGGCCCGCTGATATTGGCGCCGGTGTTGGGATCGTACGTGCCGCCATGACACGCGCAGTGGATGATGTTGTTCTCCGGCTGATATTGCACGGTGCAACCCAGGTGGGTGCATACCGCGGTGAGGGCGATCCAGGTGCCGTCGGGATGGTGAATGAGCATGGTCGGCTTGGAACCAAACTTGAACATGAGCACCGATCCCGTGGGGATCTTCTGCGCGTCCTTCAACGTCACTTCGGTCACCGCCGCCTCGGCCGCCGATTTCTCCACCGGCGACGCCAGATAGCGGTAAACCGGATAGCCGATGGCCGCCGCGTAGCACAGGCCCGCGCCACCCAGCGCCACCCGGACGAAGGAACGCCGGCTCAGCCCGTCCGGGCCGGAATCCGCCGGCGGATTGTAGGATTGCGATTGCTTCATGTGGTCACTTTTTCCGAAATCGTTTTGGCCCGCACCATCACCGAAACCAGCCAGCCCAGCACCCCCAAGCCCACCACGAACAGCCCCAGGAACAGGCCCACCACGGACCAGTTGGTGTCCACGACCCGCGCCCACACGTCGTACCCGGTGAGGGCCAGCGTCAGGTCGCGGATGCCGTCGCGGTACAGGGTCATGCAAGCGATGCTGAGAAAGCCGGCGGTGGCAGCCAGCCAGCCCACCAACGCCGTGGTCGGTTTGGCAAAGGCGGACCACGCGGCGCAGAGCAGGATCACCCCCGCCACCCCCAGCCAACCGAGGCCGGAGAACTGATACAGTGCATTCGTGGTGAGTCCCGTTTTGACCGCTTCGGGTTG
>DATJIU010000081.1:0-7914 GCA_035492855.1 Dongiaceae bacterium | reverse complement strand
CCCTCCTCGGCAAGGACGATGTCATCGTGCTCGACAAGCTGGTGCATGCCTGCATTGTGGATGCCGCCCGGCTGAGCGGCGCGAAAATCCGCGTCTTTGCTCATAACAATCTGGAAGATCTCGAAGCCATCTTGCAATGGGCCCAGAAACGTTTTGCCACCGCCCCGGGCAGAACGCTGGTTGTGACCGAATCGGTTTTTTCCATGGATGGCGACACCGCGCCGTTGCGGGAGATGGTGGCGTTGAAGGAAAAATACGGTGCCTGGCTGATGGTGGATGAAGCGCACGCCACCGGGCTTTTCGGCGAACACCGGCGCGGGCTGGCCGAGGCGTTGGGCGTGAGCGACCACATTGAAATCCAGATGGGCACGCTGGGCAAGGCGCTGGGCGCCAGCGGCGGCTACATCTGCGGTTCGCGGCCGTTGATTGATTTTCTGGTGAACCGGGCGCGCAGTTTTATTTTCTCCACCGCACCGGTGCCCGCCGCCAGCGCTGCCGCCACGGCCGGGATTCAACTCGTGCAATCTGCCGAAGGCAAAACCCGCTGTGATCAACTGGCGCAACTCATCCAGCAGGTGAGCGACAATGTGGGAAACCTGAAATCCCTCCAGTCCCCAAATCAGAGACTCCTCACGTCGTCTCCTACGGGAGTTTCCAGCGCCATTATTCCGTTGATTGTAGGCGCTGAAAGCCGCGCGGTGGCCGCCGCGCAGCAACTGCGGGAACGGAAGCTGTTCGTGCCCGCCATTCGCTATCCCACCGTTGCCCGCGGCGCGGCGCGGTTACGGGTCACCCTTACCGCCGCGCACACGCAGGCCGATGTCACCGCATTGCTGGAAGCTCTGAAGTCGCTGGACGCCGCCCTGCCCGATTTGAATTGATGCACAAGCTCGCCCAACTGGATCACCGTTATGTCTGGCATCCCTTCACGCAGATGCGCGACTGGCTGCAGCGCGAACCCATCGTCATCACCGCCGGCAAGGGCGCGATGCTGCGCGACGTGCACGGGCGGAAATATCTTGATGCCAATGCCTCCATCTGGACCAACCTGCACGGCCACGCGCATCCCCAAATCAACGCCGCCATTGCGCGGCAGTTAAAAAAAATCGCGCATTCCTCCGCGCTGGGCTTTGCCAACGAACCCGCCTCGCTGCTGGCGGCGGAGCTGGTGCGGTTGGCCAATCCGAAATTTGGAAAAAACGGATTGCGCCCGGCCCAAGTCAAAGGCCTGCCGGCGCCGCATCAGTCGGCTGTCGCAAACCCCAAGTTGGAAAAGGTCTTTTTCGGCGATGACGGCTCCACGGCTCTGGAGGTGGCGCTGAAGCTGGCGTACCAGTTTGCCCGACGGACGGGTCGCACCAAGTCGCCCCGTTTTCTGGCGCTGGAGGGTGCGTATCATGGTGACACCGTGGGCGCGGTGAGTCTCGGCCACATTGACCTGTTTCACAAAGCCTATTCCGGCCTGCTGTTCAAGACCGACCAAGTAATGTCACCCTATTGCTATCGCTGTCCCTTCAACCGAGCGAAGCCGGAGCGCGCGGATGCCCGCGAGTATCGCAAGTGCAATTGGGAATGCGTGAGCCGGGTGGAACAAAAATTTGCCGCCCAGAAAAAACGGGGAAATCCGTATGCCGGATTTGTCTTTGAGCCGTTGATGCAAGGTGCGGCGGGGATGATTCCCCAGCCGGCGGGCTGGTTGCGACGCGTGGCGGAAATCGCGCGCGGTCATGGCGCGCAGTTGATTGCCGATGAAGTGATGACTGGATTTGGGAGAACTGGAACAGGGACCGCCCTAGCCGCAGTCCAACCCAACCGGGACAGGCAGGATGCCTGCCCTACCTTGTTCGCCTGCCATCACGAAGGCGTGCAGCCGGATTATCTGTGCGTGGCCAAGGGATTGAGCGGCGGTTATCTGCCCCTGGCAGCCACGCTGACCACGCCGGAGGTTTTTGCGGCCTTCCTCGGCAAATATGAGGAATTCAAATCGTTCTTCCACGGCCACAGTTTTACCGGCAACCAACTGGGCACCGCCGCCGGACTGGCAAGCCTGAACATTTTGGAATCATCCGCCTGCGTCCAGGCGCGAAGCCGGTTGGAACGCGTTCTGCGCCGCGAATTGCAATCGCTCTGGGCGCTGCCTGCGGTGGGCGACATCCGGCAGGTGGGCCTGGTGGTGGGCGTGGAACTGGTGCGCGACTGGCGCACCCGGAAGCCGTTTGCGCTGGCGGAACGGGCGGGCATCCGCGTCTGCGAAGCCATGGCGCGCCGGGGCGTGCTGACCCGTCCCGTGGGCAATATCATCGTGCTAATGCCGCCATACTGCACCACTCCGGCGCAGGCACGGCAGATGGTGGCGTCCCTGCGGGAAGCAGTAGCGGAGACTCTGCCGAAATAGGCTGCCGGATTACTCGCCCAGCAGTTCCTTGATTTTCGGTTCCATGGCGTCAGCCCAAATCTGGTAACCACGCGGCCCGGGATGCAGGAAGTCGTGCATCATGCGGCGGGAAATGGAGCCATCGGGTTCAATCAGCTTGGCGCCGAAATCAATGTAGAAAATGTTCTTCCCGTCATCCAGTTTCTCGAGCGCCTGGTTGACCTGCAAAATTTTGCCGCGTTGGACGCTGAACGTTTCGCCCCGTGGGAAAATGGCGATGAGCAGAATTTTGGTCTGCGGCAGCCGGTTGCGGGTTTGTTCCACAATGGCCCTGACGCCCGCGAGGATGTCCGCCGCGGAATTGTCGTCGCCGTTGGAATTGTTGGTGCCGATCATGATCACTGCGACTTTCGGCTTGAGGCCATCCAACTGGCCGTGCGCGTACCGCCAGAGCACATGCTGGGTGCGGTCGCCGCCCACGCCGAAGTTCAGGCATTTGCGCGTGCCATAAAACTCATGCCAGACATTCCGCCCGGCCCCCTCCCAGCCCTCGGTGATGGAATCGCCGATGAACACAATGTCACACGCTCCGGGATTATCCTTGGCCCGTTGCAACACCAGTTCCTGCCGGTTGGTGGCCCAGTCGGTCCGGGGCTCGGCGAGGAGGGCGGTATTCAGCGGGGCGGCCGCGGCGTTGGTCTGGGCCCGGGCCGCTTCCGACCCCAAAATCACAATCATTCCCAAGATGAGGGCGAGCAATGCTTTTTTCATAGCGAAGCTGGCAAAGTGCGACAGAGCCGCCAGCCTGTCAACGTCCGGTTTCCGAGCCGCACAATTTTGAGATATGCCCGTCGGGGATAGCCGACAATTACAACTTGGTTTTGCCGAGTTGCAGCAGGCGTTTGAATTGGACCGCATTAAGCGGGGATACCGACAAGCGCGATTGTTTCACCAACAGCAGGTCCCGCAACCCGGCATCGGCCTTGATGGTTTCGAGCGACACCGGTTCGGCCAGGGCTTTGACCGGCTGCAAATCCACGCAAACCCAGTCGCCCTCGGTGGCGGTGGCGTCGGGATAGGCTTCGCGGCTGACCCGGGCGACACCCACGACTGATTTCTCCGACACGCTGTGGTAAAACAGGACGGAATCGCCTTTTTTCATGGCCCGCAGATTGATCCGCGCCTGGAAATTGCGAACGCCCGTCCAGGCGGTCGAACCGTCCTGCACGAGTTGGGCCCAGGAGTAGGCCTCGGGTTCCGATTTGACGAGCCAGTGGTTCATGATGAGATTTACGATTGGTGGTTTCAGCTTTACAGTTGCGGCATGAGTTTGGCCGAGAACCTGGCAACAATTCAACATCGGATTCACGCCGCCTGCGAGCGGAGCGCCCGCGATCCGCAATCCGTCACCCTGCTGGCCGTCACCAAGGGCCAGCCACCGGAGGCCGTGGCTGCCGCGGTGGAGCTGGGCGTAACCCTCTTTGGCGAAAACAAGGTACAGGAAGCCAAGGCAAAAATTCCGCTCTCCCCCGGTCGGGCCCGCTGGCACATGATCGGTCACCTGCAATCCAACAAATGCCGCGATGCCGTGGGACTGTTCAGCATGATTCACAGCGTGGACAGCCTGCGTCTGGCAGAAGAGATCAACCGCCGCGCCGACGAGGCGGCCCGCACCCTGCCCATTTTGTTGGAGGTCAATGTCGCCGGCGAGGCCAGCAAGTTTGGGTACCGTCCGGAACAGGTGCTGGCCGATCTGTCCGCGCTCAACGCCCTGCGCCGCCTGGAACTTCACGGCCTGATGACCGTGCCGCCATGGACCACCGACCCGGAGCGGGTGCGGATGCATTTTCGCAGCTTGCGGGAGCTCAAGGAACAATGCGAACAGGCACTGGGCGCGCCCCTGCCCGTGTTGAGCATGGGTATGTCTGGAGATTTTGAAGTGGCCATCGAGGAAGGCGCCACCATTGTCCGCGTGGGCACCGCGCTGTTCGGGCCGCGGCCAAAACGTGTCACGCCCGGCTGACGCCCGGGCTCATTGCCCCGAAACCCGGAAGAGTGCCGCAGCGTTGGTCGGCGCAATCGTCACCCCAAAGCCACTAACGGGCGCACCCCAATCCTGCCATTGCGGGTCGGCGAGATTAATGGTGGTCTGCACCTGATATGGCCCGATGCCGCCGGTCCAATTGAGTTGCAACTCCGGCGCCTGCCAGGTGGCGCTCAGTACCAGCGGCGGTGCGGCCAGTACTTGCAGGCTGACGGTGGCCGAACTGGCCAGGCCGCCAGCATCCGTGGCTTTCACCACCAGCGAGTTTGCGCCCACATCGCCCGAAAGCGGGGTGCCACTCAGGTAACCATTGGCCGACAAGGTCAGCCAGGCTGGCCCGCTCAATTTGGAATACGTGATGGCGTCGCCGTTGGGATCCGTGACACTGGCCACCAAGCCTGTGGAAAATAACTGGCCCGCCGGAGCAGCGGCCAGCACCAGCGGGTTGCTGGCAAATACCGGCGCGCGATTGGTGGCCGCCTGATAATGCGCCACCACCTGGTTGGAACTCAGCGCGTAACCATAAACCGCCACTTCCTCGATATAACCTGCAAACTGGTTGTTGTAGGCGCTGCCTGCCGAGGCCTGCCGCGAACCGATGCTCATGGGCACGGAAGAGCTCAAGATGCCGAGGTATGGTCCCACGGTGGTTTCGGCCACCTTGGTGCCGTCCACAAACAGGCGCACGTAACCATTGACCTCGTCGCACACGCCCACCAGATGATGCCACTGGTTATTGGGCGTCACCGTGCCGGTGGCCAGGTGAGCCGTGCCCCCGGCATCGCGCACGAAGAAGCGGAACGCATGGCTGCCGCCGCCACAATCCAGGTTGAACTGTTCGCCGCCGCTGCCATAGCCCTTGGATACCAGGCCCGCATCGGAAGTCTGGCTGCCGCCGTTAACCCAGGCTTCCACCGAAAAAGTGGCGTTGCCGGTGGTGCTGAAGTCCACGGCGATATTGGTCACGCAACTGTTGCTGGTGGCCAGCGAGCCGAAGCGCGGCACGCGGTGGGTGTCCAGTAGCTTGTTGCCCGGCTGTCCTAACAGGACCTTGGGGGTATAGGTGCCGTTGTTGCCGGCCACATAATCGCGCGCCACAGTGTTGTTGGTTTCATCCAGCCGCCAGTAACCCAGGGCGTGATCGGTCACCACCCGCTGGCCCAGCGGATACGTGGGCGCGGTCACCACGGTCAACGCCGCAATGCTGCTCGTCACCACGCCGTAGGCGTTGCTGACCACCACCGTGTAATCGCCGGAATTGGTGACTTGCAAATTATAACGCGTGTACAGGGTGGTGTTGCCCGGAAGGGCGACATCATCGCAATACCAGTAATAGGTCACCGGCGTGGCCGCCGCCACTGCCACCGACCAACTGGTGTTGGTGCCCACAAACCGGTACTGGTCGGCCGGGCCCGGCTGCCGGGTAATCACCGGAGCGCGATAAACGGTCAGGGTCGCCACGGCACTGGTGACGGCGCCATAATCGTTGGTGACCACCACTTGATAACTGCCGGCCGCTTCCGGCGACAATTCCGCCGCAAGTTGCAGGGCGCTGTTGGTCTCCGCAGCGAGTGGGGCAAAGCTGCCGGGCGCGCCACTGGCGCTGTAATACCATTGATAACCCAAGGGCGGAATGCCGCTGGCCAGCACGGTGAAATTCGCACCTTGAGTTGGCACGCTGTTGGTCACTGACTGCGGCTGTTGAACAATGTTGGCCGCGGCGGGCATGGTCGTGCCGCTCACGGCAAAGATGGCGGTATCCTGCTGCCCCCCGGCGGCGGCCGATTTGCCGAGGGTGATGGAGGCGATGGGTTGGTTCAACCCCAGCGCGGCCAGGTTCAAGGTGGTTTGGTACAAGCTGGGGTTGCTGGGCCCATTGTCCTCGGGGTTCAGGGTGGTCATTTTCAGCCGGCCGGTGGCGGAGATGGCGGCATTCGCGGTACCGCTGAACCAGTCTGGCGCGTTGATGGTCAAAACCGGGCTGTGGGTGCCGTTGGTGAAATTGAGCACGCAGGTGGCGGTGCCGCCGCCGGACGCGGTATTGGCCGAGCACGCCAGGAATGAGAGTGAGTCATAGGCCGCCGGCGTGGCCAGGGTGAGCGTGACTGATGCCGGACGACTGTAGCCCACCACGACGGCGTTGGTACCGCCGTAAGGTTGAAACTGGAAGACCGTGGTGCCATCCACTAGGCTGGTGAACGCGCCGTCCGGCGGCAGACCGCGCGAACCGCTGGAAAGCCCGGCCTGGAAGAAGCAATAATTGTTGGGCACATCAAAAGCCGTCGCGCCCAGATGGCCGCTGACGGCGGTGTTGGGGGCAATGATGGCAGCGTTCCAGCCCGTCAAGGCCACCGGCGCGTTGCCGCCCGATACTATCAACAGAAAAGTCCGGCTCTGCGCCACGTGCGTGACCTGGTTGGTGATCCAGACACTGGTGTAATAACGTCCCGCAGCCAGATTGGTAACGGCGGAGGGAATCAAGCTGAGTTGCACGCTGACGGCAGGCGCGCCGGCAGCCAGGCTGCCCGACGTGGCCGAGGCACTCAGCCACGGGGCCGACTCCACCAGGGTCCAATTGATTGCGGCCGCTCCGGTATTGGTCAGCACCAAGTCCAGGCTGGTGGCGTTGGGCAACCGGGTCCGTTCTGCCGTGGCCACAAATCCGATGTCCGGGGTAATGAGCAACGGATCAGGGGAATTGGTCAATCCCACCTGCATGATGACCACCGAATCGGAGCAGTCGAACGACGAAAGAATGTTGGTGCCGCCGGGCGTGGGCGTCTTCCATTTTTGCCAGGAAAGATTATTGGCGTTGCGCACACTCCAAGCGGCGGCGCCGTTGGCGTTCAGCCACGGCGTGAATGCCACGCCGAGATTTTGGTCACGGGTGAATTTGCCCATCCAGCGCGCCAGAATGCCGTTGAATCCGCCAAGGTCACCGGAACCGTATTCAGGAAAAATACCCGCCGAACAAATGTTGTTCTGCGTGTAGCGTGCGGCGAGCATGGCGTCCTGGTAGTAAGTCGGCAGCCCGGTGGCGCGATAGAGGAAATTGCCCGCGCCGATGAACGTGCCTTGGTTGTAGGTAGACGCCCAGGTGTTGTAGGTGTTGTTGATGGCAATGCTGTCGTAGATGGCGCCGCTGCTGGGCTGGAACAGCACCCGCCGTTCCCACGCATAGCAATCCCGGGCCTTGTTCAGATAGGCCACGTCCCCGTATATGGAATAGAGATAGCACGCCGCCACCGCCGCCGGCCCGGCGATGCACGCATTCTTGCCGCCCTTGTCCATGCGCCACCAGATGCCGCCGCCGGTAAAATTCGTGTCCCAGCCGCGCGCATACATCATGTCGTAGTTGGACTTGGCCAGGTTGCGAAAAGTGGTGTTGCCTGTGGCCTGGTAGGCCCGCGAGAAGGCGATCACCGCCCAGCAGATGTCGTCGTTGTATTCGTTCCAGCTCCAATCCGAGCCGTTGTGGTCCACGAAGCCGTTGCAG
>DATJIU010000080.1:0-9175 GCA_035492855.1 Dongiaceae bacterium | reverse complement strand
GCGACGTGGTGGAGCTCACCCTGCCCATGCCAGTGCAGCGCCTTCATGCCGACCCGCGGGTGCAGGCCGACTCGGGGCGCGTGGCATTGCAGCGTGGGCCCATCGTTTATTGCCTAGAAGGTGACGACAATGGTGGCACGGTGCGCAATCTGGTCATTCCGCCCGATGCGCCGTTGACTGCCGAATATCACGCCGATTTGCTGGGCGGAGTAACGGTGCTTCACGGCCCGGCCCGGGCCCTGCATCAGGCCGATTGGCAGGGCAGCCTGTACCTGCCAGCTACCAAAACGCCCGGCGCTTCCAATGTGGTGTTCACCGCCATTCCGTATTACGCCAACGCCAACCGGCAACCCACCGAGATGCGCGTGTGGCTGGCCGAAAAGCCACTCGCCGCCAAACCGCTGTTGCCGCCCAGCATTGCCAGTCAGGCCAAGCCCACGGCTTCGCATTGCTTCGCGAACGACACCCCTGCCGCGCTGAATGACGAGTTGGAACCGGCGGCTTCGGACGACACCAAAATTCCCCGGTTCACCTGGTGGGATCACCGGGGCACGCCGGAATGGGTACAATACGATTTTGCCCAGCCGCAGACCATCTCCAACGTGGCCGTGTATTGGTGGGATGAACGGCGCATCCACGCCAATTGCCGGGTGCCGCAGTCCTGGCAGTTGATCTACAAGGACGGTGATTCCTGGAAGCCGGTGGCGGATGCGTCCAATTATGGCACGCAGATGGACGAATATAATCGCGTGACGTTTACGCCGATCAAGACCACGGCCTTGCGCCTGGCCGTCCAACTGCAGCCCGATTGGTCCGCCGGCATTTTGGAGTGGCGGGTGGAATAAAGTAGGACAGGCATCCTGCGGGTCCTGTTTTCCCCTACTTGCGCCGGGTCAGAACGGGCCGGGGCCGCAACGGTGGCGGCAGCGGCGTTTTCTTGGGCGGCAACGGCGGGGGTTGGTTTTCAGCCTGGGGCCAGTGAGCGGCGGCGAAATCCACAATCTTTTCGGCCACCGAAGTGACGGTGGTTGGCGGTGCCGGCGGAGTTTGCGGCTGGGAAATGCCCTGCATTCCCACCGGGGGCGGCGTGACCGCAGACTCCGGTTTGATTTCCAGCTTCTCCACGTTGGTCTTCAGCCAGTCACCCGCCTTGGTGATGGTTTCCCCGATTTTGGTTTCCGGGAACTTCAGGTCGCCAATTTTGAAATCGGCGAGCGCCTTCAACTGGTCCACCGTACCCTCGGCGGACTGGACGGCGGCATTCCATTTACCCTCCATGCCCTGCCACTTCTCATAGCCGTTGACGAGCCATTCCAGCTTGCCGGTCTCAATGTCCACGATCAATCCATGCACGGGCACCTGGGGGCCGATGAGCGGACTGCTGCGGATGAAGTCGCACGCCTTGATGACGTTCTGCCGCTCGCTGCTGAACATGCCGAAATATTCATTCAAATTGTCCGGCAACAAATGCCGCTCCACGCCAAGTTGCTTGAACTTTTCCAGCAGCGCGATGGTGCTCGTCTTGCACACCTGGCAATCGGTGTGGCCGATGACAGCGATTTCCCTGCCGCCCTTGACCGCGCACGCCAGCGCCAGCGACCGCATGGTGCTGGACAGCGGGCCGGTGATGATGTTGCCGGCGTTGCGGAGCGAGATGAACTGCTCCGCCGGCACGCCGAGCACGGCGGGCAACAGCGGGTTGAGGCGGGGGTCAATGCAGGTCAGCGCCACGACGGGCAGTTCGGCGGCAAAATCGTCCGGATGCAGTCCGGCGTCCTTGTCTCCGGCCACCGCGCGGTGGTTGGCTTCCAGGATGGCTTCGAAGAGGCGCATATTTATTTGGGGTTGCCGAAAATATTCCGACTGCGGCCCGGCCCAGTCATCCCGTCTGATTCAGTTTAAGTCCATGAACAATCATACACCAAACAATTTTCGGCGTTCCGGGCGGCGCACAAAAAAATAAATCAGCGCACCCAGCCAGTTCGTCAAAAGGATCACCAGCAGCCACACGATCTTGTCGTTGCCCTGGCTCGGCTCCTTGGTGACGCAATCCACCAGCATCCAAATCCAAAAAATCATCCCCGCCACCACCAGAAAGGCGAACAGCGCAAAACCAAACAGCGGCAGCAGCGTGAAGAGTAACGCCACGCCTCCCACCAATATTCCAATTCCCGCTCCAATCGCTCCCATGGTTTTCCTTCCGGTCAGGCTTTCGCCTCAATCGCCTGCACGGCGACCTCCACCTCTTCAGGCCGCAGGACACCTTTGCCGACCAGCAGTTTCACCAACGTGGCCAGATAGAGTTTCAGCTCGCGGTTTTCGCGCTGCAACTGTTCGATGCTCCGCGCCTGCTGTTCGTCCACCTGCTCGTTGTCCGCAACCGCGCCGTGCATGTCGTTGATGGTGCGCTCCAAGTCGCCAATGTCGAGCTGTTGCCCGACATTACCCAGCAATAACATTCTGCCCCAGCCCATAATTATGTTTCCTTTCCAAATCGTGTGGTCTGCCACCGCCGCTCAACCCGCCGCCAGCGGCAACAGTTCCTGCCGCAGTTCCTCTGACAGGCTTGGCCCTTTTTCCAAGAACAGCACGCCGTCAATGCTCCGCAACTGGGTCAGCCACGGCTCCCACCCCAGCCGCCGCCATTCTTCATAGGTGAAGTATTGTTGCTGCGGCACCAGGATTTTCAGCAACTCCGCGCACCCCGCCACATCCATTTGCGCCAGCCGCCGGATGTCCCGAACCAGATGAATGGTGCCGAAACACAGCCGGGGGCCGCTCAATAAAATATCCGCCACCATGTTTGCCGAGGCGCCCGGATAGGCAAGCATGACCACCAACCCGCCGAACATTCCGGCCCCGGCCTGCAATACCGGCGCTGCCACGTAATCTGCCTGCGGATAGTCGCCCCAGTACCACGGACTGGTCCGCAGATGCTGGATGAATAACAAAATCAAGAAAACGCCGCTCAACCCCAGCTTCCATTCATGGCTCAGATGCAGTTTGGTGTGCCAGCCCATCTCGGCAATCGCCGCGACGCCCCACATACCAATATACATTACCAGGTAAGCCAGCCAGAACGTCAGGAACAAAATTAAAATGCCGCCCAGGAAGGCAAAGCCAGCCCCAATCGAATTCAGCACCACACCCTGCCATTTCTGCCGCTTGACCCAGGTGACAAACGGATCCGGTGTCATAATGATTCCGGGGGGCTCAACCCGCAGATTGCCACGGTTGCGGCGACGCCTTGGGCATCAAGTACCAGAGCGCCAGATAGAGAATGACTCCGGAGAACGCGGTGAAAAGCGTTGCCAGCACCCACACCACCCGCATCCGGGTGGGCGACCAGCCCAGGTGCTCCGCCAGGCCGCCGCAGACACCGGCAATGCGGGCATTCGTTCGCGATCGGGCCACCATTATCTTGCCCCCTGGGCCGGAATGGCCTGGTTACCTTTCGGGCGGCCGACAAAGAAATAAATCAGCGCCCCCAGGAAGTGCACCAGCACGATGATGAGAATCCACGCGATCCGTTCGCCGTCGCTCAGGCCCTTGTTTTGGGCGGCATGCACCAGCATCCACACCCAGAAAGCCAACAACGCAAGTCCGAGCGGGACGGCCAGCAACAGCACCGGCAGGAACATCAGTTCAATCAGACCAAACATGGCTTTCCTTTCTGTTACGGGAGGACCGGCAACAGACCGGCCCTCCCCGGGTGCAGCTATGCCTTATTATCGTCACCCTTTCCCATCGCGTTTTTAAGCGCGGGAACCTGTTCCAACAGCTTCTCAAATTTGACCCCGGTGAGGCTCTCCAGCACGGGCGGCAATTGGGCGATGATCTGCGTGATGTCGCCGGTGAGCTTGCTCGCGCCGCCGCCCGGACCGTTGCCGGAATTGATGATGACCATCTTTTCGGTCTTGCCCAGCGGTTCGCTGATCTTGCCGGCCACTTCGGGCAGGATGCGCACAATCATTTCGATGACCGCGGCTTCGTTGTATTGCTTGAAGCTCTCGGCCTTCTGCTTCATCGCCTCGGCCTGGGCCTTGCCCTGGGCTTCGATGATGGCGGCCTCGGCCAGACCCTTGGCCTTGTTGGCTTCGGCCTCGGCCAGACCGGAAACCTTGGCCACTTCGGCGTTGGCAAAACCCTTGGCCTTCGCGGCGGAAGCCGCACCGGCGGCCTCGGTTTCGAGCTGGAACTTGGTGGCGTTGGCCAGGGTTTCCACCTTGTAACGTTCGGCATCGGCCGGTTTTTGCACCGTGGCCTCGAGTTCGCGCTGCTTGCGCAGGATTTCCTGCTGTTGCAGCTCAATCTGCTTCTGCTTGGCCACGATTTCCACCTGCACTTCTTCGGCCTTCACGAGCTGGCCGGTTTTGTATTTCTGCAGGTCGTAGGCGAGGTCGGCCTCGGCTTTTTTCTGGTTCACCGTGGCCTGATAGCCCGCCACATTGGATTGATAATCCCGCTGCGCCTCGGCAATCTTGGAATCGGCGGCAAACTTGGCTTCCTGTCCGGCTTGCGTGGCCTGCGACGATTTGATCATGGCATCGCGGTCGGCCTCGGCCTGGGCAATCTGGGCGTCGCGCTTTACCTGGGCAATGCGCGGTTTGCCGAGCGCGTCCAGGTAGCCCTGGCCATCGCGGATGTCGCGGATGGTAAAGCTGATGATGGTCAGGCCCATGTTCGCCATGTCACCCGCCGCCACCTCCTGCACTTTCGAAGCAAAGGCATCCCGGTTCTGGTAAATGTCCTCCACGGTCATCGTGCCGAGAATCGCGCGCAAATGTCCTTCCAAAGTCTGGGTCGCGATGTTTTTGATCTCATCCACGCCTTTGCTGAGAAACTGCTCGGCGGCGGTGGAAATGGAAATGTCATCCCCCTTCACTTTCACCTGGGCCACGCCATCCACCCGCACCGGCACGCCCTTGCTGGTATAAACTTCCGGTGTCTGTACATCAATCGTGAGCAGTTCGAGCGACAGAATGTCCACCTTCTCGAACACCGGCCATACAAAGACGCCGCCGCCCTTGACGATGCGAAAGCCGATGTCCCGCGCGTTGCCGTCCTGATCGACGAGGCGGTGCTTTTTACCGGAAATGACGAGCACCTGGTTCGGGCCGACTTTGGTATAACGGCTCGCCCAGATTCCGATAAAGATGAACAGCACGAGCAGGGACGCAGCGACGCCCCCGATCACCAATACCGTGGTGGTGATCTCCGCAAACATAGGTTGAATCAGCATAGAGTCAGGGTCTTTCTTTTTGAGTAGTGGTATGGATCTTTCAGTGGAGCAATTCGACGTAAAACTGGGTTCCGGAGATCCGGGATATGCGGACAGGTTTACCGGACGGCACGGACTTGCCATCTTCCGTTCGTGCGGGCGCCGTATAGCGGCTGCCGCCCTGAACATACGCAATCTCCCCGACGCCATTCTCGGGAATGGGGGTGATGATGGACGCCGCTTGTCCGACCAGCGAAGCGACGGACGATTCGCTGGAACTTTGGGTCTTCTTGAACATCGTGTTAAAAATCCAGAAGGCCACTCCGGCCATCAACCCGCCGGCCACAGCCGAAAGTGGCGCGCTCGCCCAGACGCTGCTGGTGGCCTCAATCCGGCTCAAGACGAGACCGCAAGCGCCAAATGCCGTGATGAAACAGGCGAGCACCGTTGGGCTGAAAAACGACATGCCCGGCACGCCGGAACTGTCAAACCCCGCTTCAGCGTGCCCGCCCGTGCCCACGTCCATGCCATCATGTCCACCAAAAAAATGGCCGGCAAAGGCGCTAATCACCGTGAACACAAGACCGACAACCAGGCAGATCAAGTAAAGAATCATAGGGCCTCGCTGAATAGATTGGTGCTTACAGTTAAAGCCCAACTACTGCTTCTATCAAGCCCGAAACAATTTCTATTAAGCCCAGGACAATTTCCATCCTGCCTTCGCCAAATTCAGTTGTTCGTGGCACGGCTTCATCAAACAATGAATCATACATTTATGCAGCTATAATTTGCCGGAAGGTTTGGAACATCTCCGGTTGGCGCGGGAACACCCGCAAAACCCCCAAACCCACCTCCCGAGCCAGCCCCATCGCCCCGCTCTCCCGGCAAAGGGCAGGCCGCCGGAACCGGCTCGACTTGGAAAACCGGAAAGGACAAAATCCGCGCGGTTGAGCCTTGCTTATGAAACAAATTAGCTTCAGGTGCTGGTTGGTACTGGCGCTGGGGGTCGGATTTTGGGGCCCGGGCCTGCGACCGGCCGCCGCGCAACCCGCCGGCGCCGCCGCCATCAGCCTGGACGGCGTGAACAACTACCTGCAGGTGCCCGCCGCCACCTGGTTCAGCAATGACTTCACGGTGGAGGCGTGGGTTTATGCGCGCAGTTACAATGCCTGGTCGCGGGTGATTGACTTCGCCAACGGGCCGAACAACTACAACGTCTATCTGGCCTTCAGTGGCGGCACCTCGGGCCTGCCCTACATGGGCGTGTTTGCCCTGAACGGCAGTCCGGTGCTGGCAGCCACCAGCCAGTTGCCGCTGAACCAGTGGGTCCACCTGGCAGCCACCTTGTCCGGCACCAACGGCACCATTTACCTCAACGGAACGGTGATTGCCTCGGGCCCGCAGAATGTGGCGGCCGCGGTGCTCCGCACCAACGATTACTTTGGCCGCAGCAACTACGCGCCGGACGGCTACGCCAATGCGATCTTTGATGAGATTCGCATCTGGAACGTGGCCCGCAGCGCGGCGGACCTGCAAACGTATCGCGACTCGCGGCTGACGGGCACGGAACCCGGGCTGGTGGGTTACTGGCGGTTTGATGAAGGGACCGGTACGGTGACCACGAACGTCCTGGGCACTGGCGCGGCGCAGTTGGTGAACGGCCCCACCTGGGTGGTATCCACCATCGCCACAGCCGACACGCTGACCGCCGACAGCATCACCTCCAACTCCGCATCCCTCAACGGCACGGTCTGCCCGGGCGGTTATGATACCGCCGGCTGGTTTGAGTGGGGGCAGGACACCAGTTACGGCACCAACAGCGACCTGCTGCCCCTGGGCAGCGGCCTCACGTTCACCAATTTCAGTTTTGCCGTGGCGGGGTTGGCGCCCGGCATGACGTATCATTTCCGGGCGGTGGCCACCAACGCAGTGGGCGTGCAGTACGGACCGGACCGGAGTTTTACCACGGCACCGGCGGCCCCACAGGTGATCACGGCGGGACTCCATAGCAGCACGGCCAGCAGCGCCACCCTGGCAGGCTACGTGAACCCGCATGGCCTGCCGACCACCGCGTGGTGCGACTGGGGGCTCACCACGAATTACGACCAAGCCACCGCGCCGCAATCGGCCGGAAGCGGGGCGGTGGGCGTCATCTTTTTTGCCGACATTTCGGGTCTGACCGCCACCACGACGTATCATTTTCGCGCGGCGGCGTCCAACAGCCTGGGCGTGGTTTATGGGGAGGACAATTCCTTCGTAACGCCGTTGCCGGTGATGTTCAACCCGGCGGTTTATTTCCCCACGGGCGCGACGTTTTTTGCCACGAGTGCCTCGGTCCTCGCCTGGGGAGATTACGACAATGACGGGTTGCTGGACGTGGCCCAGATCGGGTCACCCACCGGCCCCACCGGCCAGTTCATTCCCATCCCGGCACCGCGCACCTATCTGTTTCACAACACCGGCAGCGGCTTTGCCGATGTCACCGACACGGTGGCCCCGGGGCTTTCCGGCGCGGATGCCACGTATGGGATCTGGATTGATTTTGACAACGATGGCCGGCTGGATTTGCTGGTCAACGGCGCGGCCACTCACCTGTGGCTGAACACCACCAACGGTTTTATCAACGATACCAATATCGCCCTCCCCAGCCTGGCGGGCGGGGTCCGGATGGCGGTGGCGGACTATGACGCCGACGGCCGGCCCGATGTGCTGGTGGCAGGCGTGCCGACCCAACTCTGGCACAATACCGCCTCCGGCTTTGTCAAAGTCACCGACCTCGTGGCGCCCGGACTGGCGGCCTTCTCCGCGAGCAGCGCCGCCTGGGGCGATTATGACCGCGACGGGCTGCCGGACTTCGTAGTGGCGGGGTCTTCGGGCCTGCAACTGTGGCGCAACACCGGAAACGGCTTTACCAATGTCACCAACCAGGTCATGCCGGGTGTGGGCAGCGTGACTCCCGATGCGGTGGCGTGGGGCGACTTGAACAATGACGGCACGCTGGATCTGGTATGCGGCTCGGCCACCAACGGCGCCACGCAGGTGTGGCTCAATACCGGCCTGGGCCTCACGAATGCCCCGGAATGGATTCCGGTGGACGGCGCCCTGGGCAGCGCCATTTCCCTGGGCGATTTCGATAATGACGGCCGGCTGGATGTACTGGGATCGGCCGGCCAGATTTGGCGGAATCAGGGCACGAACTTCGTCAGCGTGGGCGACCAGGTGGCGCCGAATCTGCCTTTCGTGTCATTTTTACCCGGGCTGGGCCTGGCCCTGCCAACGGTGGCCTTCGGCGATTATAATAACGATGGCCGGCTGGACCTGTTGCTGGGAGGGTATTTAATCGGAGAAACGGCGCAGGTCTGGAACAACTCCACCGCACACACGAATGTTCCGCCCCTGCCCCCCACCGGCCTGTACACCAGCTTCAACAGCAACACGGTGACCCTGCATTGGAACGTGGGCAGCGACGCCAACACCCCTGCCCCGGGCCTGACGTACAATCTCCGGCTCGGCACCACGCCCGGCGGCGCGGAGATCATCAACCCGCTCGCGGGAACGGATGGCCGGCTCCGGCTGCCGCTCGCGGGCAACCGGCAGGAGACCCGGAGTTTCGAGCTGCGCAATTTGCAACTCGGGCAGCGTTATTACTGGGGCGTGCAGACCGTGGATTCGGCCTACGCGGGTTCCACCTTTGCCACCGGCACGTTTGCCCTGGGCGCCCTGCCCTTGCCGCCCGGCGGCGTGCTCATTCCGGGTGACCTGAATGGCGACGGCGTGGTCAGCCCGGATGAACTGGCGCAGGTGGTGGCCAACCTGGACACCAACAGCGCGCCCGACCCGGCGACGTTGGCCCTGGTGCTGGCGGATTATTGGAGTCACACGAGCATCGCGCTGACCAACGTGCTGGGCTTGGGCAGCACGAATGTCACTTTCATAGTCCCGGACGCCCCGACC
>DATJIU010000079.1:0-3398 GCA_035492855.1 Dongiaceae bacterium | reverse complement strand
AAGGTGCTCACCTACCCGCGTACCGATTCCCGGGCGTTGCCGGAGGATTATGTTGATACGGTGAAAAAAACGCTGGGCATGCTGGCGGAAACGACTTACAGCGGCTTTGCGGAACAGATTATGAAGGCCGGCTGGGTGCGGCCCAACAAGCGCATTTTCAACAACGCCAAAATTTCGGATCACTTTGCCATCATTCCCACACTCAATGCGCCCAAGCATCTGAGCGAGCCGGAACAGAAGCTCTACGATTTGGTGACGAAGCGGTTCCTGGCCATATTCTACCCGGCGGCGGAGTTTCTGGTTACCACGCGAATCACGCGGGTGGAGGGCGAGCCGTTCAAGAGCGAGGGCAAGGTGATGGTCAACGCCGGCTGGCTGGCCGTTTATGGCAAGGAAGCCGAGGCAGATGACACCCCCAGCCTCGTGCCCGTGGCGGCCGGGGAGACGGTAAAGACCGCGGCCATCGAGGTGAAGGCCAACGTCACCAAGCCGCCGGCCCGGTATTCGGAAGCCACCCTGCTCTCGGCCATGGAAGGCGCGGGCAAGCTGGTGGAGGACGAGGAACTGCGCGCCGCCATGAGCGAGAAGGGCCTGGGCACGCCGGCCACGCGGGCGCAGATCATCGAAGGGTTGATCTTTGAGAAATATGTCCACCGCAACGGCCGCGAATTGCAGCCCACGGCCAAGGCGTTTTCACTCATCACCCTGTTGCGCGGGCTGGACATCCCGCAACTGTGTTCGCCCGAACTGACGGGCAACTGGGAATTCAAGCTCAACCAGATGGCGCGCGGCAAACTGAAACGCGTGGAGTTCATGGAGGAAATCGCCGCGGCCACCCGCGACATGGTGGCCAAGGCCAAGAGCTACGAGAGCGATACCGTCCCCGGCGACTTCGGCAAGCTCACAGTGCCCTGCCCCAAGTGCGGCGGCGAAATCCACGAGAACTACAAAAAGTTCCAGTGCCAGAAATGCGATTTTTCGCTGTGGAAAATCGTGGCCGGCCGGCAGTTTGAAATTCCCGAGGTGGAGGAACTCATCCGCAAGGGCTCGGTCGGACCGCTGCAAGGTTTCCGCAGCACGAAGGGTTTCCCGTTCGCTGCCGTCATCAAGATGGGTGCAGAGTTCAAGCCGGAGTTTGATTTCGGCAACGACCAGAACAAGGACGGCGAAGCCGCCGCCCCGGTGGATTTCACCGGCAAGGAGCCGTTGGGCAAATGTCCCAAGTGCGGCAGCCGCGTGTTCGACGGCGGCATGAACTACATTTGTGAGAAGTCTACCGGCGCGGACAAGACCTGCACCTTCCGCACCGGCAAAATCATTCTCCAGCAGACCATCGAACCGGCGCAGCTCACCAAGCTCCTCGCGGAGGGCAAGACGGACCTGCTCAAGAATTTTGTTTCCAACAAGACCAACCGCAAGTTTGAGGCGTTCCTGGTGCTCAAGGATGGCAAGACGGCGTTTGAATTTCCGCCCCGTGAAAAGAAGGCCAAGGGCGCGGCCAAGGCGAACAACGCCCCGCTGCCCAAGCTGGATTTTACCGGCAAGGAAGTGGTCGGCCAGTGTCCCAAGTGCGGCAGCAAGGTGTTTGCCACCGAGGCCGGCTACCTGTGCGAGCGTTCGCAGGCGGAGGTCAAGCCGTGCAAGTTCAAGCTGGGCCTGGAGATTTTGCAACAGCCCATCGCCCCGGAACAGGCGCGCAAGCTCCTGGCCGCCGGCAAATCGGACCTGATGGACAAATTCATCTCCAAGGCCGGCCGGCCGTTTCCGGCCTACCTGGTGATGGATGAAAAAGGCAAGGTGACCTTCGATTTCCCGCCACGGGAAGGTGAGTGAGGCGGCGGGATACTGGATGGTAGATGCCGGCCAGAATCTACCGAACCTGATTTTTGATGAACCCCACGGGTGAATCCCCCGCCCCGAAGCGCGAAGCCGGCGACCGCTGGACGCAAAAGTTTCTGGCGCACCTGGCCACGGACCGCGGCGTCTCGGCTTACACGCAGCGGAATTATGCGCAAACGCTCACGGAGTTCCGGGCGTGGCACAAAAACGAGCGGCAATCCCCGCCTGCCTGGGAGGCGCTGCAACGTGACGATTTCCGGGGTTACCTGCGGTTTCTGGGCCGGCAAAATCTGGGACGCGCTTCCATCGCACTGCGGTTTTCGGCGCTGCGCACGTTTTACAAATTTCTGGTGCGCCACGGCGCGGTGCCGGCATCGCCCATCAAAAACATTTCGCTACCCAAGCCAGGCCGGCGGTTACCGCAGTTCCTCACCATTCCGCAGATGGAGGCGTTGCTGATCGCACCGCTGCAGCCGCTGCTTCGGCCTCCGGGCAAGCGCGCCGGCCGGCCGGTGAGCCGGAGCATCTGCCTGCGCGATGTCGCCATCCTGGAGACCATTTATTCCTGCGGCCTGCGCGTCAGCGAACTGTGCGGCCTGCGCGGCGAGGACATTGATTGGACCGAACAACTGGTGCGCGTGCGCGGCAAGGGCAAGAAGGAGCGGCTCGTGCCCATTGGCCGCAAGGCGCTGCAGGCCATCGAAACCTATTGGGCCGAACTGCCGCAACCGCCGGGCGCTGCCGCGCCGGTGTTCCTTTCCGAAAAAAAATCGCCCACCCCCGTGAGCCGCATCATGCTGGCGCGGCGGTTGAAGCAACACCTGGCCGCGGCCGGACTGGACCCCAAACTCACCCCGCACAAGCTGCGGCACAGTTACGCCACGCATCTGCTGGATGCGGGGGCGGATTTGCGCAGCGTGCAGGAACTGCTGGGCCACGCGCACCTGGTCACCACCCAGGTGTACACCCACCTGACCACCGAGCGCCTGAAAAAGGCTTACGACGCGGCGCATCCGCGGGCGTGAGCCGTGCCGGAACGGTGTCGCCCTGTCGCCCTGGCATTATCGGAGTCCGGCGTATTCAATCTCCACATTCTCCGCGCCGAGTTCGACCCGCAGGGCCGCAGCGGCATCCAGGATGGCGGTGTCATCCCCGCGGTCAATGCGGACCGCCAGCCCGGATTTCCGCCCCTCCCGGAGGTTTACGGGATCATCCAAAAAGGTGAACGCGTCAAAGCGCGGATAGATGAGCCGCAACACGGTATCGAAGTTGTTCGGGCCGCCGATGTGCATGGTAACGGGTTTCATCGCGCGTCCTCCCGGGTGGCGGGCGCGGCGGGCAGCAACGGACCAAACAACCGCAGCAGCGCATCCCGCATCTCCTGGGCTTCGCTGAAATCCCGCGTGCCTAGCGCCAGACGCAACCGCTGCTTGGTGTAGTCCGGCAGGTGCAGGGTGAAATGGCACCAGAACGTGCCATGGTTGTTCCACAGATGATGGTTGGCGTTGCCGGCAAAGACCGGCAGCGGCGGATTGATTTGGGCCTTCATAGGCTGCGTG
>DATJIU010000078.1:0-13569 GCA_035492855.1 Dongiaceae bacterium | reverse complement strand
AGGTGGCCGCGGCCAGTAAGAAGGCCGCGCCCAAACAGGAAAACGCGGCCGTGGGGAGGTATCTTTTCATGTTATGATATTTAACGCCCGCAGGAAACCCGGCGCAAGATTGGAAATGGCGAAAAACGCCGCCGGAGTGCGCCCGTGTCCCCGGGCGCAGCAAGGTCACCATGTTCCAAGCGAAGCACAATCGAGATGCCCAACCGTTGCCAAAAGCCTCCCCCTCCCGGGCGCGCTCTGCGACGTCTGGCACAATAGTTCGTGCCAGGCACATCCGGGGTTGCGTAAGGTAGCGCCAGACAATTTCTGCCATTATGAGCCCGACCATCCTTGGACCTGACGGAAAACCGCGGTGCCGCTGGTGCGCCGCCGCGCCGGAGTTTCTGGCGTATCACGACACCGAATGGGGTTTCCCCGTGGGCGACGACCGGCGCCTGTTTGAAAAACTGTGCCTGGAAGGCTTTCAGTCCGGCCTGAGCTGGCGGACCATCCTGGCTAAGCGCGAGAATTTCCGTGCCGCGTTTTATCATTTCGATTTTGACCGCGTCGCGCGCTTCACCGACCGGGATGTGGCGCGGCTGTTGCAGGATTCCGGCATTGTGCGGCATCGCGGCAAGATTGAGGCGGTGATCAACAACGCCCAGAAGGCGCGGGAGTTGGTACGGCAGGAAGGTTCGCTGGCGGCCTTTGTCTGGCGCTATGAACCGGCCAACCCGGCGGCTAAACCGCAGATGTTGTCGGTTTCCCCGGAATCCATCGCGCTCTCCAAGGAATTGAAAAAGCGGGGCTGGAAGTTTGTGGGGCCCACCACGGTCTATGCCTTCATGCAGGCCATGGGCCTGGTGAACGATCATGTGACGGAATGTGTCATCCGGGTCCAGGTGGCCGCCGCCCGCAAAAAATTTGCGCCCGGAAAATAAAAAACCGGAAGGGGCCGTTTTCCCCTTCCGGTTGTGAGACCAACCATAAGTTAGAGCATTTCCATCAAAGCTGTAGCGCTGTGCTGAAACAGGAGCCAGAGCGGTCTTTTTGAGTTTTGGCTTCGTTTCGGCTCAGTTACAGGGTTGTTCAAACCTGCGCCTTCGCCAAAGCCTCGCCAAAACCCAAAAATCCTCGCTGCCCAGCGCTACATCTGTTCTGTCAATGCTCTAGAATTTGATTTCGGCCCGCCAGGCGCCGCCTTCGCTTTCGCGGTTCAACTGGAAGCCGAGTTGCTTGCACAGGTGCTGCATGGCGTGGTTCTCGGGCAGGACGTGGCCGCTGAGGCGGGTGAGCTTTTCGTCGCGCGCGATTTGCACGAGGCGGGTGAGCAGTTCCTTGCCGAGGCCGAGGCCCTGCCATTCATCGCTGATGAGGATGGCGAACTCGGCTTCGTTGACGCCGTGCAGCTTGCTGAGCCGGCCCACGCCGAGGATGATGCGTTCCTCGCTGCGCAGCGGCTTGTGCTCGGCCACGAGCGCGATTTCGCGGTCGTAGTCGTTGAAGCAGATGCGTTGCAGGCGTTCGTGCGCCACGCGTTGCGAGAGCTTGAGCGCGCTGAAATAGCGGTGGTATACGCTTTCCTCGGACAGCGTTTCGTGGAACTTGACCATCTTGGGCTCGTCGTCGGGCCGGATGGGCCGGATGGTGACGGGCGCCTTGTTCTTCAGTTTCCAGCTCTCGATGTACTGCGTGGGATAGGGCCGGATGGCGGACTTGGGCAACTGGTCCTCCGGCGTCTTGGGATCGTGCAGCACTACGCGGCCGTCCAGGGCGAAGATGCGTTCGGCGGAGACGAGCAGCGGGTTGATGTCAATTTCCGCGATCCACGGCTGTTCCACCACAAGCTGGCTGAACCGGACGAGCAACTGCTCCAGCGCAGCGATGTTGGTGGCCTTGCGGCCGCGCACGCCCTGCAGCGCGGTGAAGATGCGGGTGCGTTCCATCATGCGGCGGGCAAGCGTGGGATTGAGCGGCGGCAGCCCGAGCGCGCGGTCCTTGAACACTTCCACTAACTGGCCGCCCGTGCCGAACAGCAGCACCGGTCCAAACTGCGGGTCCACGCTGCTGCCGACAATGAGTTCGTAGCCGTCGAGCTTGATCATCGGCTGCACGGTCACACCGAGGAAATGTTCCTTGCCGACCTTCTTGGTGACGGAGGTCTCGATGTTGCGCCACGCCTGCCGCACGGCCGAGGCGGTGCGCAGGTTGAGTTGCACGCCACCGACGTCGGTCTTGTGCGTGATGGTTTCGGAGTAGAGTTTCAGCACCACGGGGAAGCCGAGGTGCGCGGCCATCTTGACGGCGTCCTGTTCGGAGGTGGCGATGTGCGTTTCCACGGTGGGGATACCGTACCAGGCGAGCAACTGCTTGGATTCAAACTCGGTGAGAATGGTCCGGCCGGACTTCCGCACGTTAGCCAGCAGCTCGGTGACTTTTTCCCGCTCAATCGGGCTGTGGTCGTTGTGTTCGGCCACGGCGGGGGTTTCGTAGAGGGCGCGCAGGTTGTCGCTGTACCGCCACATGTAATAGAACGCCTTGGCCGCGCGGTCGGGATACTTGAAGGTGGGAATGCTGGCGGCGTTGAGGATATCTTCGCCTTTTTCCACCTGACCCGCGCCCATCCAACTCGCAATGACCGGCTTGCCATCCAGGTGCGCGTAGGGCTTCAACTGTTCCGCCGTGGCGGTGGGGTCGGTCATGGACTGCGGTGTCAGAATGACGAGCACGCCGTCGGTGTTCGGGTCCTTGGCGGCGATGTCCACCGACTTGGCGTACAGCTCGGGCTTGGCGTCGCCGATGATATCCACCGGGTTGTTGTGACTCCAGGTGGGCGGCAAGATTTCATTGAAGGCCGCCATGGTTTCCGGGGTGAGGTCGGCGAGTTGCGCGCCGCTGCCGATGAGCATGTCGGTGGCAATGACGCTGGGACCGCCGGCGTTGGTGACGATGGTCAGGCGCGGGCCCTTGGGGCGGGGCTGCTTGGCGAGCACTTCCGCCATGTCGAACAGTTCGGAGATGGCGTCCACGCGGAGCACGCCCACACGCTGGAAGGCAGCCTGCATAACCTCGTCGCTGCCAGTAAGCGAACCAGTGTGGGAGGCGGCGGCCTTGGCGGCGGCGGCGGTGCGGCCGGGCTTGATGACGATGATCGGCTTGGTGAGCGCCACTTCGCGTGCGGCGGAAAGGAAGGCGCGGGCGTCGCCGATGGTTTCCATGTACATGACGATGCTCTTGGTGTTGGGGTCATCGCCGAGGTGGTAAATGAGGTCGCCCCAGCCGACATCAAGCATGGACCCGAGCGAAACGAAAGCGCTGAAGCCGACGTTTTCGCGCAGGCTCCAGTCGAGAATGGCCGTGCAGAGCGCGCCGCTCTGGCTGATGAAGCCCACGTTGCCGGGCCGGCACATGTCGGCCGCGAAGGTGGCGTTGAATTTGCCGCGCGGCGACATGACGCCGAGACAGTTCGGGCCGACGATGCGCATGTTGCCTTTGCTGGCCTCGACCATGATCTGGCGTTCCAGTTCGACGCCGGGCGCGCCGATTTCCTTGAAGCCGGCGGAAATGATGATGGCGCCGCGCACGCCGCGGGCCACGCTGTCGCGGATGATGCCGGGCACGGTGGGCGGCGGCGTGATGACCACCACGAGGTCCGGCGTGGTGGGCACGGCCGAAATGTTCGGATAGGCCTTGAGCCCGAGCACGGTGTCGCGCTTGGGATTGACCGGGTAAATCACGCCGGGGAATTTGCCTTTCTGGAGATTCTCCAAAATGGTTCGTCCGACCGTGTTGGGGTTTTCCGTGGCCCCAATGACGGCGACGGTCTTGGGCGCGAAAATGGCGTCCAAAGGTTGGGAATGCTGGCGCAGGATGTTGTGCGTCCAGTCGGTTTGTTGCGTAAACGCAGGAGATTTTTGCATAATAACCAAAAGTTAAGATGAGTTTCCTCCAGCGCGCCGAATTGCCAACACCATAGTTGGCTTAGGCTACTCCAATTTTGCCATTTGACGTTAGTGACGGCCCAAAACGGGCCATTGGCTACTTTTGCCGGGCGGCGCGGACTCCTTGGACCAGGGCTGCCGCCTGGCGGGTGACTTCGGGCCAGTTCGCCTCTTGGACCATGGGACTGGAAACCAAGGTCGAGCCCACACCTACGGCAGTGGCGCCGGCGCGGATCCATTCCCCCACATTTTGCAGTGTTACGCCGCCGGTGGGAATAAGCCGCAGGTGGGGCAATGGCGCCTTGAGGTTCTTAATGTATTTTGGGCCAAGTCCATCAGCCGGAAATATTTTCACAAAATCGGCGCCCGCCTCGTAGGCCAGTTGGGCTTCGGTGGGGGTGTAGGCGCCCAAGGCCACCGGCTTGCCGAGGTGGTGTGCGGCGGCAACCAAATCAGTTCGTGTAATGGGGCTGATGATATATTCCGCCCCGGCGGCAATGACTTCCCGGCAGGTGGCGACATCCAGGACTGTGCCCGCGCCCAATAGTATATCGTTGCCAAAGCGCTGGCGGGCCTGGCGGATGACTTCGATGGCTCCGGGTACGGACAGGGTGACCTCGATGGCCGTAAGCCCGCCGGCCAGAAGTGCCTCAGCGAGCGGCAGGATGACCGCCGGGTTGGGAGTGCGAACGATGGCGATAACGCCGGAGTCGGTCAGCGCGGTAACGATCTCGTCTCGGGTACGCATAGGGTGGTATATTGCAAACCATGCAGACCGGTTCGGCAAGTGCTTTTCCTCCAAGGGCAGTTTTAAGCCTTTTAATGATTTTGGGCCATTTTCCGGAATTGAAACTTGACTCACCCGAACAGGTTATCTATTTTCAATACCAAGAACGGCAAAGTGGCTGGTTTTCCAGCTTGTGAAGTCGGAGAGCAATCTGCCGACTTTTTTGTTCCCCTGATGGGGAGCAAACCGTGGCGATTTATGAACGCAGATTTTTTGGCAGTCTTGGAATTCTGGGAGCGCGAAAAGGGCATCAGCCGTGATGTCTTGGTCGGTGCTGTCCAGGATGCTTTGCTGGCTGCGGCCAAGAAGGCGGTCGGGGCAGCCCGCGAACTGCGGTGCGCCATTGACCCTAAGACTGGCGATATCAGGGCCTTTGCCAAATTGATTGTCTCGGAGAAAGTCATCTCCAAGCACGACCAAATTTCCGTCTTTGACGCCCGCCGCATCAAGGAAAATGCCGTGGTGGGCGACGAGATTGAGGTGGAAGTGACCCCCGCCGGCTTTGGCCGCATTGCCTCGCAATACGCCAAGCAGTCCCTCATGCAGCACATCCGCCGGGCAGAGAAGCAGTTGATCTTCGCCGAATTCAAGGATCGTGTGGGCGACATCGTTAGCGGAACGGTCCGCCGGTTTGAGCGTTCGGACGTGGTCATTGACCTCGGCAAGTACGAAGCGCTCATGCCCAACCGCGAACGCGTTTCCATCGAAGAATACCAGATCGGCGAACGCATCCGCGCCTACGTCAAGGAAGTCTTGGAAGACGGTCCGCACGGCCCGGAAATCATCCTTTCCCGCGCCGACCCGAATTTTGTCATCAAGTTGTTTCAGTTGGAAGTTTCCGAAATCAACGACGGCACCATCGAGATCAAGGGCATTGCCCGCGAACCCGGTTTCCGGACCAAGCTTGCCGTTTGGACACGCGATGAAAAGGTGGACCCGGTGGGCGCCTGCGTGGGGCTGCGCGGTCAGCGCGTGAAGAACATTGTCCGCGAGCTCAACAATGAGAAGGTGGATATCATCCGTTGGGATCCGAACATCCGCACCTTCATCACCAACGCCCTGGCGCCGGCGCAGTTGAAGGCATTTGAAATTGACGAAGCCCGCAAGCGGGCGCGGATCATTGTCAGCGACGACCAGTTGTCGCTGGCCATCGGCAAGCGCGGCCAGAACGCCCGGCTGACGGCCAAGCTCACTGGCTGGCAGGTGGATATTGAACCTGAAATTGTTGAGGTAAAAGGATTTGAACAAAAGGTGGCCGAGGCAGTTGGCCAACTGGCAGCCATCCCGGGGATTACCCGCGAGCAGGCCGACGCCTTGGTGCATGCCGGGTTGACGCGCTTGGAAGATTTGTTGCAGGCTGACGTGTCGGACCTGGAAGGCATTGAGCAAATTGGTGATCAGGCAGCGATCGTTCTGGAAGCCGCCGGAGTCGAAGCCCAACGCCGAAAAATTCAACTAGGCGGCGATGCCGCCTCCGCGTAAGTTGTATGATGGTTGCAGCGAATAGTTCGGCCGGTTTGAGTTCTGGTTTATGAAAACTGGACGGCAATGCTGGCGGTGGAGTTTGATGGGGACCGAGAAAATATATGCCCGTTCGTATTTACGATATTTCGAAGAAACTTGGTTTGGAGAACAAGGAAGTTCTGGCCAAAGCCAAGGCATTGGGCATTTCCGCCGCGAAAGTGGCGTCGAGTTCGCTCGATAAAATCACTGCCGAGTACCTTGAAGAACAACTCGTCGCCGACCGGAAACCTGCGGAAGGCGAAACTGCCCCCGCTCCCGTACCTGCTCCCGCCGCCCCGGCTCCATCCCATGCCGAATCCATCGTAGTCATTCATGCTCCCGAGCCGGAGCCTGCGGCGGCACCGGTGCCAGAACCGGCCGCGGTAGAAACCGCCGCCCTGGCGGCGACTGAAAGTCCTGCAGCTCTTGAGCCGGCTACTGACGCGGCTGAAACGGTTGCGCCGGCGCCGGAGACCGAAGCTTCTCCGGCAGCGGAAGCTACTGCCCCGGCCCCCGTGTCTGCGCCGAAACCGCCGTCGCCGGCAGAGCCACCCAAGCCCAAAGTGGGCGACAAAGTGGGTTTCATCCAATTGCCCTCCAAACCCGCGCCCCGCGTGGGTGAGAAGGTCGGTTCGGTCAAATTGCCGCCGGCCCGGGGAAGTTTTGCGGGCCGCAATGAACCCCAACGTGGCCCCGACCGGGATCGTGACCGCAGCCGTCCCGGAGCGCCCTCCGGCCGGGGGCCGGCAGCGCCCGCCCGCCCGGAACCCGCGAAACCGGCTACGCCCAAGTATGTGCCGCCGCCGGGAGCGCAGGTCATTACGCTCAAGCCGCCGATCGTCGTGCGCGACCTCGCCGACCAGCTCAAGCAGAAGCCGTTCAAGATCATTGCCGACCTGATGGAGGCGGGCGTTTTTGCCAACGTCAACCAGGCCATTGACGAGAACATCGCCCAGCGCATCTGCGGCAAGTATGGTTTCCGCTTTGAAGTGGAAAAACGCGCCAAGGGCGAAGGTGTGGTCCATGCGCCGGTCAAGAAGGTGGAACTCGACATCGAGGATAAGCCGGAGCAATTGAAGCCGCGCGCGCCCATCGTCACCATCATGGGCCATGTGGACCACGGCAAGACCTCGCTGCTGGATGTGATCCGCCAGGCCAACGTGGCCGCCGGCGAAGCCGGGGGCATCACCCAGCACATCGGCGCCTATACCATTTCCTTCCCGCATCCCGAGCGAAAAAAGGACGTCCAGCAAATCACCTTCCTGGACACGCCCGGTCACGAGGCCTTCAGCGCCATGCGCGCGCGCGGGGCGAATGTTACCGATATTGTCATTCTCGTGGTGGCCGCCAACGACGGCGTGATGCCGCAGACCGTGGAGGCGTTGAACCACGCCAGGGCTGCCAAGGTGCCGATCATTGTTGCGGTAAACAAAATGGATCACCCGAACGCGAATTCCATGCGGGTGCGCCAACAGTTGCAGGAAAAAGGCCTCGTGCCCGACGACTGGGGCGGCGACACCATTTTTGTGGAATGCTCCGCGCTGGCCAAGACGGGCGTGGACAAGTTGCTGGAAATGATTTTGCTCCAGGCCGACCTGCTGGAACTCAAGGCTAACCCCGACCGTCCGGCCAAGGGCAACGTGATTGAATCCGGGCTCGAACCGGGTGGCCCCACCGCCACCGTGCTCGTCCGCAAGGGCACCCTGCACGTCGGCGACATCATCATTTGCGACAAGTTTTACGGCAAGGCCCGTGCGCTCATCAACGAGGAGGGCAACCGCCTCAAGGAAGCCGGCCCGTCCGTTGCCGTTCGGTTGCTGGGGCTCAACGGCGTGCCCGAGGCGGGCATCGAGTTCAGCGTCGTCAAGGATGAGAAGAGCGCCCGCGACCTCGCCGAGCAGCGGCAGTTCGCAGCTCGCGCCGCCGGCCAGCAGGAGGCCCGCGCCAAGGTCACGCTCGAAAATTTGTTTGCCACTCTCGATTCCAGCTCCGACAAGGTGCTCAAGCTGGTGGTCAAGGCCGACACCCAGGGCTCCGTGGAAGCCATTGTCGAAGCGCTCAAGAAAATTCCCGCGGACAAGGTGCAGCTGGAAATTGTCCACAGCGCCGTCGGGACCATCACTGAATCCGATGTTTCGCTGGCGGCCGCTTCGCAGGCCGTCATCCTCGGTTTCCACACGCGCATTGACAGCGGCGTGAATGACCGCGCCAAGCGTGAAAGCGTACAGATTAAGCTCTACGCCATCATTTACGAACTGATTGACGAGGTGAAGGAGGCAATGGCCGGGTTGCTGGATCCCATCCTCAAGGAAGTCGTCACCGGCGTGGCGGAAGTGCGCAAGGTATTTGAACTGTCCAAGGGCACACCCGTGGCAGGCTGCATGATTGCCAGCGGCCGCATTACCAAGGGCAAAGTGCGGGTGCGCCGCCGCAAGGACCTGATTTACGAGGGCATTGCCCAGTCGCTCCGGCGGTTCCAGGACGAAGTCAACGAGGTCCGGGCCGGCATGGAATGCGGCATCCGGGTGGATGGCTTTGGCGATTTTGAGGTGGGCGACACCATCGAGAGCTACAGTGTGGAAAAGGTGGCGCAGAAACTGTGACCGGAAGGAGGCCGGTTGCCGCCGGCAACCGGTGCCGGCAAGTCCGCCGCCCGCAGTAATACGAAATGATGTAAACTTCGCATGGCTTCCCTCAGACAAGAACGTGTGCGCGAACTCCTCAAGCGCGAACTCGGCGAGGTCATCCGCCGGGAATTTCCCGTGGCCGAGGCCGGCCTGATCAGTGTCAACGAAGTGGTAATGGCCGGCGACGTCAAGTCCGCCACCGTCTTCGTCAGCATTTTGGGCAACGCCGACCAGCAAAAGCGCGGCTTTCATCTGCTGGAACAACACCGCAACCGAATCCAGGGCCTGCTGGGCCGGGCGGTGGTCTTGAAATACACGCCCACCCTGAGGTTTGTGCTGGATGACTCTCTGGCCCGCGGCGACCGGGTGATTCAAATCATCGAGGAGATCGAGAAAACCCTCCCTGACCCCGCCGATTCCGATCCAGCCGACTGACGCTCGTGAAAAGTTATCCAAAAATCATTGACCGCATCCTCGCCGCCATCAAGGAATGCCAGACCATTTGCATCGTGGGCCATGTCCGGCCCGACGGCGATTGCGTGGGTTCCCAACTGGGCCTGGCGCTGGCCCTCAAGGCCGAAGGCAAGGAGGTTACCGTCTGGAACGAGGATGCCGTTCCGTCCAAGTTGAAATTTTTGGATCCTGACAAAATTTTCGAGAAACCGCGGCCCGGACAAAAATTTGACTGCGTCATCGCCACCGACTGCGCCAGCTTTGAACGGCTTGGCGCCGCGGGCGCGTGTGTAACCGAGCGCGGCCGGCTCATCAACATTGATCATCACGAAAGCAACACGCGTTACGGGGATCTTAACTGGGTTTCCGCGCGGGAGCCATCCACCGGCGAGCTGATTTACCGGCTGCTGCAAGTTGCCCGCTGGCCGGTCACCAAGCCGATTGCCGACTGCCTGTTCACCGCGGTGTCCACCGACACCGGCTCGTTTCAATATCCCAGCACCCGGCCCGGCACCCTCTATGTAGCCGGCAAGCTCGTGGCCCGCGGGGCCAACCTTGCCAAGATTTGCGACGAGGTTTACCAGTCCTATCCGCTGTCCCGTGCCCGGCTGCTCAAGCATGTGTACAGCAAGTTCCGCCTGACTCACGGCGACCGCATTGCCTGGTTCTGGCTCAAGCGCGCCGACCTTACCCGCACCGGCGCCAACAGCAACGACACCGAAGGTCTCATTGACCACATCCGCGCCATTGAACCGGTGGTGGTTGCCTGTGTGTTCGAGGAACTGGAGCCCGAACTGACGCGCATCAGCCTGCGCTCCAAAAGTCCGCAGGTGAATGTGAACGAAATCTGCGGGCAGTTTGGCGGCGGCGGCCATTCGGCCGCGGCGGGGGCGCGCATTGCCGGCAAACCGCTGGCCGTCCAGCGCCGCGTCATCGCCGCCATCAAAAAGGCGTTGAACGGCGCCAAGTAATTTCATGCAAGAATTCTCCGCGCTCGACGGCGCCCTCCTGATCGACAAACCCGCCGGTCCCACTTCGCACGACGTGGTGGATTTTATCCGACGCGAATTCCGGCTCAAGAAAGTTGGCCACTGCGGCACGCTGGATCCCAATGCCACCGGTCTGCTGGTCATCGTGCTGGGCCGCGCCACCAAGCTTTCCGAAAAGCTGATGGGGGATGATAAGGTCTATGAAGGCACGTTGAAACTGGGCGTCACCACCAATTCCTACGACAGTGATGGCGAGACCCTGGAGACCCGCCCGGTGCCGCCAGTCACACTGGACCAGTTGAACGAACTGGCGTCCGGTTTTGTGGGCGACCAGATGCAAATGCCGCCCATGGTTTCCGCCATCAAAAAGGACGGCGTACCGCTCTACAAGCTCGCCCGCCAAGGGGTGGAAGTGGCGCGCGAGCCCCGGTTCATTCACCTCTACACCTTCAAGTTTTCAGATTACCAGGAACCGCTGGGGCGGTTCCGGGTGGCTTGTACCAAGGGTACCTACGTGCGCAGTCTCGCCCATGATCTGGGGCAAAAGCTTGGCTGTGGCGCGCATCTCACCGAGTTGCGGCGGACCGTGTCCGGGCGGTTCGATGTGGCCGACGCCATTCCCATGGAGGAGATTCCCCGGCTGTCCGTACCGGAATTGGAGCAGCGGGTTATCCCGTTCTTGAAACTTGCCGCCTCGGCTTAGAATCGGGATTATGATGCCGTATGCCGGCAGGGCGCAGACCGTTCAGATTTCATTGCCCGGCCTGCGGCATTGCTGAGCAAACCGCTGTCCCATGAAAGTCATACACACTGCCACCGAACTCGCCGCTGACCGCAAGGTCTGCCTGGCGCTGGGGGTGTTCGACGGGGTGCACCTCGGCCACCAGCAAATTATCCGGCAGACCATTGCCGACGCGCTGCAGCAGGACGGCCTGCCGTTGGTGGTTACCTTCGACGCCCATCCGGCCACCGTGGTGGCGCCGGACCATGTGCCGCCGCAGATTTATTCCCGGCCCCAAAAATTGCGGGCCATTGCCGCCCTGGGCGCCGCGGCCTTGCTGGAAATCCATTTTGATCTGGCATTCAGCCGCCAGCCGGGCGAGCAATTCATCCGCGGCCTCGCCCGTGATTTGCGCCAGCTCCGCAGCATTTGCGTGGGCGCGGATTTTGTTTTTGGCCACCAACGCCAGGGCAACGTGCCGCTCTTGCAAACGCTTGGTCGCGAGCTGGGTTTTTCCGTTCACGGCATGGCCGCTTTGGCGCTTGATGGCAAAACTGTCAGCAGCACCCGCATCCGCCAGGCCATTGCCGCCGGCGATTTCGACGCCGCCAGCCAGATGCTTGGTCGCGCCTACGCCATCGCTGGAACGGTGGTAACCGGCGACCGCCTGGGCCGGCAAATGGGATTTCCCACGGCCAATCTGGACGTGACCGGCCGGGTATTGCCGCCGCACGGAGTCTATGCCGCGCAGGTGCGGGTGGGCGAAGCGCAACATCACGCCGTGGTGAATGTCGGCCGCCGGCCTACGGTGCAAAATCCCACGCCCGCCACCCGGGTGGAGGCGCATCTGCTCGATTTTTCCGGCGATCTCTACGGGCAGGAAATCGAAGTTACATTTGCCGTCCGGCTGCGGGCGGAGCAGAAATTCGCCTCGCTCGCCGAACTGCAGGCACAGATCACCCGTGACATCGCTGCGGCGAAAGCTTTCTTTGCCGGCACCGGCGGCTGAGTGCGCCCCGGTTTCGTTGGTTTTTTGCCCGGTTTTGCCCGGAGGAATTTGAACGCTCCCGCTGGATTCCCTGTCCATTCCCCCGTACTATTCGAAATCAAATGAGCACAGGAATTAATGCCATCAACGAGGCAGTCAAGGAAGCCGGCGCCTTCACCACTCCACTGTTCGCCGAACTCGGCAAAGTCGTCGTCGGCCAGCAATACCTGGTCGAGCGGCTGGTCATCGGGTTGCTGGCCAACGGTCACGTGTTGCTTGAGGGCGTGCCCGGCCTGGCCAAAACTCTCTCCGTAAAAACGCTCGCCAGCACCATGGCCGTGAAGTTTTCGCGCCTGCAATTCACGCCGGACATGCTGCCCGCCGACGTGATCGGCACGCAGATTTACAACCCGCAGTCCGGCGGGTTCACCACGCGCAAGGGCCCTGTTTTCGCCAACCTCATCCTCGCCGACGAAATCAATCGTGCCCCCGCCAAGGTGCAGAGCGCCCTGCTCGAAGCCATGCAGGAACGCCAGGTCACCATTGGCGACCAGACCTTCAAGCTCGATGAACCCTTCCTCGTGCTGGCCACACAGAATCCCATCGAACAGGAGGGTACGTATCCGCTGCCCGAGGCGCAAGTGGACCGCTTCATGTTGAAATTGAAGATCGGTTATCCGACGCGCGCCGAGGAACGGCAGATTCTCGAAGTCATGGCCAAGACCTCCGGAACGCCCAATGCCAAGGCGGTGGTGGACCCCAAGGAGGTGCTCAAGGCGCGCGAAGTCATCAACGACATTTACGTGGACGACAAGGTCAAGGATTACATTGTGGACCTCGTCTGCGCCACGCGCGACCCCGATCATTACAAGATTGCGGTGAAAGATTTCATCCAGCTTGGCGCCTCGCCGCGCGCCACCATCGCGCTCACCCTGGCGGCCAAGGCGTATGCTTTCCTGAAGGGCCGCGGCTATGTGACGCCGCAGGACGTGAAGAGCATCGGCATGGACGTGCTGCGCCACCGCGTGGCCATCACCTACGAAGCCGAGGCCGAGGAAAAGACCAGTGAAACGGTCATTCAGAAAATTTTTGATGAACTGCAGGTGCCGTGAGCAAATGAGGAGTTAAGCGATCAGCATGAAGAAATTTTTTTGGGGGCAAAATAGAGATGAATGCCGCTGCGGGTCATTCTTCGTTCTGTATTCGTAATTCAGCCTTTCCATGATCCCCCGCGAAATTCTCAAAAAAATCCGGCAGATCGAGATTCGCACGAATCGCATCGTGACGGAAACCCTCGCGGGGGCGTATCACTCCGTCTTCAAGGGTCAGGGCATGAACTTTGACGAGGTGCGCGAGTACCAGCCCGGTGACGATGTGCGGGCGATTGACTGGAATGTCACCGCGCGGATGAATCATCCGTTCATCAAAAAATTTGTTGAAGAACGCGAACTCACGCTGATGCTGGTGGTGGATGTGAGCGGCTCGGGACTGTTTGGTTCGCGCGGCCAGTCCAAGCGCGAACTGGCCGCCGAGATTGCCTCGGTGCTCGCCTTTTCCGCCATCCGCAACAACGACAAGGTC
>DATJIU010000077.1:0-5368 GCA_035492855.1 Dongiaceae bacterium | reverse complement strand
CAACTTCAATCTGACACTGGCCCTGCAAATCGCCGGACTTTTGCACCTCGGCCTCATGGCTGCTGGCATGCTGATGCCGCGCGTGGTCCAATTGCGCTCGCACCTGGTGGGGCTGCCGCCATTTATCCGCCAGTTGTTCTGGGTCTATTACTCCTTCATCGGCCTGTGCCTGGTCAGTTTTTGCGTCATCACGCTTGCCTTCGCCGGTCCATTGGCTTCGGGCACTCCGCTGGCCCGGGTCTTCTGCGGTTTCTTTGCGGCGTTTTGGACGCTGCGACTGTTTGCCGCCACGTTCATTCTGAATGTGCAACCTTATTTGACGAACCGCTGGCGCACCATCGGTTATCACGCCACCAATATTGCCTTCGCATATTTGCCGGTAGTTTACGTGTGGGGCGCCTGGCATGGGAGCACACCATGAAACTGGCGCAACTGAAAATGACACCGTGGTGCCACTGGCGGAATTGCTCGGACCGCCCCCGCGTTTGTGCCCGGCGGAGATGGTGCCGGAAGCGCACCGACAGGCATCCGAATCGCCATGCCGCTTTTTTTGAACTGCCATGATTCCTCTCGTCCCCATCATGCACGGAGTGATTGACCGGCGGATGCTGGTAAATTTCCGCGTGCGCCCCGAGGTGGCGGCGGCGCTGCTGCCCGCGCCGTTCCGGCCCAAGCTGGCCCGCGGCTGGGCCATGGCGGGCATCTGCCTGATTCGGTTGCGCGCCATCCGGCCGCGCGGTTTTCCGGCCTTGCTGGGATTGGGCTCGGAGAATGCCGCGCATCGCATCGCCGTGGAATGGGAAGAAAATGGCGCGACTCGCGAAGGCGTGTACATTCCCCGGCGCGACACCTCGTCCAAGTTGCAAAGCTGGGTGGGCGGCCGGATTTTCCCGGGCGTGCACCATCGCGCCCGCTATGTCGTGACCGAAACCGCCGATGAATTCCATCTGAAGATGGAAGCTGACGACGGCGGCGGCAACATCGAGGTGCGGGCCAAACTCGCGAACTGGCTGGAGCCGGCCTCGGTGTTTCATTCGCTGGCCGAGGCGTCGCAGTTTTTTGAGCGCGGCGCCGTGGGGTATTCGGCCACCGGCACGCCCGGATGTTGCGACGGCCTGGAACTGCACACCTCCAGTTGGAAAGTCGAGCCGCTGAAACTGCTCGCGGTGCAAAGCAGTTTTTTTGACGACCGGACCAAATTCCCCGCCGGCACCATTGAATTCGATCACGCTTTGTTGATGCGCGGCATCGCGCACGAATGGCGGACTTTGCCCGCATTACATCATCCCTTAAAACAATCATGAAACGTATCGTTCTCGCCGGAGGTTCCGGCTTTTTGGGCAATGCTCTGGCCCGGCATTTCCGGGCGCTGGGCTGGGACGTGGTCATTTTGACCCGCCACGCGCAACTTCGAGATGACGGCATTCGCGAAGTGACTTGGGATGCCCGCACGGTCGGCGCGTGGAAAATGGAACTGGAGGGCGCCGCCGCCGTGGTGAACCTCACCGGCAAATCCGTGGATTGCCGCTACACTCCGGCCAACCGCCGGGCCATCATTGATTCGCGGGTTGAATCCACCCGCGCCGTGGGGGAGGCCATTGCGGCGGTCGCCACCCCGCCCCGCGTCTGGCTGAATGCCAGCTCGGCCACACTCTACCTGCATACTTTCGACACGCCGATGGATGAAAATGGCGCGCAGGGCGCCACCCCGGCGGCCAAGGATGAATTTTCCATTGAAGTCATCCACGCCTGGGAAGCGGCCTTTGCCGCGGCCCAGACGCCGCAGACCCGTCATGTGGCCCTGCGCATTACCATGGTACTGGGACATGCGCGCAACAGTGTGTTTCCCGTGCTGCGCCGGCTGGCGCGATTGGGTTTGGGTGGACGCATGGGCAGCGGCCGACAATATGTTTCGTGGATTCACGAGCGCGACTTCTGCCGCGCCATTGAATGGCTCATTGCGCACGAGGAAATCAAAGGGCCGGTCAATCTGGCCGCGCCCGGCCCGTTGCCTAATGCGGAAATGATGCGCGAATTCCGGCGGTTGTGCGGCATGCCCATTGGGCTACCCGCCACCGAATGGATGCTGGAGATCGGTGCGTTCTTTCTGCGCACCGAAACCGAATTGATTTTGAAAAGCCGGCGCGTGGTGCCCGGCAAATTGCTGGCCTCGGGTTTCCAGTTTGAATTTCCCGAATTCGGCCCAGCCCTGGACGAGCTGCAAGGTGGTGGCTGAATTGCCTAAAAGTCCATGCGCACACGGTAAAAGCGGGCCGCGTTGGTGGCGGGGGCGCTCAGGCCCATGGTGTCGCCAGTGCCGAGGCCGCCGTCCAATACCTGCCACGGGCCGGCGGGGCTGGGGGCGTATTCCAACTGGTTGGTGACGCCATAAACGCTGTTCCAATAGATCACATTGTTGCCGTTGGTACTGGTGTCGGGCTCAATGTTGAGCTGCACCAGGGATGCCCCGAAATAAACCAGCTTGTTGTATGGCGGCGCGTTGGTACCCGGGGCAAAAGTGGGCAGCGTGTTGAAGACACTGGCAATGGTGTTGGTCGCGCCAAACGTGTCGCGCAAGTCCACCAGGTTGTCTCCCTTGGAGATTAGATTGAACTGGTTCAGCACATTGGTGCCGTGCACCACGTGGCCGAACACGGTAAAACCCCCGGCATTGTTGGTGTTGTCGAGGGAAACGTGATTGTCGGCGAGATTGAAGAAGAATTGCGAGGTGGCGGAGTTGGCGTTGGTGCCCTTGGCCATGGCAATGGTGCCGTAGACGTTGCTGTAAAACTTGCCCACATCATATTCGTTGGTGACGTTGCCGAAGTTGGGCACGCTGTAAAGATACGCCCAAGGCGGACCAAAGATGTCGGGACTGGAAGGATTGAACACATCAAAGCCGCCGCCCTGCACCACGAAGCCTGGCACGCACCGGTGAAAGAAGCCGTTCTGGTACGCACCCGCCGCGATGAGCCGGAGGAAATTTTGCACCGTGGCCGGCTTGTCCTGGTCGTACAGCTCCACGTCAATCTCGCCGAGGCTGCTGACGATTTTGACCAGGGTGCCCGCCCGGCCCGGCCCGGCGGCCAGCAGCAGGGCCAGCAGGACAACGAGGCGAAACGACCAGCGCGATTTCATAGACGGGTTTACTTGAGTTTGCGGAAGACGCCCAACTTTTGGATTTCGCCGCGCACCCGGCCATTGTTGGCGATAATGCGATAGACGTGTTGCTGGCCGACGACAGGTTGCCGCCAGAATTCGCCCCCGGCACGTTCCAAGATCAGGCCGCCCGCAGCAATGTCCCACAGGTTCACGCGCGATTCCACGTAGGCATCGAGCCGGCCGCTGGCCACGTAGGTGAGCGCCAGCGCCGCCGAACCCATGATGCGGATTTTGCGGACGCGATAGGCAAGTTCCCCGAAGAACGGCAGCATGGCGTCAATGGATTCCTTGGTCTTGGCAAAGCCGGTGGTCACGAGGCTGTCGGCCAGCTTGCGGTGATTGCTGACGCGGGTGACCCGGCCGTTCAAGCGAGCCGGGCCGGTGGCGGTGGCGGTCCACAATTCATCGGCAAACGGGTCGTAGATTACGCCCACCAGTGTGGCGTAATCCTCCCCGCCCTTGGGTTTGGCCAACCGGCCCTGGAGGGCGATGCACACGGCGGCGTGCGGAATGCCGTAGGCGTAATTCACCGTGCCGTCAATCGGGTCCACCACCCAGCGGTACGCCAGGTTGACATTGCCGGAATCGCCTTCCTCGCCGAGCAACGGAATTTGCGGGAACGCCGCGGCAAGCTGCTTCTCAATCAATTTCTGGCAGCGCACGTCCAGTTCCAGTTTGATGTCGTACTGGCTGGCTTTGTTAATGCGCTTGGGGCTGCGCCAGTTGCGGCGCATCACCGCTCCTGCCGCCCGGGCCGCGGCAGCAGCCACGGTCAGGGCGCGTTTCAAATTCACCGAACTCATTTTTTGCACGGAAACAACATAGCGAAAGCGCGTCCAATGAGCAACCTGCACAAACAGCCGGCGCCACCTGGACAAAAGTTGTCCCACCCCCGGAAATAAAACCAACTTCATTCCTTGTCGGCGGCCGGCGGCGGGCTACCATTGTGGGTGCGGCGGGTTGCGCGGCAAGCGCCCCGGCCCGTCCAAACCATGAACCGGCATCGCATTCTCCACGTGGATGGCGACAGCTTTTTCGCGAGCTGCGAAACGGCGTTGCATCCGCAATGGCAGGGGCGGCCGTTGTGGGTGGGCGGCGGGCGGCGCGGCGACGGCATTGTGATTGCCGCCAACCGGCTGGCGAAACATTTTGGCGTCAAAACCGGCATGGCCTGTTTTCAGGCCAAGCAGCTTTGTCCCCACGGCGTGCTGGCCAAGCCGAGCTACGATGCCTACCGCGAACTTTCGCAGCAGATGTTTCACATCCTGGAGGAATATTCGCCCATGCTGGTGCCCACCTCCATTGACGAGGGTTTCCTGGATCTGACCACGATGGACCGGCATGTCTGGCGGCACACCACACCGGCGGCGTATGTGGGCGAAATCCGGGAACGCGTGCAGCGCGAGGTCGGGCTGCCGGTCTCCGCCGGGCTGGGCAGCTCTTCGCAACTGGCCAAGCTGGCCACCGACGCCGGCAAGCCGGGTTTTCTGGAAGTGCCCGCCGGGGATGAAAAGGAATTTCTGCGCGACCGCCCGGTGCGGGAGCTTTCGGGCATCGGCAAAAACCGCCAGCGCGCCCTCGCCGCCTGCGGAGCACTGACCTTCGGCCACGTGGCCAGCTTGCCGTCCACGTTGCTCAAACAGAAGTTCGGCATTTGGGGGCAACAACTCTGGCTGTTCGCCAACGGCCGCTGGAGCGAGCCGCTGCTGCTGGAGGTGAAAGACCGCGCCTCCATTTCCAGCAACACCACCCTGCCCTACGACGAACCGGATTACGAGGCCGCGCTCACCTTTGCGCTCAGCGAAGCCACCCGGCTGGTGGGCCAGTTGCGCCGGGAACAGTTGCAGGCGCGCGAGCTCAGCCTGACGCTGCGGTTCAACGATTTTTCCGAGACCGGCGAAAGCCACCGGTTCGCACATCCGCAATTCCAGAATTCGGTCATCAACACCACGCTGACCGGAATCTTTACCAGCTTGCGCGAGCGGGCGATCAAGCCGGTGCGGCAGATCCGCATCGCCTTCTGGAATCTTTCCCGGCTCGACACGCAGCCGACGCTCTGGGGCAAGACCGACGCCGAACGGTGGGGCGCGCTGGATGCCGCCGCTTCCCAACTCAACAACCAGTTGGGCCGGCCGGACAAGCCCGCCCTGATGACCGGCGCGCAACTGGCCTTGCGGCAACTGGACGATACCCACAAGCAGCCGAA
>DATJIU010000076.1:0-8850 GCA_035492855.1 Dongiaceae bacterium | reverse complement strand
GCAGGTAGGCATTGAATCCACCGTGCTGGACCTGACGCACACGCCGCCGCTGGTGTTGCGTCCGGGCATCATTCACGAGGAATCGCTTGCAGCAGTAACCGGAGGCAACGAATCCCTGACTCCGGGCCCAGCAACAGCCACCCTGCGCAGTCCGGGTTTGCTGAAAAAACATTATTCGCCCAAAGCCCGGCTGGTGGTGCTGGACTGGCAGAATGAGGCGGATTTGCACCAGCGGCTGAATGCGCTCGGGCTCAGTTCCGGCACGGGCCACATCATCGCTCACACCCGGATTCCCGCCGGCGACGGTTTTGGCGGCGTGAGCGTGATTCCGCATGATGCCGAGGCTTTCGCCCGGGCCATCTACGCCGAACTGCATCGTTGCGACGAGGCGGGCGTGGCTTGGATTGGGGTAGAGGCGCTGCCGGCAGCGCCGGAATGGCGCGCCATCGCCGACCGCCTCAACCGGGCCGCAGCACCATGAGTTTTTGATCACCATAAAAAACCTACCAATCGGTAGAATCGTACATTGACGAACTGTTGGCGTTACGGCAATATCCAGCCCCGATGCGGCAATTATTGATTGCAACCTGTTTATGAAGCTGAAGATTCTGCTCCCGGTTTCCCTCGGATGGGTGTTTGCGACGTCCGCGCAAACGTTCCAGCCCCTGCCCGCCCCCAGCACCAACAGCCCGATGGCGGCACCCGACCAAGCCGCGCCCAACACGCCGGCGGCACCCGCCGCGCCCAACACGCTGGAAGACTTCATCCAACTGGCCATCCAGCACAACCTCGACGTGCAAGTGGAGCGCTACAATCCGCAACTGTCGCTCTACGATTTGCGGATTGCGTACGCCGGCTATGACCCGGCTTTCAGCATCTCCGGCCAGCATGACTACCGGAAGTCCGGCGGACAGATTTTCAACGGCACCCGCTTCAACGGCACCACCGGTGACGACAACACCTTCAGTTCCGGGATCACCGGCGCGCTGCCCTGGGGCATGTCGTACAATTTGAAGGGCACCACCACGGACGATTACGGCTACAGCGGCACCAACTATTTCCGGTCTGGCACCGGTTCGGTTTCGTTGGGCCTGACCCAGCCGTTGTTGAAGAATTTTTTGACCGACCAAACCCGGTTGAACATCTCGGTGGCCAAGAACCGGGTCAAATTTTCCGAACAGGGCCTGCGGCAACAAGTCATCACCACCGTCAGCGACGTGGCCAATGCCTACTATGAGCTGATCGCCGCCCAGGAAAACGTGAACGTGCAGCAGGAAGCGTTGAAGCTGGCCGAACAGCTCTATACCGAAAACAAGAAACGCGTGGAAGTGGGCGTGCTCGCGCCGCTGGATGAAAAACAGGCCCAATCGCAGGTGGCCGCCAGCCGCGCCGCCCTGCTCACCGCCCAGCAGAGCGTCGAGATCGCCGAAAATACGCTCAAGAGCCTGATTACCGACGACTACCTCACCATCCATGACGAGGTGCTGCGTCCCACGGAATCGCTCACCGCGCCGAAACAGACTTTCAATCTGCAGGACAGTTGGAACAACGGCCTGACCAAGCGGCCCGACCTCCTGCAAGCCAAGCTCGACCTGGAACAGGCCGGCATCCAGTTGAAGTATGCCAAGAACCAGGTGCTGCCGGAACTGGACGTGTTCGGCTCCTACGGTTTGAGCGGTTCCCGCAACGAATTCAGCGGGGCGTTTGAAGACATTCACGATGGCAGCCTGCCTTCCTACACCTACGGCGCCCAGTTGAGCATCCCCCTCGGCAACGTAAGCGCCCGTAACAAGTACCGGCAGGGCAAAATCACCGTGCAACAAAGCCTGCTGGCCGTCAAAAAGCTGGAGCAGAGCGTCATGGTGGACGTTGACAACGCCATCAAGACCGCCCAGGCCAAATTCGAGAGCGTGGACGCCACCCACGAGGCCCGGCTCTACGCCCAGGCCGCTTTGGAAGCCGAACAGAAGAAACTGGAAAACGGCAAGAGCACCAGCTTCGTGGTGCTGCAACTGCAGAGCAATCTCACCACCGCCCGTTCCGAAGAAATTCGCGCCTTGGCGGACTACAATGAAGCTTTGGTCACCCTGGCCAAGGTTCAGGGCACCACGCTCGAACAGCGGAATATTGACCTGAACATCAGGTAGTTCCATAGCCGCGGCCCAGACGCCGCCGGAAGTGCAAGGTTGCCAATCGCCGGCAACTTCGGCAAAGATTGAGGCATGGGGATGACTAAAACGCCCGCAACCTCCGTCTAAAGCCGCATGGTGCTGTCTGACTTTAAAAAGCCACGCATCCGTGTGGACGGCAAATTCTTCCGGCAGGGCGAAAGCAAATTCCCCGTCCGGGGTGTCACTTATGGTCCCTTCGGCCCGCTGAGTGACAATTCCGGTTTTGCCTCCCGCGACCAGACCGCCCGCGATTTCGCCCAAATCCATGAACTCGGAGCCAACGTCGTCCGCATTTACCATCCTCCGCCCGACTGGGTGCTCGACCTGGCCCTGAAGCATGACCTGCGGCTGCTGGTGGACGTTCCGTGGAACAAGCATCTGTGTTTTTTGGATTCCCCGGAACGCCGGGCCGAGGCGCACGAAACCGTCCGCAAAACCGTGGCCGCCAGCGGCAATCACCCGGCGGTCTTCGCCTACAGCGTGGCCAATGAAATCGCGCCCGACATCGTGCGCTGGAGCGGGGCCGCCGCCGTGGCCGGGTTCATTGATGAACTCATTGAAACCGCCAAAAGCGTTGCCCCCGATTGCCTTTGCACCTACACCAATTATCCGCCCACGGAATTTCTCCGGCCGCGCAACCTGGATTTTTTCTGCTTCAACGTCTATTTGCACGAGCGGCAGCCCTTCACGAACTATCTGGCCCGGTTGCAAACCCTGGCCGGCCCCCGGCCCCTGCTGCTCGGTGAGTTCGGCATGGATTCCCTGCGCGAAGGGGAACCACGCAAAAGTGAAACCCTTTCCTGGCAAATCGAACGGGTCTTCCGGGGCGGGCTGGCCGGTGCGGTCATCTTCAGTTTCACCGATGATTGGTACAAGGACGGACGCAAGGTGGAAGGTTGGGAACTGGGCCTCACGACTGCCAGCCGTCTGCCCAAGCCCTCCTTTGCCGCCGTCCGCAGCCAGTTTGCCCTGGCGCCGAGCTTTCCCCTGCCCCGGTATCCCCGGGTCTCGGTGGTCGTGGCCAGCTATAATGGCGACCGCACCCTGCCCGCCTGCCTGGAGTCGCTGAGCCGGCTGAATTATCCCGATTACGAGGTGATTCTGGTGGATGACGGCTCCACCGACACCACGCCCCGCATCGCGGCGCATTACCCGCAGGTCCGCAGTTTCCGGCATGAGAAAAATCTCGGCCTGTCCGTGGCGCGCAATACCGGCATCGCCGCGGCCACCGGGGAAATCGTGGCCTTCACCGATGCCGACTGCCGCGCCGACGAGGACTGGCTGCATTATCTCGTCGGCGATCTGCTGGCCGGAGATTTTGCCGGCATCGGCGGGCCCAACCTGCTGCCGCCGGAGGATTGCGCCGTGGCCGCCGCCGTGATGGCTTCGCCCGGCGGGCCCACCCACGTGTTGCTCACCGACCGCGAGGCCGAGCATATCCCCGGTTGCAACATGGCGTTTTACAAAAGCGCGCTCGACCAGATTCACGGCTTCGATCCAATTTTCCGCCGCGCGGGCGACGATGTGGATGTGTGCTGGCGGCTGCAGCAGGCGGGCTTCAAGATCGGTTTCAGCCCCGCGGGTTTTGTGTGGCATTACCGGCGCTCCACCGTCCGCGATTACCTGAAGCAACAGCAGGGGTACGGCGAGGCCGAGGCGTTGCTGGCCCAAAAGCATCCCGAGAATTTCAATTCGTTCGGCGGCGGCATCTGGCGCGGACGCATCTACGGCACCGCCAACGCCGGCGTGCGGTTGGTCCCGCCCATCATCTATCACGGCCCGTTCGGCACGAGCTGGTTTCAAACCCTGTACACCGCCGAACCCACGTTGCCGCTGATGTTGTGCACCACGCCAGAATACTATCTCCTGGTCGCGCTGCCGCTCTGGGTGCTGACGCCGTGGGTGCCGTGGCTGCTGCCGCTGGCCCTCACCAGCCTGCTGGTGTCGGTGGGCGTCTGCGTGGCGGCCGCGATGCAGGCGGAGCTGCCCAAGGCCAAATGCCGGTTCTGGTCGCGGCCACTGGTGGCGCTGCTCTACCTGTTGCAGCCCATCGGGCGCGGGTGGGCGCGCTACCGCGGCCGGCTCACGCTTCGCCCCTCGCCCACACTCACCGCCCCCAGCCTGGATTCTCTGGCACGGCAACACAGCGAACAATCCCTGGGCCGGGTGGAATACTGGCTGGAACGTCCGCTGGACCGCCTCCAGTTTCTGCGCGCCGTGATGGACCGGTTGCAAAGCGAGAACTGGCCGGTAAAACCCGACGCCGGCTGGAGCGATTATGATTTGGAAGTCTATGGCGGCCGGTGGAGCCGGCTGCAGCTCACCACGGTGGCCGAGACGCATCCGCAAAACCGGCAGATGATCCGGTGCCGGTTGCGGGCCCGCTGGTCGTTGCAGGCGCAGGTGGCCTTCTGGGGCTTGTTGGCGCTGGAACTGTTGCTGATCGGCTTGTGCGGGCGGTGGCTCACCGTTACCCTTATCACCCTGCCGGCGTTTGCCTGGTTCCTGGCCGGACAAAAACGCGCCTTGCAAAGCCTCATTCAGGTACGGTTGGACGAAATTGCCCAGCCGCTGGGCATGCAAAAAGTGCCGGCACCATAATGCGGCGTCTGCCCCGGATCCCCCCAAACGAAGCCAAACGAACCCAAATCGATACAGCGTCAGTTTCATTCGCAAATCGCTATTGGTCAGAGTTTAGCAATAAATTATTGCTCCAAAAAATTTGGGTTCGTTTGGTAATTTTGTCCTTGCGGACGGCCACCGGGCAGACGGCCCAGATAATTGCGGAATTGGGAGTGCGGGTTGCGGAATATGCCGGTCGGGATGCGTGGACTGGGGCCATAAAAGTGGTTTGATCTGGCTTGATTGGCTTGGATTTCACGATTTTTCGGGGCGCGGACGGCCCGTTCGCGCTTGGGGGTTGCCGCCGCAATCTGGCGACGTCACTTTCCGTCTCCCGTCGCTGCGTCGGAGGGTAGGCGCAGCCCGGCGACAAATGCGGGATGCAGAATTTCGCCATCGCGCGCATCGGGTCATTCTGCATTTTGCATAGCTCTTCCCCCTCGGCCCGTAGGCCGGCTCTGGTTGCGGTTTTTCGCATACCATCTGGCATTCTAACCCGGCGCCGGAAGGCATGTGGTTTAATGGTGAACTAATTTTTTTGGGCTAAAAAAGGCTTCGAAAAATATTTCATTTCACTGACCCGCAGCCACTTGTAATTTCGGCCCACGCACAAAACCCAAAAAAATTGTTAAAACAATCTTGTGTCGCTTTCTAAAAACGCAGCATTAAAATTTCGCCCGCGATGATTCAATATCTCGATTTGCTGCGCCACGTGCTCAACCACGGCAAGTTCAAGGCCGACCGGACCGGCACCGGCACTTATTCCGTTTTTGGCGCGCAAGCCCGGTATCCGTTGCGCGACACTTTCCCGCTGCTGACGACCAAAAAGACCCATCTCAAGTCCATCACTTACGAGTTGTTATGGTTCCTGCGGGGCGATACCAATGTGCGCTGGTTGCAGGAAAACAAGGTCACCATCTGGGATGAATGGGCCGACGCCAACGGTGATCTCGGCCGGGTTTATGGCGCGCAGTGGTGCGACTGGCGCACCGCCGATGGCCGGGGCATCAACCAAATTGACAACGTCATCGCCCAGATTCAGAAAAACCCCGACAGCCGCCGGCTCATCGTCAGCGCGTGGAATCCCGGGGAAATTGACCAGATGGCGTTGCCGCCCTGCCATGCGCTGTTCCAGTTTTACGTGAGCGAGGGCGAGTTGAGCTGCCAGTTGTACCAGCGCAGCGCGGACATTTTTCTGGGAGTGCCCTTCAATATTGCCAGCTACGCGCTGCTAACCTTGATGGTGGCCCAGGTCTGCGGCCTGCGGCCCGGCGAATTTGTCCACACCTTCGGCGACCTGCATCTTTACAGCAACCACGTGGAGCAGGCCAAACTGCAGCTCTCCCGCGAGCCCCGGCCGTTGCCGCAAATGAAACTGAACCCGGCCGTCAAAAACATCCACGACTTCAAGTACGAGGATTTTGAACTCGTCGGCTATGACCCGCATCCGGCCATCAAGGCGCCGATTGCCGTGTGACTTTTTAAAGATACCACCAAGCCGCGCCGGGTTCGCGGCAACCCCAAATGCCACGGGCGCGGAGTCCGGTTCAGAAAGTTCCTGAGGCCGAACCAGTAACCCTCCCGATGGCATACCGGCTTCCGCTGCCGTAATTTTAAGTCATGAACGCGGAGCAAAACCACTTATTGAATGCCTTCAGCGGCGCGCCGGAGATTGACCTCCAGACCGTGACCGTTATTTACGAAAATTGGTCAGCCAGAATGCGCGCCAAGGCGCTGATGAATGGTGTAGGCGCTCAAGCCGAAATCTACGAGCATTTTGAACTCAAAGACTGGAGCTTCGAGTCGTTGTGGGAGCCGCAAAATCTGGCGGACGCCGTGGCCACGGCGTGTGATTCGTTGATTGTGATTTTATCCGCCACGCATTTGGGCGACCTGCCCCGGGTCGTTAACCAGTGGTTGAGCGGCTGGTGGGAGGCCAAAAATCATTTGCCGGCGGCGCTGGTGGCATTAGAGGACGAGGATAAGATGAATGACTCCGCCACTGCCGCCGCTCTGGCGCGATTACGAAATGCCGCCCGGGCCCACGGAATTGAATTGTTCTGCAAACAGCAATTCGCGCCGGACCCGCAAATTGTTCCCCAAAACCGACTGCGAAAATTACAGTTTCCATCATTTTAAGCCGACCGCGGAGCCGCCCAACTCATTTGAAGAAACCGGTCAAGTTGTTCCCGTGGTTGCGGCTTTTCCGGGATGCGTGGGCAATCATCAGCGATTCCGGTTGGGTCGTAAGTACCGTCCGAGTTGCTCCATTTCTGAATCAACGAATGGGCAGAGGCGGCCAACGTACCCCCTCAATAATGCTCCAGCCGATAAAAGGCATGGTGGCCAATAATGGCGACCGGAGGCACCCCTTTGGCCCAGTAGGGTTTTTCTTCCTTGCGGGTGAAGTGATTGGCGGCATTGGTGATGCCGGGCAAGGCTTGGGGGTTTTCGCAGGCGGTGGCGGCAATCTGCAAGGCCTTTTGGTAATCCGGCTCCGCGCTGAATTTTCGAATGAGCCGGTTTAACGTCGTCCCGTTCAGACAGGAAAAGGCATGAACCTTTCCCTGGTGAATCTGCACCACGTGCAGCGGCGTCTCGGATTTTTCCGCAGCCCGTTGATGGATGACTTCGGCCACGGCAGTCATGCCTTGCACTCCCTCAGACCAGGCTTCGCCCATCAGCACCGCCGCCACAGCCTGCTCCTGATACGTATAGGCGCGCGCGGTCAGACTCGTGCAACAAAATAAAATGATCGCAAACCATTTCATTGCTTTGGACGATAAAAAATCATCACCGTTCGTGCTGTTTTGATCTCCTTTGGGGCGACACTTGAGAGCGGCCAAAAGCCTTCCCGAAATGCCACCATTGCTCCAATAATCGCCTTAAAAGGCGCGAAAAGCAAAGGTTATGACCATGGGCCCGCCTGGCCTACTTTGGATCCGTCTTGTTCGGAATTAGTTAAGCCGGACTAAAAATCTTCCTAAATTCTCCTTTTTTACCCCTTCCGACGGTCGGAATTGCTTTCCCGAGTTCAATGTCACCGGTTCTCGTTTTCCTGAACAAATTATACAAAAGCGATTGAAAAGATGCCCCGTCGCCTTGAAAACCGTCCCCCTACCGGGCGCCAAACTTCGGCGCGGATTTGCGGCAGCAGTCCACCTTATCCGGCGAGGGATTCTTCGCAGTTCATATTGCTGCCTTGCAGGCAATCAACGAGGCGAACACAATGCGTCGGAAAGAAAATCGTAAGCCGGCATGAAAAACTCCCTCAATCTGCTGCGGAAACGGACGTGGCTTTGGAAGACCCTGCTGCCCTTCGGGGCGGCGGCGGCGGGGCTGATGCTTTGGGCCAACCTCGTCTGCTCCCAGGCCGCGGCTGGACGCATCTTCAGTTCCGTGGATACCGTGCCGGCCAATGACGTGGGCGTGGTTTTGGGCACGTCCAAAACCACGGCCCGGGGTTTGGAGAACTTGCATTTCACCCAGCGCATCACGGCGGCGGCGGCGCTGTATCATGCGGGCAAGGTGCGGCATCTGCTGGTCAGCGGCGACCACCACACCGCGAGTTACGATGAACCCGATGACATGCGCGCCGCCCTGGTTGCCGCCGGCGTGCCGGCCGCGGCCATCACGTGCGACTATGCCGGTTTCCGCACGCTGGATTCCGTGGTGCGGGCCCGCTCGGTGTTTGGCCTGACTCGCTGCACGCTGATTACCGAGGCCTTTCATTGTCCCCGGGCGCTGTGGATTGCCCGCAATCATGGCTTGAACGCGGTCGCCTTTGCCGCGCCGGATTTGCGCTTCCAATGGTCGGCGCGGGTCAAGGCCCGGGAATTTTTCGCGCGCTCCTGGTGCGCGCTGGATTTGTATGTGTTCCACCGCGGGCCCAAATTCCCCGGCCCCCAGGAACCCCTCATGCTCACGGCAAATCATCCGCAATGACCTCCGTTATCTCCCAACCCGCCTGCGATCCGGGTTTGTGGTCGCTGGATCCCAAAATCACCTTTCTCAACCACGGCGCGTTTGGGGCCTGCCCCAATGCGGTGCTGGCCAC
>DATJIU010000075.1:0-21140 GCA_035492855.1 Dongiaceae bacterium | reverse complement strand
GAATTTGTCGCGGGCCAGACGTTCGACGGTCTTGGGGTCGGAACGCAGGGCGTCGATGGAAGCTTTCAGGTCGCGGGCGGTGGCCTCTTCCTGCCGGATCTGCTCGTCCTTGCGCCTGATTTCTTTGCGCATGCGTTCATTTTGCTGGATGAGCGGCAGGTACCAGATGACGACGCCGAGAATCACGGCGACCCCAATGAGCAAAATCACCACTTTGGTGAGTTTGCCCCAGATGCCCAGATTGACGTCGCTCATGCGGCTGATTCAAACACGACCAGCGCCGGAAGGAAACTCGATTCTAGCGATAATAGTCTTTCCAGCCTGTGAGCCGGTGATTCGCGTCGAAAACCAACCGCAAAACATGGACGTAGGAAACGGTGTCGGAATAGCTCGGCCCGCGCCAGTAATAATCGGGGTAGTGATGCCGGCCGCCATAACCGTAATAGGGACCCGGATCATAGGTCTGCATGTACTCGGGCTGGCTGATCCATTCCATCACTGTCGTGCCGGTGCTGGTCTCGGCCTGTTTGTCCGGCGGGCCAAAATCAACCAGCGCCTGATCGGAGGTGTAGTTGCCCACCCGGGCGGCCCAGTCAATCGAAGGCTTGGAAGCACACCCCGCCAGCAGCAGTGCCAGCAACAGCGGTGCGCTCAGGGCCAAGGTGCGCCCGGAAATCCTCGAAAATCGATTCATGACGATAATGTAAGCCTTTAATGCCTGAACGCAACCGTGATTAGGATTGTCAGCGAAGCGGTTCGCCGCTATCTATTTGCACAGACATATATGATCAAGGCCTTGTTGTTTATTTTTGATTCAGCTGCTACTTGGGAGCGGGTTGTGGAAGCCAAACGCAGTTTTTTTACCATTTTTGTCATCTATGTGATTCCGCTGCTGGTGCTAACTACCGCAGTGGAAACTTACGGCCTGGTGCACATCGGTCGCCGCACGGGTGGGGAGGTTGAAAAAACCGTCCGGATTTTGCCCGAGCCGGCAATGCGTTATGAAGCGGTGCAACTGGGCCTGAGTCTGGTGGCATTATTCATGGGGGCCCAAATCATCCACATGATTGGCAAGAGTTTTCACGGCCGGCAAACATTTACCCAGGCATTCACCGTAGTGGCTTACGCTTTGGGGCCCCTCTTTACCTTACGCGTGCTCAATGCCTTTCCGCAGATGCCTCCCGGACTAACTTGGGTGGTGGGCATCGCTTTAACGATTTCGGTCATGTACCAGGGCATTCCCCGGGTGATGCTGCCCGACCTTACGCATTCACTGGGGCTGTTCCTCTTGAGCGCCCTCACGTTGATCCTCATCACCGGCTTGAGCTGTTTCTTGAAATACTATCTGCTCAAACAGCTCATTCATTCCGGCGGCGCCACTGTGCTAACCTTCTTTCCGGCAGTCTGTTGAAGTGGCCGGGGCATCCGGCTTGGGATTAATGATTGAACGGAAGCCCCGCCAGTTGGTCTGATATTCTGAACCCAAATTCAAAATATGAAATCAATTAATACACTGTTCGCTGGATTGGTCGCCGGTTGTGCCCTGGCCCTGACGCTGCCCGCCTTTGCCGCCGCCGACAAGGAAGTCACCATCACCGGGATGGGCACCTGCGGCAAGTGTGCCCTGCACGAAACCAAGCACTGCCAGAATGTCATCCAGGTGGAAAAGGACGGCAAAACCACCAATTATTTCCTGACCGACAACAAGGTCAGCGATGAATTCCACGACAACATCTGCAAAAAACCGGCCAAGGTGACCGCCACCGGTACGGTGACCGAAAAAGACGGCAAGATGGAAATGACCGTCACCAAAATTGCCCTGGTCAAATAAGGCGGGGTTGTAACCGCCAGATTCTGCAAGCACCGTCGTTGGCGCCACCAACGACGGTCATATTTTTTTTAGCGCTTGCGCCACCACCCAGCCGGATGCTTCCAGCGCGTGACGGGCGGTCGCGGCGTCCACGTGTTTCAGTTCCCGCACAATGCGCACCGCCCGGTCGCGCAGTTTCACGTTGGAAGGGTTCAGGTCCACCATCAAATTTTCCACCACCTTGCCCATTTGTACCAGGCTCAGGGTGGTGAACAGATTCAGGATGAGCTTGGTGGCGGTGCCGGCTTTCAACCGCGTGGAGCCAGTCAGCACTTCCGGGCCAATCTGGGGAGCAATCACCACATCCGGGCGATGCCTCCGCGCCACGTGCAAGGCGGGGTTGAAGCAAACCAAAACCGTCTTCGCGCCGCGCGCCCGCGCCGCCGCCAGCGCGCCCCAGACAAACGGAGTGCGCCCGCTCGCGGCAATGCCCACCACCACGTCGCGCCGGCTCACGCCGCGAAATTCCATGGCCCGGCCCCCGGCGGCGGCATCATCCTCCGCGCCTTCCGCCGCCTGCCAGAGCGCCGTCTGGCCGCCTGCAATGATGCCCTGCACCTGTTCCGGCGGCGTGCGAAAGGTGGGCGGGCATTCGCTGGCATCCAGCACTCCCAACCGGCCGCTCGTGCCGGCGCCCACATAAAAGAGCCGTCCGCCGCGACGAAACGCGCGCACGATGAGCTGCACCGTCCGGGTGATTTTCGCCCGCTCGGCACGCAAGGCCGCGGGAATTTTGGCGTCCTCGCTCAGCATCAAATCCACCGCCTGCGCCACCGGCAGCCGGTCCAGGTTCATGGAGCGCGGATTGCGCAGTTCCGTGGGCGAAAGGCCGGTGTCCCGGAAAATCGAGCCCTCTTTTTTAATTTCCGGTTTCAGCCCTACGCGGTCGCCGGGCGTGGTGAGGACCGATTTCGCCAGGGCCACCGCGCCCCAGGCGCTCTCGCGTTCCAGCGGGGCGATCACCGCCCGTGGCCAGGTGGCTTGCAAGTGCTGGCGGACTAAATTCGCAAATTGCGGTTGCCGTACCAGATTGCTGCCGGCCAGGATAAAATGAATTTGCGCGCGCGCAGCGGCCGGCGGCAATTTCAGTTGCCGCGCGCAAGCGGCGGCATCCCGCGCCAGATGTCCGGCCGCGCGCTGCAAAATTTCCCGCGCCAGGGGGTCGCGCTGTTGCGCGGCGGCGCACACTTCGGGCGCCAGCGCGGCCACTTCCGTTTTTCCGGCGGCCTGCGCCCAGCGGATGAGCTGGTCTGGCTCGTTCAGCAGCAAGGTGCGCAACAGCCGCTGGCCCAGCCGGGGCCACTTGCCGGTGTGGTCGTACTGCACGAGTACCGCCTGGAGGGCACGCAACGCGATGGCGTAGCCGCTGCCATGGTCGCCGAGAATATGCCCCCAGCCACCGGCCTTGGCGGTCTGGCCCCGCGCGTTGCGGCCATAACAGCAGGATCCGGTGCCGCTCAAAACAAGTATGCGCGCGGCGGTGGTGGGAACGTCCGTTCCCCCGGCGGCCAGGGCAGTTTCCAGGTCGTTCGTGGCGTAACAGGGAATTCGAGGCCACCCGCTGGCGGCGGCGGCGCGAATGCGTCCGCGGTCGGCTTCGGTGCGGGCGCCGGCCAGGCCGATGCCCAGCGCGGCAGGGCGGGGGAAATTTTTGGCGAGGGCGCGAAAGTGCGCTTGCAGTTCGCGGTCGGTCAGCAGTTGCAGGTTGGCCGGGCCCGCTTCGTGTCGCTGAAGCAGGGTGCCGGCGGCATCGGCCAGCAGGGCCACGGTACGGGTGCCGCCGCCTTCAATGCCAAGAAACAAGGGGTTGGCCATCGCGGGGATTATTGGATGTCCGGCAACGGAATGCAAATGCAGACGTACCGCCCGAAACCGCGCCGTTGCGGGGGCCATGATTTGCGAATGGCCAAGCGGCGGCGGAATGGTTATTCAAGAGGTATGACGGGCACTGAACAGGAGATTTTGCACGCCTTGAACGAACTGGACGCCGCGGTGAAGCGCATGGCCACCGCCAAGCCCAAGCCGGACCTGATGCCGTTGTTCACGCGGCTGGACACCTTGACGCGGCAACTGCCGCCCACCACCGATCCGGGGTTGCTGCATTATCTGCACAAGAAAAGCTACGAAAAGGCGCGGCTGTTTTTGCAGGGCCGCGACGCGGAGAACCAACTCGGCAACTGCCGCCATGTTTGACGACACCATTGCGGCCATCGCCACTCCCCTGGGCGAAGGCGGGCTGGCGGTCATCCGGCTTTCCGGCCCGGCGGCTTTGGCGGTTGCGGACAAATGTTTCGTGCCTGTCGGCAAGAGTTCGGTGAAACCTTCCGCCGCGCCCACGCATACCCTCCAATACGGCAAGATTGTGCGACAAGGCGTGACGGTGGATGAAGTGCTCGTGGCCGTGATGCGCGCGCCGCGCACCTTTACGCGGGAGGACGTGGTAGAGATCACCTGCCACGGCGGGCTGCTGCCGGCCAAGCTGGTGCTCGATGCCGTGCTGGAAAACGGGGCGCGTTCCGCCGGCCCCGGCGAATTTACGCGCCGGGCGTTTCTGAACGGCCGGCTGGATTTGGCGCAAGCCGAGGCCGTGGCGGATTTGATCCATTCCCGCACCGAACTCGCATTGCGGGCCGCGAACGAACAGCTCGCCGGGCGGCTGTCGCAACGCATTCACCAGCTCCGCGATGAGCTGATGAAAACGCTGGCGCATGTGGAAGCGCACATTGATTTTCCGGACGAGGACATTGCGCCGGATACCAAGGACCAATTGGTGGCGCGGCTGGAGCACGGCGCGGCCTTCATGGATGAATTGCTGCGCACGGCCGATGAGGGCCAGATTTTGCGGCGCGGCATCCGGGCGGCCATTGTGGGCCGGCCCAACGTGGGCAAGTCCAGTTTGCTGAACCAACTGCTCGGACATGAACGCGCCATCGTTTCACCCGTGGCCGGCACCACGCGCGACACCATTGCCGAGACGGCGAACATCCGCGGACTGCCCGTGGTGTTTGTGGATACCGCCGGGCTGCGTGAGTCCGGCGATGCCATCGAGCAGGAGGGCATGCGCCGCAGCCGCGAGACGCTGGCGCAGGCGGAATTCATCCTGCACGTGCTGGACGCCTCCGAGCCGCTGAATGCGGCGGATGAAAAGTATCTTGCCGAATTTGCCGGCAAGAAACGCATTCTGGTGCGCAACAAGATTGATTTGCCGGAACGGCTCAACTTGCTGGAAGTACACGTGGGCACCCAGGCGCCCGCGCCCGGAGTCCGCCCCAAAATGGTGGATGTGTGTTGCGCCACGGGGCAGGGCATCGAGGCCTTGAAGGACGCCATCAGGGAATTGATTTGGGCCGGGGAGATCAGCGCGGAAATGTTGCAGGTGGCCATCAACTCACGCCATCAAGAGGCGCTGACCCGGGCGCGGGCGGCCACGCAGCGGACGGCGGTGGCCTTGCGGGATGATGTAAGCCTGGAGCTGGTGGCGCTGGATTTGCGGATTGCCGTGAATGCGGTGGGCGAAATCGTGGGCAAGACCACCACGGAAGATTTGCTGGACTCCATCTTCAGCCAGTTTTGCATCGGCAAATAAATTATGGCTGCCGGGCCTATTGCGGAGTGGGCGGCGGGTTGGGCACGATGACCGGCAGGTTGATGGAATCGCCGGGCTTGAGCGCGTGAAAATCCACTCCGGGATTCACGGCCATGATGTCATTGATGGTGGTGGAAAAGGTGCGGGCCAGGATGCCGAGATTTTCTCCGGGCTGAATGGTATGAGCCGAGGTGGTGACGGTGGCCACGGGAGGATTCAGCACGGGTGCGTTGGTGGTTTCCGTGGTTTGTCCGGTCGCCAGGGCCTGGGCTGTCAACTGCGCGAGCTCGGCCTTCTTCGCTTCAATCTGCTTCTGCAAGTCGGTGAGATTGGTGTTGGCGGCAATGAGCGCCTGCTGGGTGGCGGTGGCCTGGCTGAGCGCGTAGAGAGTTTGCACCGTTTGCGCCGAACCGCCGGAGGCCTGGGCCAGCGCCACGGCATCCTGGTAGGCCGGGTCCTGGAGTTGCACGTACAGGTTATAGCGCTCCGGGCTGAGGGCGGCGCGGATGGCGGCCTCGCGCTGCTGCTGCAAGGTCTGGCGTTGCTGTTGGGCGGTGGGGTCGTTGCTGTCGGCCAGCAATTTCAATTGCAGGTCAAGGTTGTCGGTGGCGGCGAAGAGCCGGCGGAACTCGTCGGGCGTGGCATTGAAATAATGGAGCTGACCGAGCGCGTCGCGCCAGTTGCCGGCGTTTTCGGAATTGCGCAGCAGAAATTCCTGGAGCTGGGCGGGGTTGAGGAGTTCCGCCAGTTTGGCCCGCAACTGTTTTTCATCCGCCGCCACGATGGCCGGGGTAAGGCCGTCCGGATGCGAGCGCATGGTGTTGCGATATTGTTCAATCAACTGGTACACGGCCTCCTTGGTGGCGTCGGGGAGCGCGCCGAGAATGGGGCCATCCAGCGGATAAATGGGCACCGGGATGCGATATCGGACCGCCAGTTCGGTTTGGATCCAATCCGGCCCCAGCAGGCGGGTGAGCAGGGCCTTGCGTTCGTCGTCCAGCGCCTGCCGGCTGGCCTGGTAATTGGCCACATAATTGGTGTCCGGTTCGGACCGCCACCACTGGGCGTAAGGATCCGCCACGTCGAGCAGCCGCTTCTTGGAATAGAGCGCATCCACATCGGTGACAATGAGGTCGCGGATGGTCTGCTCGGGGCAGCCGATGTCGCGGAGGTTGGCGATGTATTTCTCGTAGTCGGGCGACTCCAACTCGCTCCAGTCGAAGAACTGGCGGCGCACGAGCGGCAGGATTTTGGTGGCCGTGTTGGTGACCATCTTGAGGTTGGCGGTGGCTGGCGCCGGGGGCTGTTCCCGTCGGTGGGCGACGTACCAGCCGGCCGCCAAGGCCAGGTTCAAGCCGATTGAGATGACCAGCACCGCCCCACGCATGGGCCTATTTAGGCGTAAATCTCTGCCAACGCAAAGTTTTTCTTGGCGCACCGGCCCACTTGACGGTTTAATCCCCGCCGCATGAAACAGAAAGCTTACGCCCGTGCCGGCGTGGACATAGACCTGGGAAACAAAGTAAAGGCCACCCTGCCGCAACTGCTGGCGGCCACGCACCGCCGTGAGGTGCTGGGGAAGGTGGGCGGTTTTGGCGGGTTGTTCGCGCTGGAGGTGCGCAAGTACAAGCAGCCTGTGCTGGTCTCCAGCGTGGACGGCGTGGGCACCAAGCTGAAGCTGGCCTTTGCCACCGACAAGCATGACACCATCGGCGCGGACCTGGTGAACCATTGCGTGAACGACATCGCCGTGCTGGGCGCCGAGCCGCTGTTCTTCCTGGATTACCTCGGCACCGGCAAGCTGGAGCCGCACGTGTTCACCGACATCATCAAGGGCTTTGCCCGCGCCTGCGCGGAAAACCACTGCGCGCTCATCGGCGGCGAAACGGCGCAGATGCCGGGCTTTTACCAGAAGGGCGAATACGACGTCAGCGGCACCATCGTGGGCGTGGTGGAGAAATCCCGCATGCTCGACGGCAAAACCATCAAGCCCGGCGACATCGTCCTGGGCATTGCCTCCAGCGGCCTGCACACCAACGGCTATTCGCTGGCCCGCAAAATCTTTTTTGAGCAACTGAAGCTGAAGCCTTCCAGCCGCGTGCCGGGCTTGGCCGGTACCCTCGGCGAAGCATTGCTCCAGGTGCATGTGAGCTACGGTCCGCTCGTGCAGAAGCTGCTCAAAAAGTTCAACCCGGGGAGCCGGCGGGTGATCAAGGGTCTGGCGCACATCACCGGCGGCGGGTTTGTGGATAACATTCCCCGGGTGTTGCCGAAGAGTTGCGACGTGATCATCCGCAAGGGTTCCTGGGACATGCTGCCGCTCTTCAAGCTCATCGAGAGCCGCGGCGGCGTGCCGGAGGCGGAACTGTATCAGGTCTTCAACATGGGCATCGGCATGACAGTGATCGTCGCCGCCAAGGAGGCGGACGCCGTGCTGAAAGCCATCCGGGGACAGAAACACGCGGCGTGGCGGATCGGCGAAGTGGTCAAAGGCCGGGGCGTGGTGCGCGTGAAATAACCGCCGGAAAACCCCGGCGCCGGTTGGGCGCCGCGGCCCGTCAGGGCTGGGGGGATGTCGCACTGGCGCCCGGCTTGGGAACGACAATCCCCGCGTCAATGAACTGGCCGCCGCTGGTCTGGTGGCAGTGCACCGTAATCAGGTTCTCGCCCGGTTTTAGCGTGGCCGCCGCTTCGGGCGAGATGGCCAACAGTTCATAGTCCGTGCTGAATCCCGCCACCTTGGCGGCAAGCACGCCGTTGAAGTACACTTCCGCGTCCTCGTCGTGGTGGATTTGAATCCGGGCCGAACTGACGTCGCCGGTGGTCAGGGTGAATTCGCGGCGCAACCAGATGTCCGAGGTGTTCCAGACGGTGTTGACGATGGCGCTGGGCGTGGCCGTGGTGCCGAAACCGCCGATGCCGCGCCGCCAGTTGGCGTCGTTGAAATCCGGCTGCACCCAGCTGTCGTCCGGCTTGTCGAAGGTGTATTTCCAGGTGACGCGCGCAAACAGGGCATCGGCCGCGAGGGCGCGGAAGGGCTGTTCTTGGACGGTTTCCTGGTTGGCCGCCCGGAGCGTCTCCGGCGGAATTTTGGCCACCGCGCGGTCATAGGTCATCAGGCCGTTGCACTCGGTTTCCACGTCGGTGGTCTGCGTGTAAATGGCGGCGCTCAGCCCGCTGGCCCGGTCCAGCAGGTGCACCCGGTCCAGCAAATCGCGGTAATTGTCTGCCAGTACCGTGGCATTGGTCATGGGCTGGTAACCCCAGTATTTCGCCGACCAGGTGTGTTGCGGCACGCCCAGTCCCAGGCCGCCAAATTCACCCAACACGGTCGCGCGGTCACTCTCCGGCGGCGGGGCTTCGGGGCCGGGATAAACATGAATGTCAAAAATGTCGCCCACGCGTTTGTCGGTCCAGCCGCTGACGTTGTCCACCAGCCGCGACGGGTCCAACGTTTTCACCCAGGAGACCAGGCGTTCGGTGTCGTATTGGCCCCAACCTTCGTTGAACAGAATCCAGGTGACGATGCAGGGATGGTTGCGGCGGCCGGTGATCATCTGCTGAAGTTCGGCTTCAAACTGGGTGCGGGCCTCGGGCGTCTGGTTGTTGCCGCTGGGCATGTCCTGCCAGACGAGCAGGCCGAGCTTGTCGCACCAATAATACCACCGTTCCGGCTCCACCTTCACGTGCTTGCGGGTGAGGTTGAAGCCGGCTTGCTTCAGGAATTCAATGTCGTACCGCAGCGCCGCGTCGGTTGGCGCCGTGTACAATCCATCCGGCCAGAAACCCTGGTCGAGGGTGCCGAGTTCAAATTCGATTTTGTTGTTCAGCGCGATCTTGGTCACGCCCGCGTCATCCCGTTGCAGGGCGATTTTGCGCATGCCGAAATAACTGCCCACGGCATCGCCGACGCCATTGGTATTTTTCAATTCCACGCGCAGGTCATAAAGGAACGGATCCGCGGGCGACCACAAATGCGGGTTGGGCAGCGGCAGCGTGATCACTTCATTGGGCGCACCGGACCCGCTGACAATGCGCTGGCCGGCGGCCAGGACGGTCACTTCCACCGTGGTGTCCGCCTCGGGATGGTTCACCTCGGCGGTCACGCGCACGACGCTGGCATCCACATCCGGCACCAGTGTCAGCCGGTCAATGCACGTCTGGGGCACCGGTTCCAACCAGACGGTCTGCCAGATGCCGGAACTGGAGGTGTAAAAAATGCCCTCGGGATTGCGGATTTGTTTACCGCAAATCTGGTCGCCCTCGGTGGCATCGTACACGATGACCTCCAGGTCTTCGGTGCCCTGCCAATGCAGGCGGTCGGTGATGTCAAAGCTGAAACCGTCGTAGCCGCCGCGATGCTGGCCGACTTCCTGGCCGTTGACGATGACCTGCGTGCGCCAGTCCACCGCACCGAAATGCAGGCGAATCCGCTGGCCGGCCCATTCCGGCGGCACATGAAAGGTGCGGTGATACCACAACAGATGGTCGCCATCCAGCGGTCGTTTCACGCCGGAAAGGGCTGATTCCACCGGGAAGGGAACCAGAATTTGGCCGTCGTAATTGGTCACCGCCAAGGTGAAATTGGGCACAATGGCGTAGTCCCACAGGCCGTTCAGATTCAGCCATTGCGACCGGGTCAGTTGCGGGCGCGGATATTCGGGATGCACATTGGTGGGCGAAACTTCGGCCGCCCAACGGGTCATCAACGGGCCTTGGGCCGGCTGCCACGGAGCGCTGGCATCCTCCGCCCAAGTTCGCCCCAGCAAACCCACCGTCAGCCCCACCAGCAGCAGCAGCAGCGCATGCCAGCGACCGGAACGTGAGGTGGGGGAGGCAACCATAAGCGGCGGCAACAGGAAAAATTTAATGGCGCAGGTATTTGGCCACGGCTTCCGCCGAGGAGCACACGTGCAGCTTTTCGTAAATGCGCCGGATGTAATTGCGCACGGTGTGGATGCTCACCCCCAGCCGGGTGGCGATCTGTTTGTAAGCCTGCCCTTCAGCCAAACCGTCGAGCACCTCGCGTTCGCGCGGCGAGAGTTCGGCGGTTTCATTGCCTTGGGCGGGTACCCCCTGGAGCGACACCACCACCTTGCGGGCGATGGAAGCGGACATGGGCGAGCCGCCTTCGTGAACTTCGCGGATGGCTTCCAGCAATTTTGCCGGGGCCAAACGCTTGAGCAGATAACCGCTGGCGCCCGCGGCCAGCGCGCTGAAGATTTTTTCCGTATCCTCAAACACCGTGAGCATCACCACCTGGGTCTCGGGAATCTGCGGCTTGAGCAGGCGCACACAATCAATGCCGCTCATGCCGCCGAGGTTGATGTCCATCAGCACCACATCGGGCTTTTCCCGGGGCAGCGCGGCCAGGGCCTCCTCGGCGCTGCCATGCACGCTCACGCATTTGAAGTCGTTGGCGGCATCCACGTAGCCCGCGATGTTTTCGCGCAGGTCCACCTCGTCGTCCACAATTGAAACTTTGATCGGTTTGCTCATACTTCATCTCCGGCGGCCCGGCGTCCGGACGGCTTCCAGGACAATGCTCAAAATGACCGTGGTGCCCTTGCCGGGCTGGCTGCGGATAAAGCACTGTCCGCCCACATCCGCCAGCCGTTGCCGGATGTTCAGCAACCCGTTGCCCCCTCGTTTGGTGGGGGCGGCCGGTCCGGCGGCGGCGGCAGCCAAGGCTAAGGCGGCCGGGTCGAAACCGCAGCCATTATCTTCCACCTTGATCTCAAACCGGTTGCCGGCCAGGCCCATGGTCACCTGCACCAGCGCGGGGCGGCCATGTTTGAGGGCGTTGTTCAGGGCCTCCTCGAAGGCCAGGAACAGGTTGTGCCGGATTTCCGCGGAGAGCGGGTAATGCGGCAGGCCGCGGGCAATCCGCAGATCGCATTCCACCGGGGTGTTCTGGAAATACTCGGTGACGTACTGGCCCAGGTAGGCCGCCAGATGTTCCAGGGTATCGTTGTTGGGTTTGACGGCCCAGACAATTTCATCGAGCGACTTCAACAAATCCCGCGAGGTGTGGGCGATGGAATCCAGTTTGCGCGCCACCGGTTCCTGGCCGCGCAGTTCCCCCTTGGCCCGCTCACTCATGAAGGAAATCTTGGTGAGTTTGGAGCCGATTTCATCGTGCATGTCCTGGGCGATGCGCATGCGTTCCCGTTCCATGGCCTGCTGGGCGGCCAAGATGGCCACCCGCCGCCGCAACCGGCGGTTGGAAACCAGCCGTACCGTGATGGCCACGCCGAGCACGGCGGTCACAGCATATAACAACAGCGCCGCCGGGGTGCGCCAGAGGGGCGTGGGGATGAAGAAGCCGAACTGCGCCTCCTTGTTGTACCAGGTGCCGTCTCCCGGGCCCGCCTGCACCCGGAAGGTGTAATTGCCATAAGGCAGCCGGCCATAATGCACGGAGCGCTCTTTGCCGGCATCCACCCAGTCGGAATCATAGCCGTCAATCCGGTAACGGAAGTGCAGCTTCTCCGGGGTGCTGAAGCTGAGCGCCGTGTATTTGATTTCCAGGGAATCCTGGTCCGAGGGAAAGAAGAGGGGAGCGTTGGTGCCGGTGTCGCTCCGGGGGACGGAAAACGATTCCAACGGTTCGCCGTTTACAGTGACCTGCTCGATCAAAACCGGTGGCGGTGCGACATCTCCCACCGGGCTGTACAGGTCGAGCAACACCATGCCGGAGTCCAGACCAAACCAGAATTTGCCGTCGGGCGACTGCGCGGCCCGGGGCCAGCCGTAGCTGGGAGAAAACCCCGTGGTGGCATCCGCCTTGAACACCACCTGCGGCCGCAACGGCCCCCGGCTGGAGAGCAGCACCGTGAGGTCTTTTTGGGTGACCCGGTAAATGGCGGTGCTGGTGCTGAACCACAGGTCGCCGTCGTCATCACCCAGAATGCCGGTGATGGGATCGTCCGGGGAGCCGGGATTCAGCTCCCAGTGAAACCAGGTGTCCGGCGTGACACAGGCCAGGATGCCGCCTGCGGTGCCGAGCCAAAGCTGGCCATCCTTGGTTTCGTACAGGGAGCGGATTGCCCGGCCCAAGGCTTCCGGCGGAATGGAAACCGCATGGAAGCCGTTGGTATCCTGGCGGAAAATTTGGCCGTTCCCAAATCCGGTCCAGAGGCCGCCATTCCGGGCCGGCAGCAGGGCCGTAACCGGTTCCCGGGGAAAGATGCCCCCCGGTCCAAAGGACATCATATGATTATTGGTGAAGCAATGGAGTCCTCCCGCCGCCGTGCCGGCCCAGACCGCGCCGTTTGCCGCCGCCAGTGCGAGCACGCGGTTGTCGGACAAACCGTCGGCGGTGGTGAACCGCTGCACCTGATGGTCCCGCACCCGGTACAATCCCATGCCGGCGGTGGCCACCCACAGGTTGGAATCGGCGGCGACGGCCACTGAGGCAATCAGGTTTTGCAGTTCGGCGGCGGCCGGAAAACTGAGTTTTTCAAAATTGTCACTTCCTCCGGCGTACAAGCTCCCCCGCTCATAGCCTACCCACGCCTGGCCGGTGGGGCTGAAGGTGAGACAGGTCACCGGGCGGTTGGGCAGTTTCAGGCTGGGATCGGAGAGGCTGACGTTGCGCGGCCACAGCCGCACCAGGCCGCTGCCGTGGGTGCCCAGCCAGAGATTGCCCTCCTGGTCTTCGCACAAGGCGCGGACGTCACTGCTGAGCCCGCCATTGCGGAGGGTGAGGGGCACAAATTTATCGTCGGCAAAGCAATAGAGGCCGTTGCCGCTGGTGCCGATCCAGAGCTCGCCATTCTGGCCCTCGCACAAACTCCAGATGCGCAGCGAAGAGGTGGGATGGCCGCCGCCAAAATGATTGAGGTGTTTGCCTTCGGTAAGGTTTACCAGGTAGGTGTCGCCAAACGCCCACAAATTTCCGCGGCGATCCTCATACACGCCGAGCGATTCCGGGCTGCGTCCCGGGCTTTCCGTCTGAAAGGGAAATAATTTGATGCTGCCATTCTTGAACTGGCAGATGCCGCCGCGCGTGGTAATCCAGACCATGCCGGACCGGGCCACGTGAACACTGGAGATATACTCATTGGGCAGACCGTCGGCTGGGGTATATGCCACCACCCGGTCGCCGGTTACACGGAAAAGCCCGGCCGGCGTGCCCACCCAGAGATTGCTGTAAGTGTCCTCGGCGATGGAGGTGATGGTTTTGTCGAGCCGGACGCCGTGGCCGTAAAAGCGGCTCAACGTACCATTATGATAATTCCACAATCCCGTGCCCTGGGTGCCGACCCACAGCAGGCCGGCAGCATCTTCGCACAGGGCCGTCACATTCATGGGCAGGCCGGAGGCGGTCGGAGGCGGCAGAATGGGAACAAAGCGGATGCCGTCAAACCGGGCGAGCCCGCCGGCAGTGCCGATCCAGAGGTAACCATCGCGCGACTGCAACAGGGCGTTCACCGAGTCATCGGGCAATCCCTGCTGCTTGGTCCAGACCCGCATGTCCAGATCCTGCGGCACCAGCTGCTGCGGGTTGGCACGCGCCAGTCCGGTCAGGCCAACCAGCAACGCCAGCAGCAGGCTGCCGCGGCGCCGGGTGGTTTGTGCCATAAACATATCCCAATATAATCAAGACCGCCGCCAAAGCCTACGACAAATCCCTCATTCCCTTGAGGAATTCCCTGAATTCCAGCGGCTTGTTTTTCCTGTGGCCACTTTATGCCACATGACGCCCCGCGGCGTTTCTGTAAAATGCTCAAATCCAACTGAGAAAACAGCGCATATTTAACATTTCAACCGAGGGGGAAAGGCCCGCCTCGATGAAAGTCATTTTCTGGGAGCATTCCAGAGAGTCGAAAAGTGTGCCGGTTGGCCGGTCACACATATTATAAAAGTTGTATTGAAGCAGAGCATTTCAGACTCGCTAATTATGGTAAGACTTCATCAGTTTGCGCCAGCGGCATCCGGAATTTCTGGATGCGCGGTGCGGGCTGGAGATTTTCCCTGCAGTTGACCGTTCCCGATAGCATAACCCAACCCCTACAGCAAAACATCAGCATTATGAAACTACACCCAACAAATCGAAGCAAGCTCGCGCTGGCTTTGGTGGCGGTAACCGCCTGGTCGGCGGCCTCCACCCGGGCCGCGGATTTATTCTGGTCCGGCGGCACCGGTGATTACACCAATGCCCCGGCCTGGGGCGGCACCGTCCCGGGCGCGCTGGACAACGCGATCAATGACAGCGGCGCGGCCAATTCCGTCAAGATCAGCGCCGGCAATCCCGACTGGACCGTCAGCCAGATCCGCGCGGGCAACAGCCTGGGCAATGGCTCGTTCATCCAGGATGCGCAGGTTGTGACGGCGCTGGGCACGAACTACAACGGCCCCGTCATCAGCGAATTTTTCACGCCCTTCCGGCTGGGTATCGTGGCCGGGCGCACGGGCAATTATACCCAGAACGGGGGCAGCCTGAACTACGGCACCGGTCCGTTCCACGTGGGTGAAGTTGGTACTGGCAATTTCAATCTCAATGGCGGCACCGTCACCGGTACCGGCCTTTTCGTCGTCAATCCCGGTGGGGTGTCTGTGCCGAATCCGGCTGTGGTGACGGGCACCGCGGGCCATGGCCCCTATCTGGGTGATTTTACCTACTATGAGCAGGGCTATTCCACGGACCGCCCGGCCACCGGTTTGCCGGCGGCGGGTTCCACCCTGGTCAGCGTGACGCAGGGGGACCATTCCTACAAGATGCCGCCGAGCTACACGGCGAACAATGCGGTGATTCTTGATGCTGCGGTTTCCAACGCGACCATCACGCTCACCACGCCCACGGCCCTTTCGGCCTTGTCCTTCCTGGGCAGCGCCGGCAACGGCCCGGTGACCAATAACTACACCATCCATTACGCTTCCGGTGCGGTGGATACCGGCAAGCTGATTGTGCCGGACTGGTTCGGTGCCGGCCAGGAGGCGCTGAACGTTGAAGGCCGCGTGGATGCCACGGGCGTCAACTTCCAATATCCGGGTACGGCCGGTGGTAACCCGGTGGGTAACGCTCCTTATCTGTTGTCCACGGATATTTCCCTCGTCAACACCGACAAGGTCGTGAGCATTGACCTGACGTTTGCCGGGGGCAATGGCAATCAGTATGCCACCGCCACCTTGCTGGCGGTCAGCGGTCAGGACGTTGTGGGGAATCCATTCACCCCGCTGACGATTGGCGGTTATAATGCCGACGTGGTGGTGGAAGCCACCGCCCCAAGTCCGTTCGTCTCCGCTTCCGTGATGGATACGGTGACCCAGACCGGGGGCACGAACACGGCCAACCAGATTTGGGTGGGCCAAGGCAAGAATGCTCACGGCACCTATAACCTGAGCGGCGGTTTGGTGACGACCCACGACTGGACGGTCATTGGCCGTTCCGGCGGCGCGGGCGTGTTCAACATGACTGGCGGCACGCTGCACAAGATGGATGGCGGCAACTTCATCATCGGCAGCGGTGCGGGCAATAATAGCGTTGCGGGCAGCACCGGCCTCATGATCCAGAGCGGCGGCACCATCAACTGCGACAACGAATACTGGATCGCGGAAAACACCCTCACCACGGGCACGAACAACATCAGCGGCACCGCGGTGCTGAACCTGAACAACTGGTTGTCCATCGGCCGCGGCGGCCAGGGCACGGTGAACTTCGCCGGTGGCACGATCAACAAGAGCAGCGGCGGCGCCTTCATCGTGGGTGACGGTGGCACGGCCTACTTCAACCAGACCGGCGGCACCATTGTTTCCGCCGGCGAATTGTGGATCGGCCAGTCCGGCTCGGCGGTGGGTCAATACGACCTGAGCGCCGGCGCGGTGACCGTGAACAACTGGATCTCGATTGGCCGCAACGGCGGCAACGGCACGTTGAACCTGACCGGTGGTTCGCTTACCAAGGGCGGGGGCGGCAACTTCTCCATCGGCGGTGACGGCGGAGCCACGGGCACCCTGAACCAGGACGGCGGCAGCATCACCAACCTGAGCGGGTTTACTTATCTGGGCCAGGGCGGCGGCAGCGGCACCTGGAGCATCAATGGCGGCGACGCCACGCTCGGCACCCTGCAGTTCTGCGAAGGCGGCAACGGCGCTGGCGTGTTGAATTTGAACGGCGGAGTGATTCGCGCCACAGAAATCAACGCCGGCCTGGACGGGGCCAACTGCGCCCTCTTCTTCAATGGTGGCACGTTGCAAGCCTTGGCGGACAATGCCAACTTCTTGCACGGTCTGGGTGGAGCGCATGTCATGGCCAATAACGCGGTGATTGATTCCCAAGGTTTCACCATTGCGATCGTGCAGAACATTGATGCCAATGATCTCGGCGGTCTGACCAAACTCGGTTCCGGCACGCTGGTGCTGAACGGCACCAACAGCTACGTCGGGACCACCCTGGTGAATGCGGGTACCCTCGTGGTGAATTCCGATACCCTCGCCACCGGCGATTACTCCGTGGCCAGCGGCGCGCAACTCGTCGTGGGCGCGCAGGCGCTCAACGCCCAGCTGGGCATCGCCAACCTGACTCTGGCCAGCGGCACTCCCGCACTGGGGCTGGGCCTGGCCGCGTTTGGCAATCCTACCACGGCGCCCTTGAGCGTCTCGGGTACGCTTCAAGTCAATGGCAACGTTCAACTCAACCTCACGGACACCTTGCCGCAAGTCGGCCAGATTCCGCTGGTCTCGTACGGCACCAAGAGCGGGTCCGGCAGCTTTGTGCTGGGCAGCATGCCGCTCGGCGTTACCGCCACCATCAGTAACAACGTGGCCAACCATTCCATTGATCTCGTGATCAGCTCGGTGAGCTCACCCCGCTGGGATGGTCAGGCGGGCGGCACTTGGGACATCGGCGTGACCACCAACTGGGTCAACCTGGCCGACGGTCTGCCCGTCGTGTACAACCAGGGCAATACGGCACTGTTTGATGACAGCGCCGCCGGCACCAAGACGGTGAACCTCACCACCACGGTTACTCCGGCCAGTGTAACCTTCAATGACACGGTGGACTATACCTTGAACGGCTCCGGCAAGATCAGCGGCACGACCGGCCTGACCAAGTCGGGTTCCGGCACCGCGACGATCGCGAACACGGGTGCCAATGACTTCACCGGCCCGGTGTCCCTCTCGGGCGGTACGTTGTCCGTGGCCAGCCTCGCCAACGGCGGGTCGGCCAGCGCCATCGGGGCCTCCTCGGCGGCGGCGACCAACCTCCTGTTTAATGGCGGTACGCTGGGCTATACCGGTCCGGCCACCAGCATCGACCGCGCCTACACGGTGCAAGCGGGCGGCGGTGCCATCAGCAACGCCAACGACCTCACCATCGGCGGCTTGACAGCAGCCGTCAACGGCGGCGGCTTCACCAAGACCGGTGCGGGCCAACTGGCCTATACCGGCGTCGGCGTCAATGCCCTCGCGGGCGCGACTTACGGCGTGCGCGCCGGTGGCGTGGCGCTGGGCAGTCCGGCCGGGGCGCAGACCAACACTATTCAGGGCGGGTTTAGCGTGGGCGGTCCGGTGAATGCCACGGCGACCCTGACCAATACCACCTTGACCACCTCAGGCAATGTGGACGTCGGCAATGTAATGGACACGGTCGGTACGCTGACCATCAACAGCAACGCCACGGTGAATGTCGGTTCGTGGCTCACGCTGGGTGATGGCACCAATTCGACGGCCACCATGAACTTGAATGGCGGCACGCTGAACGTGAACAATGGCCGGCTCTTCCTGGGTTCGGCTCCGGGGACCATGTCCACCTTGAACATCAACGGTGGCGTAATTAACAAGTCCGGCGATTACTTCGCCGTGGTCAACGGCGGCTGGAACGGCAACGATGCCCGCACGGGTGTGGTCAATCAGGTGGACGGCACGGTGAACAGCTCGTCCGAAATGTGGATTGGCGACGGCGGTGGCGCCGGGAATCTCTCCCGGGGCACTTACAACCTGAGCGGCGGCACGCTGACCGTGAACAACTGGTTCGGCATTGGTCGCGACGGCTCCTCCGGCGTGTTTAACCTGTCCGGCGGCACCCTGAACAAGGGCGTCAACGGCGACATGGTGATCGGCCGCGGCGGCAGCTTCGGCAAGTTCGTCATGACCGGCGGCACGCTGAACAAGGACGCTGTCAATCCGCTGATTGTCGGTCAGGGTGGCGGCGTCGGCGAACTGGATCAGAGCGGCGGCACCATCACCACCACCGGTGAATACTGGCTCGGCGTAGATAACAATACCTTGGCCACCAACAACATTAGCGGCACGGCTTCGATGACGGTGCATAACTGGGTGACCGTCGGCCGCAACGGCACGGGCGTGGTCAACATGTCCGCCGGGCAGTTCAACTCCGACTCCCATGCGTTCATCGTGGGCATCTGGGGCGGCAGCCAGGGCTTCTGGAATCAATCCGGTGGTTCGCTGTACGTTGACAACGAAATCTGGATCGGCCAGGGCGACAACAATGCCTACGGCACCATCAACCTGAGCGGCGGCACCATTACCAACACCAGTTGGCTGGCGGTCGGTCGTGAAGGCGCGCATGGCACGCTCAACATCACCGGCGGCACCATGGTGAAGACCGGTGGCGGCAACATCAGCATCGCCCACAACGGCGGCGCTTCGGGCGACGTCATCATCAGCGGTACGGGCACGTTCATCTGTGCCTCGGGTGAAACCTGGGTCGGCGAAAATGCCGCACCCGGCACCTGGACCATGAACGGCGGCACCGCGATCCTCGGCCTGGTGCATCTGGCACAGAACGCGGACGCTCAGGGTCTGATGACCTTGAACGGTGGCTCGCTGACGGCCACGGAAATCAGCACCGGCAACAACGGGGCTTCGCAACGGGAGTTGGACTTCAACGGCGGCACGCTCGTGGCCGGCGCGGATAACACCAACTTCATTCACGACCTGAGCGCGGCGAATGTCATGGCGGGCGGCGCCATCATCGACAGCGCCAGCCATAGCGTCGCCGTCAACCAGGCGCTCACGGGCGCCGGTGGCCTGACCAAGCAGGGCGCGGGCACGTTGAGCCTCAACGGTGTCAACACCTATGCGGGTGCGACGCTGGTGAACGCCGGCACGCTCGGCGGCTCCGGCACCATCGCCGGTCCGGTGACCGTGGCGGCGGGTGCGGCCCTCGCTCCGGGCAATTCGATCGGCACGCTGACCATCAACAACACGTTGACGCTCGCCGCTGGCAGTACGGTGACGGCGGAAGTCAGCCTTGATGGCACGCCCAGCAACGACCAGGTGACCGGCCTCACGGGCGTCACCTACGCCGGCACGCTGGTGGTAAACAATGTCGGCGCCAGTCCGCTGGTGGCGGGAACGGTGTTCAAACTGTTCAACTCCACCCCTGCTGGCACCGGAAACTTCACGACCGTGACGGTGCTGCCGTCCGGTTCGGCTACCTTCAACCCGGCCACGGGCGAGGTCACGATCACCTCGGCGGGCGCGCCGACGGTCAATCCGCCGGTGCTCACCGGTGGGGCGTTGATCCTTACCGGTACGGGCGGCACGCCGGGCGGTTCGTACAACTGGATCTCCTCCACCAACGTGGCGGCTCCGGTGGCGAACTGGACCACGAACGTGTCGGGGGTGTTTGACGGCAGCGGGGCGTTCTCCAATGGCATTAGCATTCTGCCGACGGAGCCGGCCCGGTTCTTCCGGTTGAAGACGCCGTAAACGGGATAGGGATCGGGGTATTGTAAGACACGCGGAGGGCGTCCTTTCGGGGACGCCCTCTTGCTTTTGGGGCGTTCGGTCGCATCCGCACCGGCGGCCCGGATTGTTTTCCCGTCCGTAAAGCCATGCCTGTGGCCACTTCATGTCTCATGACAGAATCGCGGGAATGGCATAAATACTGGGCATGCTTTGCCTCACAGCCTCCGTTTACACCAGGGGTGTTGGTTCACTTTTCAAGTTCACGCTGGGGGCGCTTGATTTCTGAAGTGCCGGCTTGCATTCCTGAATTTTCAACGATTTGATACTTTTTTCCCGAGGCCGGCATTTTTCCGCTTCTCCTTTTTATGAAACAACATCGCAGTTGGGTCCGGTTTGTTGCCGGGGTTTTGATTTTGGGCTGGACCAGCTGGTCGGCTGGCGCCTGGCAACTGGAAAGCGCCCCGTTGCTGACCGACTGGGCCGGGGCAGTGGACCCGGCCCAGCCATTGCCGGAATATCCCCGGCCGCAACTGACCCGCACGAACTGGTTGAATTTAAATGGCGTGTGGGAATTTCAGGCCGGCCAGACCAACGACGCCTTGCCCGCGGGCCGTACCTTGTCCGGGGACATTCTGGTGCCCTTTCCGATGGAGTCGGCTTTGTCCGGCGTGGCGGAGCATCATGACCGGGCGTGGTACCGGCGCACATTCACCGTGCCCGCGGCCTGGAGCGGACAGCACGTACTGCTGCATCTCGACGGTACGGATTGGGAATCAGAAGTGTTCGTCAACGGGCAGAGCGTGGGATTGCATCGCGGCGGCTATGACCCCGCCACGTATGACATCACGGGTTATCTCAACGGCTCGGGGCCACAGGAATTGATCGTGCGAATTTATGACCCCACCGATGATGCCGGCGAACCGCGGGGCAAGCAGACGCTGCACCCGGGCGGCATCATGTACACCGCCTGCAGTGGCATCTGGCAGCCGGTATGGTTGGAACCGGTACCGGCCACGCATGTGG
>DATJIU010000074.1:0-6971 GCA_035492855.1 Dongiaceae bacterium | reverse complement strand
CGCCGGTACTGCCGGTTGATGATGTTATAGCCGTGATTGTTGGAATTGGTCTGGCAGTTGAGCGCCAGGAAGCGCGCGCGGTCCTGCACGAGTTCGCGCAGCCGCTCTTGCATCATGCCGTGGCCGAAATCGAGGAGCAGCACCACGTCCGCTGCCTTGATTTCGGCGCGGAGCTTCTGTTCGAGCGCGCGGAGGATTTTTCCCGCCGGGGGCCGGGCATTGAGAAAATTGACCGAAAACAGCTTGCTCATCTCCGCGCCTTCGAGGAGGGGCTCGACAAAGCGCTGCTTGATGATGGTGGTGAAGTCCGGGCTACGCACCGCCTGGTCCTCGACCGCGTTCAGGTGGGCGCGAAACTGTTTCTGCGCCCACGGTTCGCTGCCGACGAGGCTGACGAAACGGGCGCTGCGGACAAACTGTTTCACGTGGCGGAATACGGCCAGCGCGCCGCCACACTGGGTTTCCTCCCCCAGAAACCGGCCGGAAATGATTTTGTTCTTGGAGGTGAGGCCCTGCACCTTGACCGCGGAGTAGCGGTCGAAAATGGTGTCACCGACCACGAGCACCTTCAGGTTTGCGAGGCGGTCCACGGTCTGCACGAATTCCTTGCGGGAATAACGCGCGGCCAGCGCCTCGCAAAACGTCTTCACCGGACCGCCGAGGTGATCGAAGTACTGGTTGAGCAACTTGGTGGAGCTATATTTGATGGGGCCAATGAACCGCACCTGGCCGCCGACCTTTTTCACGGCCCGGATTTCGCTGGGCAGGTTGCCCTCGGAATCAAAGTCGGGGTCGGCGTATTCCTTGCCTTTGCAGTAAATATCCGGGCAGATGCACTTGATGGCCTCCATGGCGCCGGTGCTCGGCACGAGGACCACATAATCCACGCAGGACAATGCGGCGAGGCTGCTCAGCCGCAACTGCTCATTGAAGTAGGGCCGGCCGGGACCCTTGTTCACAAATTTGTCGGCCGTGAGTGTCACCACCAGCACGTCGCCCAGTTCCCGCGCGGCCTCCAGGTGCAGGATGTGGCCGGGATGCATGAGGTCGAAGATGCCGTGCGATTGCACCACGCGCTTGCCACGCAGGCGCAGCGCCCGGAAATACGCCGGGGCTTTCTCGAACGGGATGATCTTCGTCGCGGCCATTGGTAGTTAACGCGAGGCGTATTCGTAGGCCTTGGCCGAACGCCCAATCTTCATGAACTTCATATTGTAATGTTCGGCGGCGTCAATGTCCGGAAAATTGCCGGCATCCAGCGCGCGGCGCAGGTTGGTGACTTCGGCGCGGATGGAGCTGACGGGCTGGTATTTCAACACGTCGAGGATCTTCTGTGAGGAGATGTGGTAATCACGTTTGTCGAGCGTGTCGGTGACCTTGATTTCCACATTGAGGTCGGCCAGTTCGGATTGGATGACGCGGGCAATCTCAATGACCTTGAGGTTCTCGAACCCAAAGTTGAAGGTACGCCCGTTGATGAGCGCGGCGTCCACCTGCGTAAGCAGCCCGTACAGGTTGATGCAGTCGGTGATGCCTACATTGGGCCGGCGCTGTTCGCCGCCGTGAACGGTGATGACGCGCTTGCGCACAGCATCAGCGGTGAGTTTGTTGACAGTGAGGTCGAACCGCTGCCGGGGCGAATAGCCGCAGATGGTGGCGGGCCGGATGTTGACGGTGCAAAAGTCCGGGGAGGCCGCTGCCGTGATGAGCCATTCGGACAGCATCTTGTACTTGGAATAATAAGTGATGGGCTCCGGCTCCAATTGCTCGGTGACATTGCTTTCGTCCTTGATGCCAAACACGCTGCTGGACGAGGCATTGATGAAACGCTTCACGCCGGCGGCGCGGGCCTGGGCAAGTAGCAACCCGATGGCGTCGAAATTCACCTGCCGGGTGAGGGTTTCGTCAATGTCGCCGGTGGGGTCGTTGGAAATGGCGGCAAGGTGGATGACAGTATCCATGCCCTTGACCGCGCGGGCGACCACTTCGGGATCGCGGAGGTCGCCTGGGATCAGATCGAACCGGCCTTTCCAGCCGGCAAAGCCGGGGTCGCTTTGGAGGGCATTCAGACCGGCATTGGTGTAAAGCATCATGTCCAGCACCCGCACCTGGTGGCCCAGGCCGAGCAAATGCGGCGTGAGCCGGCTGCCGGCATAACCAAAACCACCGGTTACCAATATTTTTCTCGGAGTCATATAAAATCAGGGTTTGTGAATATAATCCGCGGGTTGCCGCTGGAGTTCCTCGATGTCGCGGCTGATCCAGGCGATGGTTTCGTCAATGCCCGCATCGAGCGAAACCGCATCCTTCCAGCCCAGCGTGGTGCGGGCCTTGGTGCTGTCGAGCAGATAGGCGGCGTCCTTGCCGGGGCGGTCACCCACGACTTCCACCACGTCCTCAAATTTCACATTCATGCGCCGGCAGATGCGTTCCACCAGTTCACGGATGGAAATGTAAAGGTCGGTGGAGAAATGGTAGGTCTCGCCAGCCGGCGCCTGCCGGGCCACGCGTAGGGTGCCCTCGGCCACGTCGCGGGCATGGATGAACGACCGCACGGACCGTCCCCCGCCGTGCAATTGCAACTGGCGGCCGGTTTTGATGAAGAACACCGTGCGCGGCACGATGCGGTACAACTGCTGGCCAGGCCCGTACACGTTGGCCGCCCGGGTAAAGGTGACCGGGAACTTGTATTGTTTGAAAAACGTGAGCAAATGCAGGTCACACGCAGCGCGCGAGGCGGCGTAGGGCGTGCTGGGATTGAACGGGGCGCTTTCGGTCACGTTGCCACTGCAACTGCCATACACCTCCGGCGTGGTGACGTGGACATATTTCTTGATGCCCGCCAGGTGCCGGATTTTCTCGTGCAACCGCACGTTGGCCACCACGTTGGTCTGATACCACTGGTCGGGGTGCAGCCAGCTTTCGGCCACCATGCTCTGCGCGGCGAAATTGACGACGTAATCGGGGCTAAAATCCCGGATGGCGTCGGCCAGCGCGTCGGTGTCGTGGTTCAAATCCAGTTGGGCAAACTGGAACTTCGCGCCGGCGGGCCGGGCGTCATTCCATTTGTAGGGCAGGAACACGGGATTGGCCTCGGCGGAACGGCTGGTGCCAAAAACTTCCAGCCCCTGATCCAACAAGTAATCCACAAAACTCGCCCCGGTGAACGAGTTGCTGCCGATGACAAAAATTCTTTCAGCCATGATGTTGCAGCGAAATTTTCCCCGGCTTGCCGGCCGGGAAAATCGCGAAATTGAAAGGAGAAGATTTCAGTTTTGCCGCCGATTGGCAACTTGATTTCGATAACACCAAGGCTTGGCTACAGCCGTGCCTCATTGGAGGCAAGGCATCTACATTGCGTCTTCGCATCCGCCTCAGCCGGCGGCAACCTGCCGGGCGATTTCCGCGCCGATGGCCAGCGAGGCGGTAGCGGCGGGGCTGGGAGCGTTGAGCACATGCAGGGCCTGGCGGCCGCGCACAAAGCTGAAATCCTGCACCAGCGTGCCGTCGGGCGTCATGGCTTGGGCGCGCACGCCGGCGCCGCCGGTTTCCAGGTCTTCCTCGCGGATTTCCGGCACGAGCCGTTGCAATGACCGGCAGAACAGTTTGCGACTGAAGGAGCGCTTGATTTCCTCCCAGCACATGCGCTGATGCTGGCCCAGGAATTTCCACAACCCGCTGAAGCTCAAGGCATCAAACAAATCGGCAGGTTCGACATCGGTCTTTTTGTAACCCTCACGGGCAAAGGCTAATACGGCGTTCGGCCCGGCTTCAATGCCGCCGTGAATGAGCCGGGTGAAATGCACGCCGAGGAAGGGGAATTGCGGGTCGGGTACGGGGTAGATGAGATTCCGGACCAGCGCCTGGCGGGCGGGCTTGATTTTATAATACTCGCCGCGGAAGGGCACGATGCGGACAGCGCGTTTTTCGCCGGCCAGTTCGCTCACGCGGTCGCAGTGCAGGCCCGCGCAGTTGACGATAAAATCCGCCTCGAAGCCACCCCGGGCGGTCCCAGCCACCCAGCCGGTGGGGGTGAGGCGCAAACTGGTGACTGCGGCGTTGGTGACCACCTGGCCACCTTGCTCGGAAATCTTGCGTAAAAGCGCCGCACAGACCTGGGGATAATCCACAATGCCTTCCTGCGGCACGCGGAGGGCCGCGATGCCGCCGACATGCGGTTCAATTTCAAGCATCTGGTCGCGGGTAAGCATTTGCAGGCCTTGCAGGCCGTTCTGCTGACCGCGTTCATGCAGGGCCTTGAGGCGGGGCAGTTCGGTCTCGTCTACGGCCACGACGAGTTTGCCGCAGATTTCGTGAGCTACCCCATTTTCCTGGCAGAAGGCGACCATTTCGCGGATGCCCTCGACGGCCATGCGCGCTTTGACCGACCCGGGTTTGTAATACAGTCCCGCATGCAATACGCCGCTGTTGTTGCCCGTCTGGTGCCGGCCCACGCCCGGCTCCTTCTCCAAAACCGTGAGGCGCGCCCCGGGAAACTGGCGGCCCAACTGGTACGCGGTGCCCAGGCCCACGATGCCGCCACCAATCACAATGATGCGTTTGGAATGCACCCGGCCATCTTGGCGGCAGGCCGGCCCACTGGTCAAGGGGTGGCGGAACGCCCGCCGGAACGTGCGCCAAAAAGGACTCGCTTCGGCGGGCGTTTTGCCGCAGCATTCCGCCCTTGATGTTCGGTCCGCTGACATGAAAGCCAAAATCATCATTACTCCGAAAAAAGCCGTTCTGGATCCCCAGGGCAAAACCGTGCAAACTGCCCTCGCCCAGATGGGCTACACCGGTGTGGCCGGCGTACACATCGGCAAATACATTGAAATTGACCTCGTGGCCGGTACCGACCGCGCCGCCGCCGAAAAGGCGCTCAACGAAGCCGCGCACAGGCTGCTCAGCAACCCGGTGATCGAAGATTACAAACTGGAAATGGAGTGACCCATTTTCGATACGCGATTTAAGATTTAAGATTGCCGGGCCGCCGGCCGGATCGCGCGAAAATCGGCCATCGCAATTCCCCCCATCCAAAATGAATTTCGCCGTTTTACAATTTCCCGCCAGCAATTGCGACCAGGATGCCGTGCATGCCATCCGCACCCTCGGTCATTCCGCCCGGCTCGTGTGGCACAAGGATGCTTCCCTGGGCGACACCGACTGCGTCATCGTGCCCGGCGGTTTCAGCTACGGCGATTACCTGCGCTGCGGCGCGATTGCGCGGTTCAGTCCCGTGATGCAAGCGGTGAAGCAGTTTGCCGACAACGGCGGATTGGTGCTCGGCATCTGCAACGGCTTTCAGGTGCTGACCGAGGCTGGATTGCTGCCCGGGGCGCTGATTCGCAACCGCGACTTGCAGTTTCATTGCGAGTTCGTTTACCTGAAAACAGTCACTGCAAATTCACCGTTCACCAACGGGATTCCCCTGGGCAAACTGCTGCGCGTTCCCATCGCCCACGGCGAAGGCTGTTATTTTGCAGACGAGGCGACGCTGGCGAAATTGAAGGCCAATCACCAGGTGTTGTGGCAATACTGCGACGCCCAGGGAAACCTGACCGATACCGCCAACCCCAACGGCGCGCTTCAGAACATCGCCGGTATCTGCAACGAAAAACGCAATGTGGCCGGTCTGATGCCGCACCCCGAACGCGCCTGCGAACCGCTACTGGGCAGCGATGACGGCAAGTGGGTTTTTGAAAGCATCTTCGCCGCCTTGAAAAACAAAGCTGTCGCGCAGGCGGCGTGATTTCATAATAAAATCAATCGGATATTTCCGGTTGGTCAAGTCTGGGCCCCGAGTTTCTGGGGTGAGCCCGCTGCTCCCGCCGCGAGTTTTTTTCCCCGGGTTTTCCCCGGGAACTTTTTTTGCGCTTTCCGGACTTTCAGGCTTTTCAAACGGAGCGTAGTTGGCCAATTTGGCCAGGTAATCAATTAGTTTCTCAGAGCTAATTATGACTGCTTCATTTATCAAAACCGGAATCGTGTCTTTCGGGTTGCTGGCGGGGCTGGCGGTTTCTGCTCCCGCCCAAACCTGGCAAACCATTAACGCCAACGTGCCGGGCAAAATTTCCGGCAACAATGTCCATATCATCGCCAGCGACGGCTCGCGCCTCTATGTGCTGGGCGACTACGGCGTGTACATGTCCACGGATAACGGCGATTCTTTCACGCCGATCAACAGCATCCAAGGGGGGAGCTACAGCCTCACCAACATGAGCTACCGCTTCCTCAAATATGCCAACGGCTATTTGTGGATTGGCTCGGACCCGGGCAGCGGGGCTATCAATAACGGCTATGCCTCCCTGCACCGGCTGGCCGCGGGCCAGACCGTTTGGGAAAAGTGCAGCGCCGGCTTTCCCGTGGGCACCACGGCCAACCAGGCGGATGACATTGCGTATGACAGTTCCAGCGGGACGTATTATGTGGCGGCGGCGCTGGGCGGCGCATTCGTTTCCATCGATGGCTTGAATTGGGAACAACGGGCCACGGGCCTCGGTGGTTTGGGCGTGCCTTCCTCCATCGTGGCCTACAACGGCATGGCGTTTATCCTGCGGCCACTCGCACAGGTGTATCAGACCACCAACCAAGGCACAAATTGGATAGCGCTGAACTCACACCAGGGCATTTCCTCGGGTTACCTGCTGGAAAAGAACGGCCGCATCATGTTCGCCTCCTCAGGCAACAACACCTTGCAAGACAGCTTTAATTTCAGTGATGACAATGGCGCGACCTGGAGCCATACGACGCAACTTCGGGGCACCGCTGACTTGTCCGAGAAGGACGGCATTCTTTACGCCGCGGGCATCTGTGGAGGCCTTATTGAAACGGTTTACGGCCGCTATGGGCTCAAATTCTCCGCCACGGATGGCACCACCTGGGACAATTTGCCAACGAACGGCCTGCCCATTGATTCTTTTTCGGGCATCAACACGTTTGGAGTTATCCGGCAGGGCAATTACCTTTTTACC
>DATJIU010000073.1:0-2172 GCA_035492855.1 Dongiaceae bacterium | reverse complement strand
GGGGTTGGTTTTTTCGAGCACCACGTGCAGCGCCGCGGGCGTGCTGACGTGCCGGGCGCAGTGGTAACCGAGTTTCAACAGGTCAATGCCGGCGAGCAGGCTTTCGCCGCTGCCGAGCAGCACCGGCGAAAAGGCCAGGTGCAGTTGGTCAATCAGACCCGCCTGGAGGTATTGCCGGATGGTGGCCGCGCCGCCGCCGATCCGGATGTCGCGCTCGCCGGCCGCCTCCCGGGCGCGTTGCAGCGCGGCGTGGATGCCGTCAGTGACAAAATAAAACGTCGTGCCGCCGGCCATTTCCAGCGGCGGGCGCGCATGATGCGTCAGCACAAAGACCGGGGTGTGATAGGGCGGGGTCTCGCCCCACCAGCCTTTCCACTGGTCATCCGGCCAGGGGCCGCGAATGGGGCCGAACATGTTCCGGCCCAGAATCCAGGCGCCGAGGCCGGCCATGCCTTGTTCCGCGAAATCGTTGTCCACGCCGGTGGTGCCGTCGCCGTTCCCGACCATTTTTTGAAATGTGCGGGTGGGGAAAAACCATTGGTGCAGGTTGGGGCCGCCGACGCCGAGGGGATTTTGCAAATCCTGGTTTGGGCCGGCGCCAAAGCCATCGAGCGAAACGCCGAAACAGTTGACGCGTACTTTGGACATGATGATTTTTTCTATGAGTTGAGAGGCTTGGGGGAATCGGGTTTTGGCGGATATAGCGGATACTTTGGCAACGTGCCATCCATAAGGTCCCACGGCTGCGCGTCGGAGACGAAGAAATCCATCTGCGGCTGGAACCAGCTCGGATCATCCAGGCTGCCCGCGGTGAGGCCGATGAAGGGCGCGGGCCGTTCCTCCGACTGGCCGCCGGTGAGACGCGAACCGCAGTCCGGGCAGAAGCCGCGCTTGTGGTATCCCCCCGCCAGGCTCGGAGTGTAGTGATACCGCAATTCCCCCCGGGTCAACCGAAAGGCCGCGAGCGGCACGAGCATTCCGGGCACAAAGGCACCGCCACTTACCTGTTGGCAATCGCGGCAGTGGCACTTGAACATCATGATGGGCGCTGCGGTGCATTCATAACGAATCGCGCCGCAGACACAGCCGCCGGTGAAGGGAAGCTTGAGTTTCATGAGGGAGCGGTTATTTCGCGCCGGGAATGTTTTTGGCCCGGAGCATCGGCCGGTACGCGGCGCGATACGTCCAGGCGAGGTACAGTTCCATCACCGTCACCACCATGCCGGGGCCGATGCCGGCGGGTTGCAGGGCGATGTGGAAGGTGAGAATGCCCACCACAATGGGAGCGAGCATCGCCAAGGCCAGCGGCACGAAGCGGTTGGTCAGCAACAGCACGGCGATGAGCACTTCCGCGCCGGCCACCACGGTCATATAGCCCGCCTGCATCAGCGCGCCCGACACGGTGACAATGTCCTGCGGCAGGTCCTTGGGCACCGGGATAAAATTCAGGAAGCCGTTCAGGCCGAACAACAGGAAGAGGAGTCCCAAAAGCACCCGCACAGTGGCAGCGATATAGCGCGTGGCGGATTTGGGGGTGGGAGTGACGTTGGCTGGCTGGGGATTTTCAGAGGCAGTCATATTGTTTTCTGGGTTCAGGATTGTTTCAGGTGGGCGGCCAGTTGATCCAAGGTTCCGGTCCAGCCCTGCTTCATGCCTTCGTGCGCCTGTTCAAAGGTGTGGCATTCCGCCTCCGTGGCGTTCAGGGGCAGGCATTCCAGGCTGAACCGGGTTTGGTTGCCTTCCCCGGTAAAGGTGGAGGTGGACAACATCTCCAGCGGCCAGGTGGCGCTGAAGGGATGCCGCGTGATGCCGCCGCCGGCGTCGGAGAAGGAACTCACCAGGACCATCCGTTCCGGCGCCTGAATTTCGCGATAGCCGAATTTGCCCCACAGCTCCTTGCCGTCGGGCGTTTCCAGGCAGTAATGGAAGGTGCCACCGGGCCGCAGGTCCAGATTGGCCATGGTCATTTTGAATCCTTTGGGACCGAACCATTGCAGGAGTTGGGCACGGTCGGTCCAGGCCTGCCAGACTTTTTCCCGCGGCGCGGCAAACAACCGGGAAATCACAAAGGGTTTGACGGGGTTGCTCATGATTCTGAGGAAATAAAAATGTTTTTGGCGCTGACCGCGCGTTACGCCGTTGGGCCGGACGGCCCGGCGTAACGCGCGGCGC